>JAAUQZ010000398.1 GCA_012033355.1 Leptolyngbyaceae cyanobacterium RM1_406_9 | reverse complement strand
TTGACAAGCATCGCACTCGGATTGTCAATTATGCCTATTACCAGGCAGAACTACTGTGTTCCATTGGCTCTGGTGCAGTGGAGTCTGCGGTGAAACAAATTGACCGAAGATTACAAATTTCGGGAGCTAAATGGAACGTGGAATCCGTAAACCCAATGTTGCAATTGAAATGCGCGTATCTCAATGGTCAACTGGCGTTTTAGCTGTTCTCGCATAAGTGGGATGCTCCCATGCCCACCTACTGAGTTAGGCAAAATTCAATCCCTTTGATGCTAGCCACTCTGGGTTAAACAGGCGCGACTGGTAGCGATTGCCGCCATCACAGAGAACCGTGACGATGGTGTGTCCGGGGCCGAGCCGTTTGGCGATCGCCACCGCTGCACCCACGTTAATCCCAACGGAGCCGCCCATAAACAGGCCGTCTTTCTTTAAAAGCTGGTAGATGACGCGCAGGGCTTCTGGGTCGTGAATCTGAATCGCATCGTCGATTGGCGCTCCTTCCAGGTTGGCGGTGACGCGGCTGTTGCCAATGCCTTCGGTGACGGAGTTGCCTTTAATTTTGATTTCACCCGTTTTGGCGTAGCTATACAGTCCGCTGCCCATTGGGTCTGCCAGAACGCACTTGATTTCTGGATTCTTTTCTTTGAGAAACATAGAAACCCCAGCGTAGGTGCCGCCTGTGCCCGTCGCACAAGTCCAGGCATCGATTTTGCCGTCCGTTTGCTGCCAAATTTCGGGGGCGGTGGTTTCGTAGTGCGATCGCCGATTTGCCAGGTTATCAAACTGGTTTGCCCAGATTGCGTTTTCCATCTCTGCGGCGATTCTGCCAGAGAGTTTCACATAGTTATTGGGGTCACGGTAGGGCACTGCTGGAACGGTTCGCACCTCTGCGCCTAGCGTTCTCAGCATATCGATTTTTTCCTGGGACTGCGTATCTGGAATTACGATCAGACACTTGTAGCCTTTAGCGTTGCAAATGTGCGCTAGTCCGATGCCTGTATTGCCTGCGGTGCCTTCTACGACGGTGCCACCTGGCTTAAGCAAGCCCCTTTCTTCAGCATCTTGAATGATAAACAGAGCCGCCCGATCTTTAACTGACCCACCGGGATTGAGGAATTCGGCTTTGCCCAAGATTTCGCATCCCGTCTCTTCACTAAAGCTGTTTAGCCGAATTAGGGGTGTATTGCCGACCGTTCCCACAAATCCATCTCTAATATCCATGCCCAAATTCCTGATTTCTTTTCCTGCCCAAATTCTAAAGCTTTACCTGAACGCTATTCGATCTATAGCAACCCACTCGTTCTCCCAAGCTTGGGAGAGGGACTTTGAGGCTCGGCTCCCCTTCTCCCAACCATTGGGAGAAGGGGTTGGGGGGTGAGGGCAAACCCAGGCTTTGCGATCTACTGCTCCTCCCTAGTTCTAGAGGATGAATGTCGCAATTTGCCAGGGGGAAACTTGAAAGGTTTGGGTTCCTTCATCTGAGGAAAGGCTATCAGGCTGCTCCAGTAAATTGGTGAGCTTTGCGTTCGGGCTGAGGCATTCAAACAGCAAATTTTCTGTGCCAGACAGCGTTAGCTCTGCCGATCGCCCCTCACACTCGTAAACTCTCAAGATCCACCGATCGCCCTGTTCCGCTTGCTTAAAGGCAGTGAGAATCAGGTTTTTGGGGTTCAGGTGAAGGAATTGTCCGGTTGGCGGCAATGGCACGAATTTGCGGTTGGGGCGATTACCCCAGATGAGGTGCTTCGCATCGCTTCCCTCTCCCCCAGTCCTCACCACCAGCAGCGGTTGATTTAGCTCATAGCCGCGATGCACTGTCTCGGCTGACTGCCAATCGCCACGATGAGGATAGAGCGCATAGCAAAACTGATGAAGACCTCGATCGGCTGCGGCATGGGGCCATTCTGAGCTACGCAGCAGCGTTAACCGCAACTGAGACGACTGGCTGTCATAGCCATGCTTACAGTCGTTGAGCAAACTTACGCCGTAGTTTATGTTCTCGTCAGACTGGCTCAAATCTGCCCACTGCAAAGCCGGAACTTCCCACTTTGCCCGAACTGCGTCAGGCAGCGGAGGAGCATCGATTGGGTCGGCAGGAGGAAGCGTGGGACGGGCGATCGCCCGCAGGGAATTTCATAGGTGGCAGAGTCGGCGGTCAAATTTAGCGGAAAAGCAGCTTTAACTAACACCTGACTTTCCTGCCAGTTGACAAGGGTGGCGATTTTGAGAATGGGCGATTGCGTCTGCAAAATATAATCCTGCTGAAATTCCGATTGCCCAAACTGGCGCACAACTCTAAGCCGCTGCTGAATTTCGCCCCGCTCTAGCCAGCAAATTTCCTTTAACACGGGTGCAGGTAAGGGGTGTTGAGCATAGTCCGGGTCGATATTCCAGGCATCCCAGTATTGACCGCCATCTTTAAAGAACTGAAGCTGATTGCCCGCATCGCTCAACACCTGCCGCTGCTGCACTTTGTCAAACACGCTGCTCAGGTTGCCCGTTTGAGAATCGACGCTGACCCGCAAAGTTTCGTTTTCCAATACCCAGCAATCTGAAGGGGCAGGCGGTTCGGTCAAAGTTGGGGAGGAGCGATGCGAAGCCGTTTCTCCTGTGGGGAAGTCAGACCCCAGCCAGTACGCCTGATAGCCCAACCCAGGAATATTTTCTGCATCAAATAGTAAGTGAGCCGAACCATCATCTCGCTGAATTTGACAGGGAATTTCACAGCCTGACAAATCAAAAACTCGCCATTCTAAATCGGCATCAGAGATGGGAACTGCAACCACTTCTGATCGCGCCCAGTTGAATGAATTAAAGACAAAGACGGGTTGGCTGTTAGGCTGCGGTGGGGTAGGGAGTTGAATTTGGCTGGCGATCGCCTCCAGTGCCTTTGCTAAAAGCTGTTCTCCGGTTTGTTCTGCCTCCATCCAGGCTTGGTTAGCATCCACAAAAACTTCTGCAGTTGAAGAACCGGGCAGAATGTCGTGAAACTGATTAAAAAGCACCTGTTTCCAGGCAGTTTCGATTTCCCCTTTGGGATAGCTCGCACCTGCTAGCAGGGTCGCAACTGAGCTAAACAATTCTGCCTGATAGAGCAACCGTTCACAGCGACGATTCCACCGCTTTTGGTCGGCGTGAGACGTGTAGCAGCCGCGATGGAATTCAAGGTAGAGTTCGGAGTTCCACGTGGGGAGGCT
>JAAUQZ010000114.1 GCA_012033355.1 Leptolyngbyaceae cyanobacterium RM1_406_9 | reverse complement strand
TCAGGTTCTTCTCTATCTAAAATTGTCTGTTGCAAGCGTTCTACAGTGGATGGAGAGAAAAACTGCTCACCTGTTTCTTCATTTACACGGGCAGGCACGTTCTCAATCAAAACAATTTGACCATTCAAATTTAAGGCGTATGTCACCTGCTTCTCAACCAACGTCTCTTGCCAGTTAGTTGTCATCGTCGCTAAATCTCCTTTGAGTAAAGTCGTCATTCCACCGCTGAGGATCAGGCTCGTACACCGTAATGATTTTGATGAGTGAACGAGAGGGATAACTACATTGAACATGAACAGGACGTTGGGCTTGGGTTAGACCGCAAATCAGGCAACTCGGTTCATACTTGTCTTTTGGTTAGTCCTCAATGACTTGACCGTTCGCAATTGCCTCCCTAATTTCTTGAACTCGGATTTGTCGCAAGATGGACTGGTCAACAGCGTGTTTAGAAAACTCAAATTGCTCTTCAGCAAATTTACGACGTATCTCTACAATTAGCGCGGTCATTCAATTATCTTGGGAAGGTTATGCTGCGATAGCATAACTTCTGTCTATTTGGAAAATTTAAGAGTTAGGTTGACTAATTTTTTTGCATACTAGCCTCTCGCCAGAAAAACTGTCTAGATTCTTCAAAAATTTTACTGGTTTGTTATGAGCTTTTTCATCCCAATGTGCTGAAGGCGATCGCCCCCCACCTCCCCACATCAAACACGCACAAAAATTCATCCAGCAGGATTCGCATAGGCTATCAGCATTTCCTTTGCTAACTCAAGCGCTGCGATCGCCTGCTCACGCTGAACACTGGGAAAATGATCCAGGAATTCATCGAGTGAATCGCCCGCTTCGAGATAATCGAGCAACGTCTTTACTGGCACACGAGTTCCAACAAAAACAGGGGTTCCTCCCAGGATGTCAGGGTCACTATGAATAACACGCGCTGCGGTTGCCATATCAGCTATCCAATAGCAGGAATCTATTCGATCTTAGCCTATAGCTCCTGCTCGAAACGCATATCAGAAGCGATCGCCTAAAGTAGGGGATGTTGCTGCTAAGCAAGCGCACCCGTTTGTAAGGTTTGAGTGTTTAACAATTGCTCTGGTTGTGGCTATACATAATTGAAGGTGCGTCGTGACGCACCCTACAAGGTGGCGATCGCACTGAATTTTATGCAAAGGGTGACAGAATTGCGTGAGGTTTTGGAGTTACCTACACTTACAGCAACGATAGCCGCGAATAAGGGATGGTAGGTGGCGATCGCAAGAGTGAAGCAGTCGTCAATCCTGCCATTTGAGGGGCGGTTATAATTCTGCTAAGCACAAAAGTTAATAGCTTCTGGATGCAGTCTAATAGAGGCAAAAATGGTAACAACTCTCAATAAACCGTCCTCGCTGATTCATGAGATTCAGCTTGAAAAAGTTGGAGACTGGAATTTATTCAAGTTCAGCGAAGCTCTTCAACTCCGAATGGAAAGCCTTTTGGAGAAGAAGAAAGCCGACCAGTTAACGACCAATGAAATCTCTGAGTTGGATGCGATCGGAGAGTTAGACCGCATTTTTACTCACGTTAACGCGATGCTTGCTGCTGAAAATGCCAATCAGTGATGAACTCAAGCAGGCTATTCGAGAACGTGCTAAATATCTGTGCGAGTATTGCCGTTCTCCAGAACGATTAAGTGCTAATCGGTTTACCGTTGATCACGTCATCCCAAAGTCTTTAGGCGGTTCTGATGACCTTGATAATCTTGCGCTTGCCTGTCGTCGCTGTAATGAGAGGCGTTATAATTTTGTAGCGGGTGTTGATCCAGAGACACAGGAGATCGTTCCTATTTTCAATCCTCGCCAGCAGAAGTGGAAAGAGCATTTTGTTTGGCTAGACCAAGGCGTTGTGATTGAAGGAACTACACCGATTGGTCGGGCAACTTGCATTCGTCTTGATTTAAACGATACCCGTTATCCAGAGAACGATTCTATCCGAGAAACAAGACGGTTTTGGGTAAAAACTGGACTACATCCACCAGCAGATGATCCACGTCAAATTTGAAGTGATCAGATGAGCGAGAAGCATTTATGCTCAAGCTAGAGATCTTCTTATTTATAGCGACCCATGACTGACTCACTTGCCCCCTATGGCTCCTGGAAATCGCCCATCACCTCAGACCTGATTGTGCAAGGAACCATCCGGTTAGGTGAAATCAGGCTAGACGGCGACGACATTTACTGGAGCGAAGGTCGCCCATTAGAAGGGGGGCGATCGGTTGTTGTGCGCCGTACTCCTGATGGCACCACAGCAGACATTACCCCAACTGGGTTTAATGTTCGCACCCGTGTGCATGAATATGGCGGTGGGTCATACATTGTGGCAGACAAAACAGTGTATTTCTCCAACTTTGCCGACCAGCGGCTTTATCGTCAGGCAGTAGGTAGTGAACCGCAGCCGCTTACCCCAGAAGCCAACTTTCGCTATGCCGATGCGGTTATCGATCGCCAGCGAAATCGCCTGATCTGCATTCGAGAAGACCACACTACCTCAGAGCGAGAGGCAGTTAACACGGTCGTGGCAGTGAGTTTATTGGGTAACTCACCCACGCCGGGAGAAGTGCTGGTTTCAGGAAACGACTTCTATTCATCACCGCGCCTTAGCCCAGACGGTTCTCAGCTTGCCTGGTTAACCTGGAATCATCCGAATATGCCCTGGGATGGCACCGAGCTATGGGTCGCCGAGGTGAAAGAGAATGGAGAATTGGGCGATCGCCACCTGATCGCAGGCGGACTCACCGAATCCGTGTTTCAACCCGAATGGTCACCCGATGGAGTGCTTTATTTTGTCAGCGATCGCACCAACTGGTGGAATCTGTATCGTTGGCAAAACGGGCAAGTCGAGCCGCTGTGTCAAAAAGCTGCCGAATTTGGCTTACCTCAGTGGGTGTTTGGAATGTTTACCTACGGCTTTGACCGCGATAGCCTGATTTGCACCTACACCGAAGACGGCATTCAGCATCTCGCCCGCCTCAACACTCAGTCATTAGAATTGAGCGAAATCGAAACTCCCTTTGCCAGCATCAGCGGCATCCGCATTGCCCCTGGATACGCCGTTTTTGGTGCAGGTTCCCCGAAGGTTCCCGGTGCGATCGCCCGTCTCGACTTAACGACAGGTCAAACTGAAGTGCTGCGTCGCTCCAGCGAAACCGAAGTTGATCCGGGCTACCTCTCCGTTCCCGAAACGGTCGAATTTCCCACCGAGAATGGGCTGACTGCCTACGCCTTTTACTACGCGCCTAAGAACCGAGACTTTCAGGCTCCTGCTGATGAACGTCCGCCGCTGCTCGTCAAAATTCACGGCGGCCCCACCGCTGCCACTTCCGCCACCTTTAACCTGGGTATTCAGTATTGGACAAGTCGCGGCATTGCCATTCTTGACGTGAACTATGGCGGCAGCACGGGCTACGGGCGCGACTATCGAGAACGGCTCAAAGGCAACTGGGGCATCGTCGATGTCGATGATTGCGTCAACGGCGCAAAATATCTAGTCGATCGGGGTGAAGTGGATGGCGATCGCCTCACCATCGACGGCGGCAGCGCCGGAGGCTACACCACCCTAGCCGTCCTCGCCTTCCGCGACACCTTCAAAGCCGGAGCCAGCTACTACGGCGTAAGCGATGCCGCGGCCCTTGCAGAAGACACCCACAAATTTGAATCGCGCTATCTCGACGGCTTAATCGGCCCCTACCCAGAACGCAAAGACCTATATCGAGCGCGATCGCCCATTCACCACACCGACCAGCTTTCCTGCCCCGTCATCTTCTTCCAGGGCGACGAAGACAAAATCGTGCCCCCCAACCAAGCAGAAATGATGGTCGAAGCCCTCAAAGCCAAAGGCATCCCCGTCGCCTACGTTCTGTTTAAAGGTGAGCAACACGGCTTCCGCAAAGCCGAGAACATTAAGCGATCGCTCGACACCGAACTCTACTTTTACTCCAGAGTCTTCGGCTTCGAGCTAGCCGACACAGTAGAGCCAGTAGAGATTGCCAACCTGTAAGAGGGTGAGGGGGTGAGGGGGTGAGGGAGGAAGCTGAATCTGACTAGGTCAAAGCTTTTGCTTACCGTTTGTCCTCACCGATCTTCGTACTGCCGCCATAGAGTCAACAAAAGCGATCGCAGAACCCTCGCCACCCAACCGATGCGAAGCGCGTCACGCCACCCATCTCCAATCCCTCGCGGAGGGGTATGGGGGACGCGCTTCGTCCCCCCAGTGGGGGTTTGGGGGCAAAGCCCCCAAAAAGGATTGCAATTGAGAGACAGAATTTAAAACTCAACATTCAGAACAACATCCAAGCGATGTTGATCAAGCTGATGTAAGTTTGAATTAGCCCGAAATTAGCATTGCTTTACATCAATCCCTATGATCGCTGCGATTTGCCTTCAGAGCGTTCACAAAGTTTACAACAACATCTCCGTTGTCAACGACCTCACCCTAACCATTCAATCAGGCGAAATATTTGGACTACTCGGCCCCAACGGAGCAGGCAAATCCACCACAATCCGAATGCTCACCACCCTGACCCAACCCACCCAGGGAGAAATCATCGTCGCCGGATGTGACGTCGTGCGACATCCCTTCGGCGTTAAAAAACAGATTGGCGTAGTCCTCCAGCAAACCAGCGTCGATGTTGACCTGACCGTTTGGGAAAACATGGAATTCCATGCCCGAATGCACCACATTCCCAATTCTCGACGGCAACACGAAATCAACCGCTGGCTAGAATACGTCGAACTGATCGATCGCCGTAACGACCTGGTTAAAACCCTATCCGGCGGCATGAAGCGACGCTTACAAATTGCCAGAGCCTTACTGCACCAGCCCCAAATTCTATTTCTAGACGAACCCACCGTCGGACTCGACCCCCAAACTCGCCGCCGCCTTTGGGAAATCATCAAAGGACTCAACCAGCAGGGCATGACCATCCTGCTGACCACCCACTACATGGAAGAAGTTGAGTACCTGTGCGATCGCATCGGCATCATGGACAGCGGCAAACTGATTGAAATCGGCACCCTCCAAGAACTGCGCCAAAAACATGGTGAGGGTTTGCTAATGAAGCAGAGTGGCGATCGCTGGGAATATAAATTTTTCCCCAACATGGAGCAAGCCAACACCTACCTCGAACAGCAGCCCGACAAAACAGGCATGATGATCCGACCGTCTAATCTAGAAGACATCTTTGTTGAACTGACAGGTAGAAGTCTGTAGTACTGGGATTGCTAGTTTTAGGTATGAGTGTGTGTCAACGCAGCCACCGCACCCATACCCGAACTGAGTAACGCCAAAGATTAATACCCCATACCACTAGCTCAAACTTATCTATGCCTCGTCTTGCTAGCAAAATCGAAGCAATTCTTTATCTCAAAGCACAGCCCATGCCGATCGCCAAACTGGTTGAATGTTCGGGGTGCGACCGCAAAGAGATTGAAGAAGCCCTGATCGAGCTAATCACTGACTATGCTCATCGAGACAGCGCCCTGGAAGTTGTAGAAACCTCCGAAGGGTACTGTCTACAGTTGCGTGAATCCTTTCACGACCTGGTGCAGAGCTTGATTCCGTTAGATTTGGGGGTAGGAGCGCTAAGGACATTAGCGGCGATCGCCCTCAAAGGGCCAATCAGCCAAACCGAACTGGTTGAACTGCGCGGTTCTGGCGTTTACCAGCACGTTCCAGAACTCGTCAGCCTGGGCTTTGTTCGCAAACGCAGACAATCCGACGGGCGATCGTACTGGCTTCAGGTGACAGAAAAGTTTTACCAATACTTTCAGGTTGACAAACTGCCCCAACCCTTTGACTCGCCTGCCTCCGCTCAACTAGCGTCAAACACAGGCGGCACTGAGCAGGAATGATCCGGGCCCTGTTTGTTAAGAAGCACGATTGGATGTACGGGCGAAGCATTCGGCAAAAGAATTGTGCCGCAGTGATAGAGATTGTGACCGAATGCTTCGCCCCTACCGATACCGCCACTCCACAAGCGGATTTGATATAAACCCATAGCGAAAAACAAAGAAAAAGAGGAAACAGGTAAAACCCGCTTCCTCCATCTATAACAACCCAACTAAAGCTGCACTAGCGATCGACCGATCCCATAATGATGTCGATACTGCCTAGAATTGCCACAATGTCTGCGACCTTAACCCCTTTCAGCAGGTAGGGCAAAACTTGCAAATTGTTAAAGTCTGCCGCCCGAATCTTCCAGCGCCAGGGAAACACGTTGTCGTCTCCAATAATGTAGATTCCTAGCTCACCCTTACCGCTTTCCACGCGAACGTAATGTTCGCCCTTAGGAATTTTGAAAGTTGGAGCAATCTTCTTACCAATGAACTGGTAATCAGGATTCTTAGCCCACTCAGACTTCGGACCTTCCGCTACCCGCTTTGCTTCCAGGTTTTCAAACGGGCCACCGGGTAAGCCTTTGAGTGCCTGACGAACAATCTTGACCGACTCACGCATTTCACGGATGCGAACGAGGTAGCGAGCAAAGCAGTCTCCCGCCGTTTCCCACTGCACCTCCCAGTCAAAATCGTCATAGCACTCGTAGTGGTCAACCTTGCGTAAATCCCACTTTACGCCAGACGCTCTCAGCATGGGGCCAGAAAGCCCCCAGTTAACTGCATCCTCACGAGAAATCGTGCCGACCCCCTCAACCCGCCGACGGAAAATCGGGTTATCGGTGATCAAGCGTTCGTATTCATCAACTTTAGGTAGGAAGTAGTCACAAAAGTCTTCACACTTGTCTACCCAACCGTAGGGCAAGTCGGCTGCAACACCACCAATGCGGAAATAGTTGTTGTTGACCATGCGATAGCCCGACACCGCTTCCCACAGGTCATAAATCATCTCCCGCTCACGGAAGATATAGAAGAAAGGCGTTTGGGCACCAACGTCTGCCATGAAGGGGCCAAGCCAGAGCAAATGGTTAGCAATCCGGTTTAGCTCCAGCATGATCACGCGAATGTAGCTGGCGCGTTTGGGGACTGAAATATCTGCCAACTTTTCGGGAGCGTTAACGGTGACTGCCTCGTTAAACATACCTTCAGCGTAGTCCCAACGGCTAACGTAGGGGACATACATCGTGTTGGTGCGGTTTTCGGCAATCTTTTCCATGCCCCGGTGCAGGTAGCCGATGACCGGTTCACAGTCGATCACGTCTTCACCGTCCAGGGTGACAATCAGGCGCAGCACTCCATGCATAGAGGGGTGGTGCGGACCCATGTTCAGCACCATAGGTTCGGTCTTCGTTTCAATCATTGCCATAGAAAAGCAATCTCCCGATAAAAATCGTCAAGCGGCCGATCATCATGCCGCACCTTACGACGTTGACTTTTATTGCACTGCCTCTTCATTATATTGGCCTAAGTACGGTCTGCTGGAGTAAAACTGTCCGAAAATCTAGAGAATTTTCTGATGCGATCGCCCCTTCCACTCTTATAGCTAAATCAGCCTGCCCGCAATACGATTAGACTTTTGTTAAGAAGTTATACTATACTAAGCGTAGTCGTTATGAGTTTATCTAGATCTATGACAAACCCAGCGGTAGAAAATCTAGTCATTATTGGTTCTGGTCCGGCTGGATACACGGCTGCCATTTATGCTGCAAGAGCAAACTTGAAGCCGTTCGTATTTGAAGGATTTCAGGCAGGTGGGCTACCGGGCGGACAGCTCATGACCACAACCGAAGTTGAAAACTTTCCTGGTTTTCCCAGCGGCATCACCGGCCCTCAACTGATGGATCAAATGAAAGCACAGGCCATACGCTGGGGTGCAGAGTTGGTGACAGAGGACGTTACTTCAGTTGATTTGAGTCAGCGCCCCTTTGTGATTCGCTCAGAAGAGCGGGAAGTCAAAGCACACAGCATCGTCATCGCCACCGGAGCCACCGCAAGACGGCTAGGGCTGCCCTGTGAAAACCAGTTTTGGAGCCGAGGAATTTCTGCCTGTGCCATTTGTGATGGCGCAACGCCAATCTTCCGCAGTGCCGAGTTAGCTGTGGTTGGCGGCGGCGACTCAGCCGCAGAAGAAGCGGTCTATTTGACCAAGTATGGCTCTCACGTTCATTTGCTGGTGCGAAGCGACAAGATGCGGGCCAGCAAAGCGATGCAAGACCGTGTTTTGAGCAATTCTAAAATCACCGTTCACTGGAATACAGAGACGCTTGACGTGTTTGGTGAAGAAGACCACATGAAGGGGGTCAAAATTAGAAACGCCCAGACTGGAGAAGAAGGTGAACTTCACGTCAGAGGCTTATTTTACGCTATCGGACACACACCCAACACATCCCTGTTTGCAGGACAACTGGAATTGGATGATGTCGGCTACATTGTGACCCAGCCCGGATCGGTAGAAACCAGCGTAGAAGGAGTCTATGCGGCGGGTGACGTTCAGGATCATGAGTTTCGTCAGGCGATTACAGCGGCCGGTACGGGCTGCATGGCGGCAATGCTGGCCGAGCGATGGCTTTCCGTGAACGGCTTGGTGCAGGAGTTTCACCAGACCGAAGCCTCAGAAAAACCTGCGACTGAAGCGGCCCATAAGAAGACTGAGGATGAGCAAGCAGCAGAATTTGATGTAGCTAGAACTCGTCATCAGGGTGGCTATGCACTGCGGAAGCTTTACCATGACAGCGATCGCCTCATTGTAGTCAAGTATGCTTCGCCCACCTGCGGCCCCTGTCATACGCTCAAGCCCATTCTTAGCAAAGTGGTAGATGAGTTTGACGGTCAAATTCACTATGTAGAAATTGACATTGAGGCAGACCCAGACATTGCTGAGTCAGCCGGGGTGACGGGCACACCTACCGTCCAATTCTTCAAGGACAAAGCGCTGGTCGATCAGTTGAAAGGGATGAAGCAAAAAAGTCAGTATCGAGAAATCATCCAGAAGCACGTGTCGGCGGCTGTCCCAGTTGGATAGGAGAAACGCGGAGTGTACTCAGATTTTTGTGTAAATTCAGGTATTCAGCCCGCATTTACATAAAGATCAAATCATTCTCGGAGAATTATTCTCGGATGGGGATGAAATGGGCTTTGCTGGTAAAGCTCTGCTGCTTATTGCCTGTGTGAATCAATCAGTTCAATCAGTAAGGGGCAAACAACCGTTCGCCCCTACAAGAATTTGTGTTTTACGTCAGAAGATTTGTCTGTTAGCTTTGGCTGCTGCTGTTCTCCATAACAGAGTCAGTGCTTGCTTCTAGCGTTTGGGTTGCTGCCTCTGACAGTTCCCCCAAGTTGACTTTAAAGACTCGGTTGCGGGCTTCTGTCACCTTAGGTAAGGTCAACGTCAGAATGCCATTGGTCAGGTTTGCACTCACCTGGTCATTTTGTACGGCTACGGGCAGGTTGATTACCCGCTGAAACTTGCCGTAGCGGAACTCAGAATGCAGGTAGTTTTGCTCTGGGGGCTGGGGGCGATCGCCTGCAATTGCCACGCTATCACGAGTTACCTGGACATCCAGATCTTTACCTTCGACACTCGGTAGCTGCGCCTTCAGAATCAGATTGTCGCCATCATCCTGCATCTCGATCGCAGGACCCCAAGTTCCTGGTGCGTCACTTTGAGAATGGGTAATCTCATCAAACACCTGGTCAAGCTGACGGCGCAAAGTTTCGATCTCACGGAAAGGTTGCCAGTAGCGAATCGTCATAGTGTCACCTCTACAACAATCCTTCAACAATCCTTGAACGGTTTACAGGTTTCAGTCTTCAGGTCTTTGGAAGAATGCGGCTTGTGACCGCTTTTGCTGACAAATTTATATTCACCCAGCACTTCTTGAAAAGGCGAGTCAGGAGAACCTCACTCCGAGGTCGTAGTTTCTCACCCGGATTTACTGCTGCCTGCTTCATCTAAAGCTATGTCTAGGGACGGATCTTGAAATTTTGGGGCGATCGCCCTAGACACGCCGCCAGGAAATGTTTTCATGCTGATTCGCACTTCCAGAAAGTGTGGATTTTACGCATCTTTAAGGGTAGGTATACCCATTGTCAAAAAAAGCAAATCATTCATACACTTCAGACACTTCGTCGCAAGTTTTGAATTTTATTAAAACTTGCTTTACGATTTGTAATCTATGAGCTCTCAAGCAAATGAGTCGCTTGAAAGCACTCCGTAGACGAAGGGCTGGTCAATTTGGTCCAAGTCTTATATTCCTTTAGGAGGTTTGTAATGCGGATTGCTCAAATCGCCCCGTTATGGGAGAGAGTTCCCCCCCCAGCCTATGGCGGTGTTGAACTGGTTGTTGGGCTGTTGACCGATGAACTGGTTCGGCGGGGACACGAGGTGACGCTATTTGCATCGGGAGATTCTATCAGCCTGGCCAAGCTGGAGTCTGTTCACCCTCAAGCATTGCGTCTGGCTCCTAATGTAAAAGAGTACGGCATCTACGAAATGCTGCAAGTGAGCCAGGTGTACGAACGGGCGCAGGAATTTGACATCATTCACTCTCACATGGGTTGCTCTGCACTGCCCTTTGCCAACCTGGTGAAGACCCCGACGATTCACACACTTCACGGCATTTTCACACCTGACAATGAGAAAATGTTTAGCCATGCCAAGAGCCAACCCTTTGTTAGCATTTCCAATGCTCAACGGGAACCGCGACTGAACTTAAACTGCGTTGCGACAGTCTATAACGGCATTGATCCTGATAGCCACCAGTTTTATCCTCAGCCCTGTGAGGAACCTTATCTGGCGTTCTTAGGACGAATTTCACCGGAAAAGGGAACGCATCTGGCGATCGCCATTGCTGAGCAAGCAGGCTGGAATCTAAAAATCGCGGGCAAGGTCGATGTCGTAGACGTGGACTATTTCGAGCAGGAAATTAAGCCGCTGATTGACGGTGAGCAAATTCAATATCTGGGTGAGGCAAATCATTTCCAGAAAAACACGCTTCTGGGCAATGCGGTTGGAGTGCTGTTTCCAATTACCTGGCGCGAACCGTTTGGACTCGTGATGATCGAGTCGATGGCGGCTGGCACTCCCGTCATTGCAATGGAGTTAGGGTCTACGTCTGAGGTAATCGCTCACGGCAAGACTGGCTTCTTGTGTCACAGCGTGGAGGAATGCGTGGAGGCGATCGCTCGTCTTCCCGAAATTGATCGCCGTGCTTGCCGAGAACACGTGCTGGCTCAGTTTAGCGTCAAGCGCATGGTTGATGGCTATGAAGCGGTCTACCGCCAGGTTCTCTCCGATCGCTTTATCCAGAACGGGCACCTCCGTTCGCTGCTCGGCTCAGGCAACAGCAAAAACTAATGGCTCGTCCACTTTGAGACTAATTTGATTTTTGTGTAAATGCGGGCAGAATGCCCGCGTTTACACAAAAATCTGAACACACTCTCCACTTTTAGCTTCAGGGTAAATTCCTAAAGCTAAGCTGCGATGCTGTACGAGTCTCAAAGCTCAAAGGATTTTGGGTGGCATAGATAATCTCTGTGCTGCCCAAAATCCTTAGTCAAATTCCTTCCTGGGTCAGCAACGCCCACTGGGTTCGAGATAGGATACAGGTAAACAAAAATGTTGAATCATGGTAGAACGTCCTATTAAGAAGTCTGAGCGTCAGGTAGCCGAACCTCAGATTGAGTCTAGTGAAGTGGCGATGGAAGCGGCGGTTGAGCCTGCGCCCGAAGCGGCTCCAGCAAAACGCGCCCCCGCTCCGGTGAAGCGATCGCCCGAAGAACGCAACGCCCTGCGCTCAGCCGAGGGCAAGGAAGGGAGAGAAAAAGGCAGAGATCGGGATAAGGATCGCTCTAAGGGGAAAGGGAAAGGAAAGGGCGATCGCGATCGCGATGAACGTCCCGCTCCTGCAAATCTGGCCTTGATGCGAGGGCCCAAACCCACGCCACCCAAACCACCCGTCGAAGAAATTCCAGAAGAAGTTGCAGAAGAAACCTTAGAAGCGGCACCAGAAGAAGCGGCACCAGAACCAGTTGAGGTTGCTTCTGAAGTAGCTGAAGTAGCTGCCTCCCCTTCTGAGGCAATAGAACCTGCTGAACCAGTTTCCGAACCCATCGAACCCGCTTCTACAACTGAAGCATCTGACGCAACGCCTGAAGCGACGATCGCACCAACGTCTGAAGCCATTCCTGAAGCCGAAGTAGCTTCTAAGGAAATCCCTGAAGCCGTTCCTGCATCAGAAGTTGCTCCTGAACCGACAGCCGAAGCCGTTTCTGAACCTGAAGTCGCTTCGGAGGAAACCTCCGAAGCCGTTTCTGCGCCTGAAGTAGTGCCTGAACCGATCCCCGAAGCCGCGTCAGCACCAGTAGAAGTCGCTTCTGAGGAAATCCCTGAAGCTATTCCTGCATCAGAAGTTACTCCTGAACCGACAGCCGAAGCCGTTCCTGAAGCCGAAATATCATCTGAAGCAGCCCCTGAAGCCGTTTCTGCGCCTGAAGTAGTGCCTGAACCGATCCCCGAAGCCGCGTCAGCGCCAGCAGAAGTCGCTTCTGAGGAGACTCCCGACATAGTTCCTGAATCTGAACCCGTTTCCGAGGTGGCGGAGACGATTGAAGTGATTTCCGAGGAACCGACTCAGCCTTCAGTCGAAGCCTCTGAAGTTGCTGCTGAAAGGACTAATTCCTAAGCTGGGTTTATCAAACCCTAACCTAACGAGGATTGAGCGGAGCCGAAGCTCAGAAAACCCAGTACAAAGTGGGGAAAGGGCGATCGCTCCCCAAAAGGAACCTCTTCGTATCGATTGATTCATGGCATGAATTGCTGAATCAAGCTCTGATGTGCCCTTATCCCCCAAAATCCCGTCATGAGATTTAGGGTGAGGGCGCATCTTAAAATTTCACACGAGTTACTAGCCGCTGCGGACTGCCGACAGACAAGCGCAATAGATCAGCGTAGAAAACCAGCCGAGGCTGGTCAAGGCTGAGATGGTGAAACGGACTGCCACTTGGCACCTGCAAGTCAGCGCCCAACAAACTGAAATTGGCTGATGCTTCTGCCTCGAATGAGAGCAAGTCAGCATCCTGCGTACTAAAGCTCGTCACTTTGAAGGATTGTCGCCAAGTGGGAATTTGCCAGCTCTGTTCAAACCGACAAAGCAACTGATTGCCCTGATAAACCGATACTCGTTTTTGGTTGCCCTGCTCCCAGACAAATTGAGCCAGTTGCTTGGGTAAGCCCCAAATTTCTCGCCCTCCGGCAACCGAGTCGGGATTGTCTACATAGATGTGTGATATCCAACTGCCAACCTGGTCGGCATAGCGAACCAGCGCAGCCACCACAATTAGCTCGTTATAGAGCAGCGTTGAGCCTGTTTCGTAGGAGGCAACGTAAATACCGCCCAAAGTTTTACCGGGAAAGACTGAAATGATTTCTAGCTCAGCCGGAACCAGCGAACGGACATACTCAACATCAATCGGTTGAAGGCTCTGGATAGAATAGCCCTGAAGTGTCCAGGGTGCTTGAGGATAGGACATTTACGGTTCTCCTACAGATGATCTGCCTGTGAATGCCTGGGTCGCTAGCAGGGCAAGGGCTGCGGCACTGGCGATCGCCCCCCACTTCACTGCTGGGTTTCGGTCAAACCAGTCGCTCACGCTGGGAATCGTCAGATGTCCAAAATCGCCCTCAACCCGGTCATAGCCTGCCGCCGGATCAGCGGGAGTAAACAGACCATGGGGATCATCTTCTGACTTCAGTTCATTAGTTCGCTGGAGTGGGAAAGCGATCGCCAGTAGCAGTGCATCCACAAGCTGCGGCGACAGACGTTGCAGCACGTCTAGAATTTTACCGACATCACCCACAATAAAATCACGAGTTGGATGCTCTGCGGTGTAGAGGATCGCATCCGCAACCAGACTTGGCGGATAGTAAGGCGGGACTCCGGTTGGCTTCACACCTAGCTTAGTCATTACTTTGTTATAGAAGGGCGTGTTGATCACCGCTGGCATAATGTTTGTCACGCTAATCGGAATGTTGTCGTGCTGTAGCTCTACTCGCAACGACTCCAAAAACCCTTCAACTCCATGTTTTGAAGCGGAGTAAGGACTTTGCAGCGGTATGCTACGCCTTGCCTCTACCGAAGAGATATGAATTAGCGCCCCTCTGCCCTCCTGCTTGAGATAGGGCAGTGCTGCCATTGCTCCATAGACTTGTCCCAGAAGGGTGACATCGACGACACGCTTAAATTCCTCTGGCGTAATTTGCTCAAATGGAGCCAAAACCCCCGTAGCCGCTGCATGAACCCAAGTATCAAGCCGTCCATAGGTTTCAACGGTGCTATCGGCGATCGCCTTCACCTGCTCAAATTCAGCTACATCTGCAACAATCGCCCGCGCATCCCCGCCTGCGTTCTTAATCTGGTCAACCAGGGTTTGTAGCCCTACTTCGCTGCGGGACGCAACTACAACTTTTGCTCCTTGCTGGGCAAACCGTAGCGCCGTCTCACGACCGATGCCGCTTGAAGCCCCTACAACGGCAACCACCTGCTGATGAATTGGCTTTAATTGCATCTTTTATTTCCCTTTAAAAAAGTTCATCAATCTCTTTTCAGTAGGCAAAATTCATTCGCGCACAGCATCCTTCTATTGGCTGAGGAACTTCTTTCTAAAAACTCAATTGCTTCAAGATCTTCAAATAGGCTGAAAAGCAGCTACCAGAAACAATTCCTTCTTTGATCTACCCCTTTGGAGTGAAGAATTTCTTTCACTCACATTCCTAAGCTGTGTTCACAATTGCTAAATGAGCACAGGAATTGGAGATGAAATACGACGAATTGATCAAGCATATCCAAAGCTTTGCTCAATCCGATTCTCGCGAACAAGCGGAGCAAGCGACTCACGGAACGCTGGAAGTTTTGGCAGAGCGAATTGTGGGAGACGAAGCAGGTCAACTAGCTGCTCAGCTACCTGACCCAGTTGGGAATTGTTTGCGTGGTCGCGAAGGCCAAAACGGCAGTCATTTTTCTCTAAAAGAGTTTTATCTCCGAGTCAGTGAGAAGACAGGAATGGAACCGGTCGCCACCGTAACTTGGGTGCGAGCAGTCTTTGCAGTACTCAACTCGGCAGTCACCCCAGGCGAATTTGCTGATATTCGCGCCAATCTCTCGGACGATTACCAGGAATTGTTTGCCTCTCCAGAGGACTTAGAAGTGCAGCGTTAGGGTGTTTTGTTGCATCCCTTCTCACTCATTTCTGAGTCCCCTTCAAACTGCTCTAATTCTCCAAAAACTTGAATCGAAAACCTAGACAAGCAATATGGAAGAAGTTACAGGTCAATCAAATCTGCAAGACCAGTCTGCGGCAGGCAGCAAAAGTGATACCGAACGCTGGGCTTCAATTATTGGCGGTAGCGCGATGGTGTTGATGGGTCTGCAACAGCGTTCCCTGCGGGGAGCGTTGATGGCGATCGCGGGTGGCAGCTTAGCTTTTCACGGTGCAAAAAGTGAGAAAAGCTTGCCTGAAACCATTGCTGATGCCACAGGCTTAAACAAGACCATTCGCGTTGAGAAAACCGTCACCATTAACCGCTCACCCTCTGACCTGTATAACTTTTGGCACAACTTTGAGAACCTGCCCACCTTCATGAAGCATCTCAAGTCCGTTACCGTGTATGACAACAGCCGCTCTCATTGGGTAGCAACTGCGCCACTGGGAGCCTCGGTGGAATGGGACGCAGAAGTGGTTAGCGCTCAGCCCGATCGCCTGATTGCTTGGGCTTCGATAGAAGGCGCTGACATAGACAATTCTGGCTTTGTTCGCTTTCAGCCCGGACCTCAAGGACGCGGCACCGAAGTCAAAGTCGTGATGGAATACAACCCGCCCGGTGGAGCCTTAACCGGAGCATTAGCAAAACTGTTTGGCGAAGAACCGGAACAGCAAATCGGGTCAGAATTGAGCCGCTTTAAGCAACTCATGGAAGCAGGTGAAATTGCCACCACCGAAGGTCAACCCAGCGGTCGCAGTTAAACTAGCGCCCAGGTCTGCGACTTCTTAAATCGCAGACCTAAATACTTGTAAACAAGAAGGAGTGAATGAATGAGACGGATGTTTGAATTGCTGAAACAAGTTTTCGGGTGCATCCCACTTTTGCAGCCCTCACCCTAAATCCCTCTCCCAGAGAGGGAGAGGGACTTCCAATCCGGCTCCCCTTC
>JAAUQZ010000113.1 GCA_012033355.1 Leptolyngbyaceae cyanobacterium RM1_406_9 | reverse complement strand
TCGTCATCGATCGTCATATCGTCATCATCGTCATCATCGTCATCATCGTCATCATCGTCATCATCGTCATCATCGTCATCATCGTCATCATCGTCATCGTCGCTATCTTCAAAACCATCATCGTCATCGTTTATATCAGTTGTGATAACGTAAGGCGAGTCAATTTCGACGACGCTGCCTGTGCTGAAGAGAGCCTGATAGATGCAAACAGCAACTTCGGCACGGGTAGCAACGCGGCTGAGGCTGAGTGTGCGGGTCTCTGGATAGTTAACGATGATGCCTTGCTCGGTTAGTGCTGCAATCAGGTTGCGGGTTTCGGAGGAACTAATGGTTGAAACGTCGGTGTAGTAAGCCAGCATTTCATTCACAGAACTGCTAGAGGAAAGCTGTAGACCTCTGGCGATCGCCAACAGCACATCCGCACGGGACAAATTCTGCGTCGGGTTAAACTCGTTGTCATCATCCACGCCCAAGAAGCCCATCTCATAAGCCTCTTGGATTGCGGTGTAAGCCCAATAGGATGAAGACACATCTCTGAAACTACCTGCATTCCGTACGTCCCGCAGTTCAAAGGCACGACGTAACATTGCCGCAAACTGAGCTTTAGTTACAGGTTGGTCAGGGCGGAAGGTGCCATCGGGGAACCCTTCGATGATTTGCATGGCTGCCAGTTCGCCGATAAATTCGCTTGCCCAATAGCTAGAGGCAACGTCACGGAAGCTGACCCGTAAACCCTGCCGAGCTAACTGTGCCCTGCGGATATCAGTAGCGGATTCATTCAGCACCACAACGCTGCCTGTTTCATTGGTGTGATAGACCCAAACCTGCTCTTGACTGCGGGCTACAACCACCCAACCTGGAACCAGTGCTTGTGTGCAGCCGTTGTTGCTGGGCAAGCCTAAGCAGCCATCTGACCAAACTTTGCGTCGCACTTCAACGATTTCTAGATTGGTAACTTCGCCTGAATATTGTTGGGCGATCGCCCGTAACACAGAAGCTCGAACTGTCTGTGAAAATTCGGCTTCACGCACACTCACCTCAGTCCGCTCAGCCGTCACGCTGCCAGAAGTGCCACCCGAAACTTCAGTTCTTGTTTCAGTTCTTGTTTCAGTTCTCGTTTCGGTATAAACGCTAGCCGTCCGGGTTTCAGTTGCCGCCACATCTAAAACAACCACAGAACCAGATTCATCCGTGCGGTAAACCCAGGTTTGGTCATCAGACTCGACGACAACCCGCCATCCAGGAACGAGGGCTTGCAAACACGAATCCGCAGGGCCGCCCAATCCCAAACAACCATCTGTCCAGGTTTCTTGACGGACTTCTACAATTCGCAGTTCAGAAATGGCGACTCCTGACCGAGTAGAGATTTCTCGATAAATTGATTCGCGAACTGAATCAGGCAAATCAGCCTCAGACTCATCATTGTCGTCTGATTCGTCATCATCCTCATCGGATTCGTCATCGGATTCGTCATCGTCCGAATCATCGTCCGAATCCGAGTCATCGTCCGAATCCGAGTCATCGTCCGAATCCGAGTCATCATTGTCGTCACTGCTACTAGATGCCACGTCGTCGTTATCATCATCGTCATCGTCGTCATCAGATTCCGATACTGCGCCATCATTGCTGACTTCTGCAACACTGACTTCTGTGAATGAACCTGCTAGCTCAAAGCTGCCCGCCTCAGTTTGAAACTTAATGGGGAAGGAAGCAAGAGAAACGCTGGGCGTTGCACCAAAGTCGCCTACAACTTCTAAACGAAAAGCATCTTCGCTGCTGCCAGACTGTAGCCCCTGCATGATTGCACCGCCGCTACAGTTGTTGCCCGCGTAGATGCAAACGCTAATGTCTTTAAAGCCACCAGGAAAGTTTTGGTTCTGGTTAATTGCAACCGTTTCAAACGTTGCGGTGTTCCCCTCAATCACGCTTAAAGCAACGTCCGTCGCAGTGGGGGTGATGCCAAAGCCAAAGCTGGTGATGGCTGCCTGAAAAGATCCAGCAGTTTCATTGCTGAGGCGAACGTCCAACACTAGGCGATTGGAGGTTAGCTCAACCACTTCAAAAACTGCTGTCGCTGTAAGTTGAGGAATGTCTGCTCTGGCAGGTAACACCCAGCTCACAGGAAATCTTTGACCTACATCCTCTGCCCTAATCTCGACCTGATAAAGTGATTGACCAGCCGGGTTGCCTACCGTTTCTCCAGACTGAGTTTGAAAATCAAAAGCAAAAGCAGGTGTCGGCAAGACAGCCAGAGCAGTAAGCCCTGAAAGTGCCAAAATCACCTTACTAATCGCACTTACAGCCAAAATTCGCTTCTTCATTACGCTCACACCTCTTAACAGGTAATGTTTGCCTAGTCGAGTGGTGTGACGGAGGCTACTAAACAGTCAGTTCCTCAGTTAAAGAATATTGAAGAGAACTTTACGACTCACAGCCTCAAACAGCGAATTGCTTCTAACATTCCTCGTGCTTTATTCAAGGTTTCTTCATATTCTTTTTCCGGTTCGGAATCAGCAACTAGCCCTGCGCCAGCCTGAACGCTGACCCAGTGAGTGCCATCGGGCTGATCGCGAACCACCATTGTGCGGATGGCGATCGCCGTATTCAAATTTCCGTCAAAGTCGTAGTAGCCATAAACCCCTGAGTAAGGGCCACGCCGACACGATTCCAGGTCGTGAATAATTTCCATTGCCCGAATTTTGGGTGCGCCGCTGACCGTACCTGCTGGGAAGCAGGCTTTGAGCAAATCCCAGGCGGTTTTGCCAGGTGCCAGCTTGCCAATCACGTTGCTGACAATGTGCATGACGTGGGAATAGCGCTCGATCACCATCAGTTCATCGACCGTCACCGTGCCGCTAGCGCAAACTCGCCCCAGGTCGTTTCGTCCCAAGTCTACCAGCATGACGTGTTCGGCAACTTCCTTAGGATCTTGCAGCAGGTCTTGAGCCAGAGCCGCATCTTCTTCGGGCGTTTTGCCGCGAGGACGGGTTCCGGCGATCGGGCGGAGGGTCGCGATCATGGGTTGATCAGGGTGGGGCGATCGCTCTGCCTTAACCATGACTTCAGGGCTGGAGCCAATAATCTGCCAGTTGTGGAAGTGAAAATACGCCATGTAGGGCGACGGATTGATTAACCGCAAAGAGCGATATAGTGCAAACGGATCGCCGCTAAACTGCGTCGAAAGCCGCTGTGAAATTACTACCTGAAAAATGTCGCCTGCCTGAATGTGGTTCTTGGCTTTTTCTACGTTGGCGCAAAACTCAGCCTTTGAAACATTGCTGGTGTAAGTTAACTGAGGACGATCTGCATCGCTGGGCGGTCTCCACTCCAGGATGGTGTCCTGATGAGACAGCGGCAATTGCAGCTTATCAACGAGCTGTTTTATCCGGTTACAGGCTTGCTGGTAGGCTTGCTGCAAATCAGTTTGCGGGTCACGCAGGTCAGCAAAGGCGATCGCCCAAATTTTTCGCTGCACCTGATCAAAAATCAGCAAATGATCGACCTGCATCCAGAGTCCGTCTGGCAGGTCAGTTTCCTCAGTCGAGTAGACAGGGACTCGCGGCTCAATCCAGTTAATCAGCTCATAGCCCCAAAAGCCGAGCAGTCCTCCAATTCCAGGCGGCAGTTGAGGTAGGTTGACAGGGTGGTAGGGTTCAAGGCACTGGGCAAGGGCTGTGAAGGGGTCGCCAGTGAAGGTGTGGCGATCGCCCCTGCGATGGGTTTGAATCGTCTGATTGCCTCTGGACTCTAAAATCCACAGCGGATCACAGCCCAAATAGCTATAGCGGGCCAATTTTTCCCCACCCTCAACTGACTCCAGCAAAAAGCTGTAGGGCTGTCCTGCACAGACCTTATACCAGGCAGATACCGGAGTTTCTAAATCGGCAACCCACTCCTGGTAAACCGGAACAAAATTACCCTGCTGTGCAAGTTCAGAAAATTGAGCGAGATCAGGAAAAATCATGCGTCCCTACTGGCGATTTGAGCTGATTTGGATATCCTATCGCAACACAACAAAGGGGTAGGTTTTACCCTACCCCAACCAAGAAGCTATTGATCAAAGTCCACAGCCAAAGACTAGCAGGACGCTATGCTGCACTAGACCTCGTAGGTTGTGTTGCCGCTAAATTTAATAGTGGCAGGCTCTGGGTTGCTGCCAATGTTGCGGTCTTTCTTGCCAACATAAGGACGACCAGGGTTAACCTTCTCAGGAAACACGCCATCCTTAGGATGCAGATATTGAATCTCGCCGCTTGGGAAAACGCGGTAGATTTTGTAGTTGTCGATTTTGGGCTTGAATTTGTTGCGGAACTGCGCTCCCAGGGCGATGCACTGCTCTTTACGAGCGAGATACAGCAGGTTGTCACCCTCCTGCATCGTCGCAACGCCACCTGTCGGCATCTCAAACACCTGCGCCTTAGGGCTAGTCCAGGTGATTGCATATTTTTCTTCTACTTCTGCCTTTGTCAGCAAGCCGCCCGTGCTGCCGCCAAATAGAGGAGTTTGTCCAGTAAGAGTTTCTGCCATGAATTTGTCTCTGAACATTTTTTGGTATCGTATCATCGGGAGTTCACCCAAATCTTGACTTCTTGAGGAACTGTTACAGAAGTTAGGAATTCATTCTAGCTGCGGCATCATTTCCAGCGTGCCTAGACCGAGTTCTTTAGGGGAAAGCGATCGCGTTTCAAACAGCGCCATCATGTCTTTGAACTCAGGCTTGCCCCTGGATGCCCCTTTTAAGCCTCTGGCAATCACCAAGCCACAGAACCCTTTGGTCTTTTTGCAGCGCTGATCCCATTTTTTGCGGGCGCTGATGTGAACCGGGTCACTTTCTTCAAATTCACCAAACAGGTGCATTTCGCCGTTTTTGGTCTTTAAAATGCCCAAGTCGTAGGATTGGTCTGCCAGTGGGTCTTTGCCAGGGTTAAAGCAAATTGCCTCTAAGCCCCCTGCTGCCTGGATCTGTTCGATTAGGGCGATCGCCTTGGGTCGAGAAGTCTGAATCAAGATCACCGGAAACCCATCTGCCGTTGAAGGAAACTCCTGCTCAGCAGACTGATGATGCTTTGCTCCCAAACGCAGGTATTCGACCACTTCCCAAGACATTGCCCCCAGGCTAAAGAAAGCATCTGCCGGAATCAAGTCATCGCGCAACACGGGAGCTTGACTCTGCAAAATCTCATACAGATCGTCAAACTCAGAGCCAGTAGACATCTCAAACAATTCTTCTGCCAAATCAGGCATAGTTGCGACGGTTACTGATACTTTGGAATTGGAATTAGCAGCAGCAGGAATGCGATAACGGCTGGAAAGCAGAGGAAATTCCCCAGTGTTGAGGGTGCTTTGGTGCTGCTGAAAAAATCGGTGCAGCGCGACCAGGGCAACCAGGACGGCGATCGCTTCTTCTTCGTAAAGAGAGGGACGTAACCCTTCCAACGGGTGCAAATTGCCAAAAGCAGGACGAATACCCATTGCTACAAAAGCTCTGTCTATCTCCTCGCCCGTCTCTTCAAACCCTTCTGAGTCCTCAAGCTGATCAAACGTCACAAAAAAACAGTCTTGCTCTAAAAACGCTTCCTCCATGCGCTTGGGCGACTCGTTAGCCAGCAACACTTGCTGTCGAAATTGTTTAAGCGAATCCAGAGAGCGATACATCAAAATCCCATATTCCACGCCTAGCATCCCCAAGATGGAGACATACAGCGTTCCAACATCCCCATAGTTCAACTCAATCGAGAGAATTTTTTCCTCGTCTAGCGCCTCCCAGGGGGCATCATTCCAGATGTCAAACGCTGCTTCCATTAACATTTCTGCTTGCTCTGGCGGAAGCTGCGGCTGTCTGGACGTGGCAATTTCTTGCAGCCCCCGAAAGATTTCATCAATTAGCGGCAGGTCTTGCACGTAGTCAATGGCGATGCCCAAGTCTTGCAGCACTCCGCGCAAAAAAAACTGAATCTCACGATTGCACACGACAATCTTTTGAGGACGACCTGGACTAACCGAAGCATGAGGACTCTCCATCGCTCGAATCAGCGTTCGCACGATCGCCTCTGGTCCTGTTTCGGCAGGCACGACATCCATTGCTCTGACCATTGCCTCAGTTCCATCTACCCAAAGGATGCATTCTCCTCGCATATTGGCATCTGGCTCGATGCTGGCTGCTACCCTGGGGGAAATCGCGCGGCGATCGCCTTCCCACACGCTAGGAAGCTGACGTAGCTGCTGGAGGCGGCGGCGGGTAGAGCGATTGAGAGCAGTCATAGACTAACCAAATTGAGTGAAGTAATGTGGGTTAAATGACGCTAAACCTGCACAAAGGCAGCAGTCTTAACACAGACCTAGCGAACCCAGGAAGTGAGGGCATAGACATTCATCTTAAACACTGAATGACCTTCTCTAAACTCTTTTACCAGTGCAACTGGACAAAGGGAATTAGTTTCAAGACCAGTACATCAACCCAAAGATTGCCTCAGATCCGTTACGATCAGGATAATAGATGCAGGAACATAAAGTGATTTAGCCTGACTCTGCTCAATCGATTTTGTGGGACTAAACCTTTGCGGGATTAGACCCTTGCTGGATTGGAGCCTTAGATTAAGCCTTAGACAGAGTAGTTGGACAGCATTAAGGAGTCTTTAACACCTATGACACAAGCAACCCAGTCTCAACAGCGAGGCATTCAGATGAGTGAGGCAGCCCTAAGCCATGTCTTGATGCTGCGGGAGAAGCAGGGCAAAGATCTTTGCCTGCGCGTTGGAGTGCGGCAGGGAGGCTGCTCTGGGATGTCCTACATGATGGACTTTGAAGACCCCAGTAACATTAGAGAAAGCGATGAAGTGTTTGACTACGAAGGCTTTAAGGTCGTCTGTGACCCTAAGAGTATGCTTTATCTCTACGGGCTGGTCTTGGACTATAGCGACGCAATGATCGGCGGCGGCTTCCAGTTTACGAACCCCAACGCCAACCAAACCTGCGGCTGCGGTAAGTCTTTCTCATAGCTATATTGGGTAAAACACAGATTGAAGTAGGGGCGAACGGTTGTTCGCCCCTACTTCAATTTGGTGCAGAATATAAAATACAAAAGTTAATTTGGGACGCTGTATGACAGAGATTACAGTTGAAACGTTATTTGACCAGGGTATTGAGCGCTATCACGCGGGTGACCCTCCTGCGACGCTGATTCCTGTGTTTAAAGAGGTGTGCGATCGCGCCCCCAAAAGCAGCCCTGCCTGGACGTGTCTGGCCTGGCTCTATTTGCTCGACAGCAAGCCCACTCAGGCCTATAAAGCAGCGCAAAAGGCAGTTAAGCTGAATCCTCAAGATCCGCAGGCGCGAATTAATTTGGCGATCGCCATGCTAGAAACGGCGCAAAAAGGAGTTCGACAGCACGTAGAAGTGGCTGAACAACTGATCATGGCTGTCCCCGAACTGCGGGATGAAGTAAAGCAGAATTTTGAAGAAGGGTTAAGCAGAAAACCAGACTGGAAAAGCCTGAATCGAGTTAAGGAATGGCTGTTTGGCAGTTAGGCTGAGCTTTTGCAGGCGATCTGCTGCAAAAGTAAATAATCTTCCCTTATATTCTCAGAAACGCCGATCAACCGTAGAGTTAATCGGGCGTTTTTAGGATTAGACCTGTGTAATTCTGTTATTTCAAAATCGTAATCTTAAGCTCAAAATAATTTAACGATAAATCCAAAAATCTAATGATAAGATTCGATGAAGTACAACGATGAAGATGTTCTTATCGCTATTCGTTGCATCAGAACTTTTAAAAATTTAAGGAGTTGTTAACTATGGTCACTCACAACGTTAAAGTGAAGCCGGAAACTCGTAATCACAAAGGATTTTTTGTTCAAGAAGCGTCCTACAAGTTCATGGGTATTGATCAATCGGGCTGGGCACTAATTTGTATTGATGATGCAACCTGCCACTATGTAGATCCAGACAATTTACGAATTACCAAAGAAGCAAATGAACTAGTATAAACGAACTTTTGCAAGCTTTCATGAGTACTTTTGTTTCTGCTTCTACTAGTGTGGCTGTTCTTCTCTGAAGGTGCAGCCATATTTTTTTGTTAATTTAATTACTGGAATTACTTTTTAACGGAGTAACACGTTCCAAGCATTTGATCTGCTCATCCTTAAGTTCCAACCGCCATAAGATTTGATGAAAGACAAACTTCTAAACTGGCTGAACCAGGCTTTAATGCTAAACATTTTTTTAGTTTTGCTCAGCTTTTTTTGGCTGGCGATCGCTGTTCTGGGACGCTCTTTAAACATCCCTCTAGGGTTAGACCTTTGGTATAAATTGTGGGAACCCGTCTTCACCCCCTCCATTGGCATCTTAATGGGAGGTGCAATTCTCAGCGGTGTAGTCAGTTGGGTGAACAAACGCCTGGATTCCAGATCTAGCTAATGTAAATCTTCAGGCTTTTAGAAGTGGGTTTGTCATCTATCAGTGGTCGCTTGTCATTTGTAAATAGCCGCCAACCAATGACCAATAACCAATGACAAATGACCAACAACCAATGACCAACCATTATTTACCCAATTAGGTAGTGTTTTGCACTTAGTTACCTGTGATACGGTTTGTAGCAAATCGTATCAAGTGCGATCGCATCTACCGTCGTTTTTGATACTGCTCCATTGGTGGAACTTCCGCTTAACTCAGGAGTTCTACAGTACTAACCTTAGTTTTCACCTGGTTTTTATCGGGTCTAGTTTTTTATGAAGAAAAGTCTTTTGGCACTGCTAGCGGCTTCGGGCTTGCTGCTTGCTCCGATCGCTTCATCTCCGCAAGCTGCCCTGGCACAGCGGGTCGTCGATGTCAGCCCCGATGTTAACAGTCAAAACGTGCCGCCTGATACTTCCATCTCAGGTCAGTTTGATACCAACAACACGCCTGCCGTTGACCTCAACTCTGTGCGAATTCTTGTCAACGGACAAGATGTAACCAATCGCAGCACGGTGACTCGCAACTTCTTTAGCTACCGTCCTGCTCAGCCCTTGCCCCCTGGTCAATCCCGGGTACAAATTGATTACCGCAACGTCAACGGTGAGCAACGTAGCGTCAACTGGGGCTTTACTGTACAGCAACCCCAGGCTGCGGTACAAATTAGCTCAGTAACCCACAATGCTGCTAGCAACCAGCTTGGTCCAGGCACTACATTTCTGGCAACGATTAACGGTACTCCTGGTTCACAGGCTTCGGTTCTGCTGATTCAAGATGGGCGCACCGTGCGAGAGCTACAGGCTCAGGAAGTTTCCTCTGGCGTATATGTGGCAACGCTAAATGTGCAGTCGAGCGATCGCCTCAACGAAGGTATCGTCGTCGGTCGCCTGCGTCGCCAAAACCAAACCACCTTTGCCGCCGCCTCTCAGCCCGTCGTGTTTAACCCTAGCGCCGGCGGAACAGTTGTGGTGCCAGACAGCAGTGGAACAGGAAACACAGGGTCAGGAAATACGGGCAACACGTCCTCACAACTTCAGCCTAGCTTTACCAGCCACCGCAATGGCGGCGAAGTCAGCGGCAGTGGGTTTACCCTGGTCGGTCAAACTCGCCCTAATGCTACTGTTGATGTGCAGGTTACATCTAGAGTCTCGGTTCTAGGTGTCGTCAATCTGGGAGGCGAAACCCTACTCGATGAAGAAGTCACCGCTGACCAAAATGGACGGTTTGAAGTAGAGGTTCCTGGCCCTCGCATTCCTGTCCCCGGAACTCGTTACACGGTTCGCGCTACGGCT
Organism: Leptolyngbyaceae cyanobacterium RM1_406_9; assembly: GCA_012033355.1. Taxonomy (GTDB): domain Bacteria; phylum Cyanobacteriota; class Cyanobacteriia; order Elainellales; family Elainellaceae; genus JAAUTN01. Next base: position 6,473 of record JAAUQZ010000113.1, on the reverse strand, counting down.
AGCCAGAACAACGAAACAAGTCGAGCCACTGAAATTACCTTGACTCAGGATTGAGCCAATTCTTACAGCGGTTTCCACTCCTGTAGCGGCAAATCTTTGTAGGGGCGGTTCGTGAACCGCCCCTACACTATGGCTTACCCATCGAAGATGGCCATGAATGATGCAAACGCCTAAATGGGTAAAAGACGCTTATCCGAATCCGCAATTTCTTCCAGACGAGAAATCGCAAGACTTACAACTCTAAAATGCGCTGTGCTTTAGAGTGCATCTGGGTCAATGTTTAATGCTCTCAGCTTTGCCGCTAGGCGATCAGCCCGCTGTTTTTCCTGCTCACGCCCGCTGTTTTTCCTGCTCGACCCGCTGTTTTTCCTGCTCGACCCGTTCGTCTCCGTTTGGGAGTAAATTGCCATCGCTATCCCACCAGCGTAACCAGGGTAATGTCTGGTTGATGTATTGCCCCTGCCAGATGCCTAACTCCACACCCATTGGCATGATCGGGAAATGTCCTCGCTCGTTGGGGTCGCAGCGCTGATAGGAGTTAGCAATTAGCTCGTAAACCTCAACTGAGGCTTTGTCTACTTCGTAAATGGCGTAAAAGGGCACCCGAATCGCCTGTTCATACACCCAGAATTTTCCAGCTTTTGACTCATCTCCCTCAAAGGGTGAGGTTGTATCTCGCTCCTCAGAACCGTCGCCAGAGACAAACTCAATGACGATCAGGGGCGCAACGATTTCCTTCCACATTACATAGGAACGTCGCCTTTTTCCGTTTAGTAGTGGAGGGACATTTGGTACATAAAACCAGTCGGGTGCCTCAGCCCCACGCTCTGGTGGATCGGTTAGCCTCCAGTAGATCCCGCAGTCCTGCCCAATAGCGTATTGTCTATCGGGATGGAGAGCATCCAGAAGGGGACGGATAGAATCGGTGAGCAGTAGGCTCTGGGGATGCTCCTGAAAATTTTTCACAAATGTACCGTCTGTCTCCGGCAACTGGGTGTGATCCGGTAGAGTTAGGGTGGGTTGAGAAGGGGCGATCGCCATAGCAGCCCTCGGCGCACGTTATAGGGAATTGTTCATCTGAAGTGTGATTGTAACTTATCTTCTTTGCACCTGGCTCCCTCCTAATCAATGTAGGCCGATGCTTCCATATCAGCATCCGATAACACTGCTAAAAATCGCCCTTGAAAGTCAAAACGTTGAAGTTGAGTTTGAGCTTGTAATACTGAGCTAGTGGATACAAGAATAGTCGTAGAAAGAGCAACTGCAATAAGACGATGCCATCTCATCATTATCTCGAACTCCTAACTTGCATGGGGAACATAGGTTGCAGGTTCACAAGGAATGCGACCGGGGCGATCGCACAATGCCGTTTGCACCTGCTGAGCTTGCAATGCTGCCTCTAGTAGCGGCTTGGTCAATGTGAAATCTGTCTCTGGAAAGGGAGCATGACAGCGATGACAACTGCCGCTAAAACTCATTTGATAGTCAGGTTGAGTCGGATTAAATGAGCCATACAGCCACTCACCGTCCTGCTTTTGTTTGACAAACACAGTGCCAACCGTTTCAGGCGAATACCACGTTTCCATCACAATGAGTGTGTCATCAGGGAGCAGTTCTCCAGATTGATAAGTCGGCAGATTCGTTTACTGGAAGAAGAACTAGGAATTTCTCTGCTGCGGCGCACCAAACGCACGGTAGAACTCACCGAAGCAGGCGCAACGTTTCTCCCCGAAGTTCGCAAGGCTCTACAGCAAATCGAATCTGCCATTCAGGTTGCACAACGAGCCGCACGGGGCGAAATTGGTTCACTGCAAATCGCCTTTACTGCCTCGTCCATGCATACCGTTTTGCCCAAAATTTTGCAGCAGTTTCGCGCTCTCCATCCCAACGTCAAACTTGATATGACTGAACTTTGTACACTTGATCAGGTCGAAGCGCTTCGTACTGAAACGGTTGATGTGGGGCTGCTGCACCCACCCATAGATGCGCCCTTTCTCACTCTGCATCCGTTGCAAGGAGAAAAGTTGGTCATTGCTTTACCTGAAGCGCATCCCCTATCTCAACACAAACAACTCCCGCTTAAGGCTCTTGCCGCTGAGCCGTTTATCCTCCATCCGCATTATGAAGGGCCAATCTTATACGATCAAATTTTGAATCTCTGTAGGCAAGCTGAGTTTGAGCCTCACATCATTCACGAGGAGCTTAAGCATCAAACACGACTTGGGCTAGTCGCCGCTGGTATTGGAGTCACCTTTGTACCTGAAAGTGCCCAGCAATCGAGCATATCAGGGGTATCTTACTGTGCGATCGCAGGGGATGCACCCACACTTCAGCTAGCTGCTGCTTGGCGAACGAGTCCCGTGTCTCCCGTCCTTCAGGAGTTTCTGCAAATCACTCGAAGGGTCGCTCTTAATGCAAGAAATGACGTACTCCAGTAAAAACCATCACTAAATTTAGTTCGTTTGCAGCTTGAATGGAATCTTGATCGCGCAGGCTGCCTCCCGGTTGAGCGATCGCCTCGATCCCCGCTGAGGCTGCCAGTCGCACCGAGTCATCAAAGGGAAAGAAGCCATCGCTGGCTAGAGTGGCTCCCTGGGTGCGATCGCCTGCTTGCTCCAGGGCAATTTTGACTGAGCCGACCCGATTCATCTGTCCGGCTCCGATGCCGCGTGTGGTGCGATCGCTCGTCACCACAATGGCGTTGGACTTGACGTGTTTTGCTACCTTCCAGGCAAACATCAGTTCTTCTAGCTGTTCGGTGGTGGGCTGGCGTTCGGTGACGACACGCCAGGTGGTTGGATCTGTGAGGTCATCGTCACTAGACTGGACGAGAAAACCGCCTGCGATCGCCTTCACCGTCTGGGCTGATCCTCGATTCAGATCAGGCAAAATCAACACTCGCAGCTTCGATTTGTTCGTCAAAATTTCTTCGGCTTCGGGTTCGCAGCCAGGAGCGACAATGCATTCCAGGAAGGTTTGGGTTAGGGCGGTGGCGGTGGCTGCATCGATGGGGCGGCTGAGGGCCACAATTCCGCCAAAGGCAGATGTGGAATCGGCATTCAGCGCCTTCTCATAGGCGGCTGAAAGACTATCGCCCACCGCCACACCGCAAGGATTGGTATGTTTCAGAATTGCCGCTGCCGCTGTCTCCGAAAATTCTGAAATAATCCGTCGAGCCGCTTCTAGATCAACTAGATTGTTGTAACTCAACTCTTTGCCCTGAAGTTTTTGAGCCGCTGCCCAACCGGAGGGAACTGTCCCCGTTTGATACCAGGCAGCAGGCTGATGTGGATTTTCACCATAGCGCAAAGTTTGTACTTGCTGTCCTGACAAGGTAAAGCGCTGCGGCAGTTGTTCTTGATCCCCACTTTTTGATTCGCTTTCGGTTGCTTGGTTGCTGAGGAACTGGGCGATCGCCTGGTCGTAATTTGCCGTATGCCAAAACGCTTGTTGAGCAGAGGCTTGGCGAAATGCAGGAGAGGTTTCTCCGCCATATTGCCGCAATTCTTGCAGATAATTTTCGTACTGCGACGGACTGCACAAAACCGCCAGATGAGCAAAATTCTTCGCAGCAGCCCGTAGCATTGCCGGGCGCCGATGTCGATTTCTTCGATTGCTTCGGCTAGGGTGACTTCGGGTTTGGCGATCGTTTGCTCAAACGGGTAAAGGTTTACCACAACCAAATCAATCGGGCGAATTTGATTGGTCTCCAAATCTGTCAAATCTTGGGGTAGGTCGCGCCGTGCCAAAATACCGCCGTGAATTCGAGGATGCAGCGTCTTCACCCGACCGCCTAAAATTTCAGGCGACCCAGTGTAGTCAGAAACTTTGGTAACGGGAATGCCAGCCTGTTGTAAAACCTGAGCCGTTCCGCCGCTGCTGAGCAGGTCAAACTCAAATTCTTCTACTAGAACGCGAGCCAGTTCAACTAACCCGGTTTTGTCGGATGTACTCAGCAATGCCAGACGCGCCATGACGTTAGATCTACCTCTGGGTAGTCAGGTTTGTGCATTTCCCAGGATAGGTGGAATTGCCGCTTCTGTGAAATATGATGACAGGAGCAAAAGTATCTAACTCAGGATGTCTTTACAAGCGATCGCCCTTCCCGCTTCAACAAACCCGCCTCAAGGTCTGCTTGTCGCCCTGCACGGTTGGGGAGCAAATGCTCAAGACCTGGCAGCACTGGCTCCGATGCTGCCTCTGCCTGCCTATCAGATGATTTTCCCAGATGCTCCCTTCCCCCATTCCTATGCACCGCACGGCAGAATGTGGTACGGCTTCCCGCCAAACTATACGTTTCAAAGCAAGCTTGGCTTTGGCAATCAGCCTGATCTCGCCAAAAGCAGACAGCAGCTTACAGAATGGCTACAATCTTTGCCTGAAATCACTGGCATTCCTCTATCGAGTACGATTCTGGCTGGTTTTTCTCAAGGGGGGGCAATGACGCTGGACGTGGGGACACAGTTGCCACTTGCAGCCCTGATGGTGTTGAGCGGCTACCTTCACGCTCCACTCAGAACACAAGCTTTACAAACTTCCTCTATCCTTGTGGTGCATGGCAAGCAAGATCAGGTGGTGCCGCTGAATGCCGCACAGCAAGCGCGAGACAGCCTGCTCGCGTTGGGGGCAAAGGTGCAGTATCACGAGCTAGAAATGGGGCATGAGATTCGACCAGTCGTCTTAGAACTTATGCAAAACTTTATCCGTGAAAGGGGTGCAAAGCTGGGCGAGAAGGCACAGAACGACATAGGATATTAGTTGAGAGTTGCATCTGTGATCCGACTGGGGTTACTGGGCACGGATGTTTCTAAGGGGGACACGCCATGAAGACACTGCACTTTTCTGCACCCAATCTTGCCAAGTTCACCGAAACCGAGGTGGCTGAACTGGCCAAACGGCTAGAGCAAGACGAATACACAGACGCTTTTGAAGGGTTAAACGATTGGCATCTGCTGCGGGCGATCGCCTTCCATCGCCCGGAGATGGTAGAACCCTACCTCTATCTGCTTGATATGGAAGCCTACGACGAAGCCTGAGCGTCACTCGCCGTTTCGCTACTTGCCGTTTCGCTGATGTAATCTCCCGACTTGCCGCCTGACTTACTAACCAGGCAGATTGTTTCAATGCGAATTGATTTTTCTAGCGCTTTAGCCATGTCGTAAAGCGTCAGCGCGGCAACTGAAACGGCGGTTAGAGCTTCCATTTCTACACCCGTTTCTGATTTGGTTTTTACTTCTGCTTGAATTTGGTATCCGGGCAGGTCTGCATCTGGCAAGATTTGCACTTCCACTTTTTGCAGAGGCAGCGAGTGACAAAGTGGAATTAGTTGAGCGGTTTGTTTGGCAGCCATGATGCCTGCCAGTCTTGCCGTTCCTAAAACGTCTCCTTTGGGGGCATTTCCTGACTGGATCGCGGCAAAGGTTTCTGGCAGCATTCGCACTCGTCCAGCGGCGATCGCTCGTCGCACCGTTGCTGCTTTTGCCGAAACGTCTACCATTTGCGCTTGCCCTTGCTGATCTAGATGAGTCAGGGAGGGAAGGGGAGAACCAAAAGAGAAATCTTTTGTCATAGCGTTCAGTTATGATAGTATAGTAACTCGGAGCAGGGGCTTGTAGCTCAGTGGACTAGAGCACGTGGCTACGGACCACGGTGTCGGGGGTTCGAATCCCTCCTAGCCCGTTCATATTATTTAATGTAGGGGATTTGGCAGTGCCAAATCCCTATTTGATTGCGTAGATATCTTCGCCGCGCCCGGTAGCAAAGTGAAAGGAGTGCTTTAGACTTTTGCTCGACAGGGTAAGGAAAACCAGCAGGCTCAGGAATGCCAGCCCTGCGGTCAAACCGAAAACACTTTTGTAGCCAATTTGGGTAGCGATCGCCCCTGCCAGCGGACCAGCGATCGCAATTCCTACGTCAAACCCAACCAGACACAAGCCAAACACTTTGCCGCGCTCGTCAGCGTGCGATCGGTCTGCCATCAGTGCAGCAATCATCGGAATCAGGGTACCTGCGCCTGCGCCCTGCATCGTTCCGGCTAGCAAAAATGTAGCTGTGCTATTTGCCTGCCACAGCAGCAGCATAGCAATGGTGTAAAACACTAAGCTGAATGTAATAAATAGCCCGCGTCCATAGCGATCGGAGGCGCGACCCGCGATGATGCGAATGGCAAAGCTGGCGATCGCCGCTGCTGTGTAGAACAGTCCAACGTTCAGGTTTACCCCAACTTCTTGGATAAACAGCGGTACAAAGGTGCTAAGCGTCCCAAATGCTAGCCCGATCATCAGCAGCACGGTAGCCGGAATCCGAATGCGTGGGCTAGTCAGCGATCGCCAAAATTGCCCGTCTTTGCGATTCAGCGAATCTCGAATGACTTCAGGCTCTCGCACCTGAGCCGTACAAACCCAGCCCAAACCGCCCAATGTTGCCGCTGCTAAAAACATCGGAGCATAGCCGACCGATTCTTGCAAAAAGCC
>JAAUQZ010000112.1 GCA_012033355.1 Leptolyngbyaceae cyanobacterium RM1_406_9 | reverse complement strand
CCTGGCAACGGCGGACTGAGAACTCAGTAGCTCAATAAAAGTGAATTTCTCGTTCCTGGCTTTTAGCCGGGAACGTAGTTCTGGAGGCTCTGCCTCCATTCGCAGCCAGAGCTAGAGCAAAAGGATGAAGGATGAGGGATGAGGGATGAATTGCAATTTGGGCTGGAAACAGCATTGGCAATCCAGCTTTGCCCTAATTATCTCTTCAACTGCTATGGAGGAGGCAGAGCCTCGAAACAGCATTTCCTGGCAAACCCTGGAAACGAGTTGCCTTGAAGTTTCTTAGGCAGTTTGAGGAATCATGCAGGGGGCATAGCGCTTCAGCGTATCCAGAAAGGCAAATACGCCCGGTGGATGCAGCGCCTCTGCCAGCATTGCGATGCCAATGACCCGCTCTAGGGGAACAGGGAGACTGTAAGTTCTAATCTCCGATGGCAGTGGCTCAGCCGCAAGGCGCGGCAGGATGGTTGCCCCTAAGCCCTGCATGACCATGCTAACGATGGTTGAATCTTCAGAAACCACATAGGCAGGCTTGAGCGATCGCCCAAACTTAGCGCAATGACGGTAAGCCATGCCGCCACAGCTTTCAGTTTCGGGATGTAAAATCAGCGGGTAAGAGGTCAGTTTTTCCCAGGTCAATTGGCCCTTTGGCAATTCTAATTTGGGAGACACCAGCACAATGTATTCGTCGCGCATTAGCTCCCACGTTTCAAACTCTTTAACGGTGGGCAAATACGTAAAGCCAATGTCGGCTAGCCCTTCCCGCAACGCCTGATCGACTCCCCCAAAGTCTTGATGCTCGGTAATGGAGATGGCGATCGCCGGATAGTCTTGATGAAACTGAGCAATTATTCCGGGTAAAACGTGGGTTGCCACACTGCGAAACGAAGCAATGCGAACCTGCCCACCCCGCAAACCTTTAGACAGATTTGCTTCCTTGCTAATTTGCTCCAGCATCTGCATCACTTGGCGGGCATATTGGATGATTTGCTGACCCACAGGAGTCAAGTTTGCGCCGTGACGACCACGTGATAGAAGCACCACGCCCAGCTCTGACTCTAAGGTGGCGATCGCATGGCTCACCGCAGACTGAGAAACCTCCAGGTACAGCGCTGCCTCGCTAAAATTACCGTGATCAGCGACTGCAACCAAAGCGCGTAACTGGGACAGCTTAATTCCATCGCGACTGACATCTCTCATCAGAAACCATCCTGGACGCAACTGAATTCACAACTCGAACGGCACAGCCTGCCTAAGCTAAATCTGCCTAAAACCTGTATAAAACCTTCACTGTAGATAGCTTAAAGGTGCATTGGATAAGGGAATATCAATTTTATTCATGAATACTATTCAAGACACCTTTTGATCCTACGAAGGGAAATCATTAGAGTTAATCTTGGAAGAGATAGCTTGGATAAGCGTCACAGCCTCCTAAATCGCAAATCTACCGCCTAAAAGGAAAAACGCATTGGTAATTATGCAAATTCTAGCAGCAGAGAAATAGCCAGTCAACAACTCATTTGCGCTCTAAGAGTACGTCTGTAAAGTTTAAAGTTATATCTACTTTAGAACATACTTCAAGCTATTCAATCAGAGTAATATCTGGCAGTCTTGAAGTACAGGTTTGGCAAATTCAAGATCATTCTGATGACACCTACTAGAGAGTATCTGCTCCAATCTCAGGCTATCGTAGCAGTGTGTCTTTAGAAGCGGAAGCAAGAATTTGGCTAGAACAGCGCTATTCCAAATGGGAATAAACTTGCAGTTCAACTTTGAATTGAGAAACAGAAAAAATGAAAGTCCAGAGTTCATTTAATTCATAAAAAATGAACTCTAGACTTTCATAGTCTGAGATTAAAAATTCTGTTTCTAACCCAGTGTTGAATTGCGCTGAAACAATTTATCCAAACAGACAAAAAGCCACTTGAAGTGATTTCATCCAGGTGGATGAATCACTTGGAGGAAGGCGATCGCCTCCACACAATTTATGCTTAAAACAGCACCAAAAGTTATACGGAGAGCCGTAATGCTGTCACTTTTTGCCTACGGATTGACCTTTGGTCAGGCGCAGGCTAACTCGGAACTGACGTTGCTAGAGCCATCTAGTTTCTGTACTGCTACCAAAGTTCCTGATGTTTTACCTGATGCTTCAAGCCAGGGCTTTCAATCGCATCGAAGCAATTTGCTCGACCCGATCCACAAACTAGAACAAATCTATCGCTTAGAGCGTCGGTCGTTTCTCTAAGAATTTGTCAACCTCAAGAAATTTCGCCGCTTCTCAAGCGTCGCAAAAGCCAGTCAAATCGAACTTCAGCGATCGCCACATTGCTAGGAGCTTTTGCCTCAGCCGCAGCTTCCTCTTCCTCCTGTGATTTGTCTCGGCTATAGCCCAACTGCTGCACCGTACCTCGCAATCGGTTAGACAGCAAAATTGCCAGAGCGCGATAAAATCGGGAACCAAACCCTACATCCTGATATAGCTTTTGAGCCAGTTCCAATCGAGGAATCGACAGCACCAGCGCCTCATCTAACGCCCGTACCGTTGCAGAAGGAGGGCGATCGTCGATAAAAGACATTTCACCCACTACGTCGCCACTAGACAGCTTAGCTATTTCCTTACCGCCCAGCGCCGCCGTCGAGACAACCAAAGTCCCATCCAGCAATACATACAAAGTATTGACAGCCTGTCCTTCATGGATAAGCACAGTACCCGCAGGAATTTCTTCCCTGCTGCCCGTTTCGACGAGCCAATCAATATCATCATCACTCAACTCGCCCAAAATAAATAGGACTTTCTTCATGACCCGTGTGTGTCTCCGAGATTGTGCTTTGCAGGATAGATATCGCAGTCTCCTGAAGCACCCTGATGAGGAGATTCTGTCCCTGTGTCGCCTGAGCAGATTGCAGTCCTAAGTAGACCGTTTGCCTGATTAAAGAATCTATATTTTTTATACCAACTATATTGACCTACCGTCAGGCTCAAACTGCTATGAGAACCCTTACCTAATTCCTCTCTTCTTCAAACCTTTAACATCAGCAGACTTTTTAGAAACTTTTTAGAGAAAGATGATGTGTAACCTGCTTAAAGGTAGAGATTTGAATTAGAGTTCAATCTCCATTCTCCCTCTAGAGATAGACTACATACATTGCAAAATTTCGTTACATTCCTAAACAAGACGGTGTAAAAATGGAGATTTAGCAATGCAAGACAATCAAAGTACTCAGAACTATTACGAAGAGCAAGCTCAGCGCAAGTACGGCGAATTCGCGACGAAATTTCAGTTTGGTTCTAACCCAAGTGCAGAGATTTGGAACGGACGGCTAGCAATGATTGGCTTCTTGTCTGCGCTAGTCGTTGAGCTAACTACAGGTCAAAGCTTCCTTCGCTGGCTTGGATTGATGTAGTGCCGGTTCAGAAAAATTTAATAAGCTTTAAATTAGATCTTTTGAGTGTAAGGTGAAAATTTTGCGCTTAGAAGATCTTTTCCATACGGCGAAAGTCCCGCTCTATTTCTAACCAGAGGGAGCGGTTGTGAGGGTCGGTGCGAAGCGCCTTTTTGAGATAGATTCTGGCTTTGTCTAACTCTCTCTGGTCAATCAAATAGCGACCCCAGCGTTGATAGGTGATCGCCTGCCACTGACGCACCTCAGGATCTTTAGGAATGCGCTGAGCTAAGCCCTCAACCAGGGCGATCGCCCTCGGAAAGCGCTGATATTTCAACAACTGCTGCAATTGCTCATAGGAACTTTGCTTTAGCAATTGCTCCGCTTCACTCAAGTCCGGATTGCGCTGAATCCTGGGTGCCTTTCGCGTGACCTTAACCCCTTCGGACCAGGTACGTGGAGGAGGAGATTCTGCTGCACTTGCTTTACTGTTTACAGAAGCTGGGGCTGGCGGTTCACTGGAGTCAACTTCGTCGGGCGACACCTGGCTAATAAGAAACTTATAGGCTTCAGCAGCTGAATAAACTTTTCCTTTGCCTGCTGCTGATCGCCAGAGCTGACATCAGGATGATACTGACGCGCCAAACGTCGGTAGGACGCTTTGATTTCGTCAAACGATGCGCCAGTTCGCAGTCCTAATAATCGGTAGCAATCTGCAAGGTTCATTGATGAAAATGGCAGAATCGATTGAAATTCTGCCACTAAAAAAGGTGGGCTAGCGCTTTAATGCAAAATCTTGCACAGAATAGCAAATTTACGCCTAAGGTGCCCGATCTTCAATCACCCGATCGATTAATCCATACTCTTTTGCTTCGTGAGCAGACATAAAGAAGTCTCGATCCATGTCTTTCTCGATTTTCTCTAGGGTCTGACCCGTGTTGCTAGCGTAGATTTCGTTCAACTGTCTGCGAATGCGAATGATCTCACGCGCTTCAATTTCGATATCCGTCGCTTGTCCCCGCGTTCCACCCGATGGCTGGTGAATCATGATGCGGGAATGGGGCAACGCCAAGCGCTTGCCTTTGGTTCCAGCGGCGAGTAAGAAGGAACCCATCGAGGCAGCCAGACCCACACAAATTGTCACAACATCTGATTTGATGTGCTGCATGGTGTCGTAGATTGCCATCCCTGCTGTGACCATGCCGCCCGGTGAGTTGATGTAAAGAACAATATCTTTGCCCGGATCTTCAGAGTCCAGGTACAGCATGACGGCAATAATCTGATTAGCAATTTCATCATCAACGTCTTTACCCAAAAAGATGATGCGTTCGCGGTAGAGACGGTTGTAAATATCGATCCACTGGGTATATTGCTCCCCCGGTAAGCGGTAAGGAACTTTAGGAACACCAATCGGCATAGGAGGCTCCGTGAATAAAAGGGGGTTAAAAGCAAACTTCTGGGGAGTTACAAAGGCAGTAGCCTTTGCTTTTGCGCTGATTGCGGTTGCAGCACTATAGCGTGGCTTTAGATCACGCCTGCGGGTAAGGGTCTGGGCAGGTCAGCAGCAGATTCTAAAACGCGATCGATTAAGCCGTACTCTTTAGCCGCTTCGGGCGACAAGTAGAAGAGGCGATCCATGTCTTTGGCAATTTTTTCGGTGGGTTGTCCTGTATTGAGCGACAAAATATCTAGCATCGTTGCTTTATTTGCCAAAACTTCTTTAGCCCGAATTTGAATGTCGGTTGCCTGACCTCTGGCATAGCTCTTGGGCTGGTGTAAAACGATCGTGGCATTGGGGAGGCTGGCGCGATAGCCTTTTGTGCCTGCGGACAGGAGCATCGCCGCCATTCCCATTGCTGAGCCGAGGCAGATCGTGTGAACCGGGGGCTTGATGTAGCTGATCGTGTCACAGATGGCAAAGGCTTCAGTCTCAAAGCCAACAGGTTCGCCGTTGTAGTGAGAAGTGCCAGTCGAGTTGATATAAATCTTAATGGGCTTCTCTGGATCTTCGTACTGCAAATAGAGCAGTTCAGCGATAATCAGTTCGGTTACGGCTGGCACCAGGGGCATTCCCAGGTAAACGATCCGCTCTTTGAGCAGAAGGGATGGTAAATCTGGAGGGGGTGTCCGGTAATAAGCGTCTCCGTAGTAGGGAGATTGGACAGCCTGAATCGGTAAGTTCATAGCCTGCGATCGCCTGAAAAGGTGGCATTGTTTCTAACATAGTAGCGTGACCTGGAAAGCAATAGGGGTAGCCGACCCGTTCAGTCGCGTTAGGGATATCCGAAAATGAATGTAAAGATGTGTCTTTACTGTTCCGAAACCCTTACCTATCAGGTTGAAGTCATTTGATTGTGTTGAAGTTATGCTTGTCTCGCCCGTATCTAGGAGCTTCGTGTTATGAGAGTTGGTCTGCAAGCTGCGCTGAATGATGCCAATTTAGATGCTGCTCAGTCCAGCAGCCAGCGGCAATTGGCAATCTCAATTTCGGCGATCGCGGAGTCGGCAGGTCGCAGTGCCCCGCTAAATCTGTGCCTGGTTTTAGATCACAGCGGTTCTATGCATGGACGCCCCCTGGAGACGGTGAAGCAGGCGGCCCACCGGATTGTCGATAGTTTGTCGCCAGGCGATCGGATTTCTGTCGTAGTGTTTGACCACAAAGCCAAAGTGCTGGTGCCTAACCAGGTGATCGACAATCCCGCTGGGATCAAGGTAGAAATTAACAAACTCAAGGCGAGTGGTGGAACGGCGATCGACGAAGGCATGAGGCTGGGCGTTGAGGAACTGGCAAAAGGCAAGAAAGACACAATTTCTCAAGCATTTCTGCTGACAGATGGAGAGAATGAGCATGGCGATAACGATCGCTGCTTGAAACTTGCTCAACTGGCAGCAGGCTACAACCTCACCCTCAGCACACTTGGCTTTGGAGATCACTGGAATCAGGACGTTTTGGAAAGGATTGCAGATGCAGGAGGCGGTACGCTGTCCTACATTCAGCAGCCCGAAGAAGCAGTCAACGAGTTTAGTCGATTGTTTAACCGAATTCAGTCAGTTGGTTTGACCAACGCCCATCTGATGCTGTCGCTCACGCCGAATGTCCGTCTAGCAGAGTTAAAGCCGATCGCTCAGGTCGTTCCTGATACGATTGAGCTATCGGTGATGCAGGAAGCTAATCAGGCGATCGTGCGGCTGGGCGACCTGATGGTAGATACTCCCAGAGTCGTTTTGGCAAACCTGTATGCCAGCCAGCTTCCCGAAGGGCGACATCCGATTGCCTACCTGCAAGTTCGCTATGACGATCCGGCGCAGGGTCAGGAGGGGCTTCTATCTGAGAAAATTCCAGTTGAGGCGACCGTTCTTAGCGCCTTTCAGCCAAACATTAATCCCCAGGTGCAGCAGCACGTGCTGGCTCTGGCAAAATATCGGCAAACCCAAATCGCTGAATCTAAGTTGCTACAAGGCGATCGCGTTGGAGCCGCTACAATGCTCCAATCTGCTGCCAAAACAGCCCTACAGATGGGCGACCAAAACGCTGCAACGGTCCTTCAAGACAATGCGACTCGGTTGCAGTCTGGAGAGGAGTTGTCGGAGAGCGATCGCAAGAAGACGCGGATCGTTTCTAAGACAGTGTTGCAGTGAGAGGGGCTAGCCCCTAGTCTCCCACAGCCCCTAGCCCCTTTTCCTCGCCTTCCACGTTCCCCCGTAGGCGTAATGGGGATTGTCTTGGCTAGCTGTGAGGAAGCAGCGATCGCAAATAAAAAGCCACTCTCTAGATTCATCGACCTGTACCCGGTAGAGAACTGGAGCAGACTGAGTGCAGCGATCGCAAAGTTTAATCCGCGATCGCATCAGGCCACTACGGTTGCTTCAGGGCGGGCAAAAATCATGCGTCCAGCAGAAGTTTGCAAAGCTCCAGTGACAATCACGCATAGCTCATCTCCCAGATAGCGGTTGCCGTCTTCCACGACCACCATCGTGCCGTCATTGAGATAACCAACGCCCTGAGTTGGCTCTTTCCCTGACTTAACAATTTTGATGTCAATCGTGTCGCCAGGAAGATAAGCCGGACGGATTGCCTGAGCCAAGTCGTTAATATTCAGGACAACTACCTTCTGCAAACTGGCAACTTTATTCAGGTTGTAATCGTTAGTCAGCAGCGTTCCGTTGATTTCTTGGGCCAGGCGCACGAGCTTTGCATCCACAGTCGGCACGTCTTCATAGTCGGCTGGGTGGATCAAAATCCGCTCTGGAAAGTTCTCTTGCATCCGGTTAAGGATATCTAATCCGCGCCGTCCACGTACTCGCTTTTGGTCATTGGAGGCATCTGCAACCTGTTGAAGCTCCTGTAGAACGAACTGCGGCACTAGGATTTGCCCTTCCAGGAATCCTGTACCTAACAGGTCTTCGATTCGTCCGTCAATAATGCAGCTTGTGTCCAGCACTTTTGTAGTAGAAGGTTTCAGCGTTCCCTCTGCTAACAGCATTGTTTCTACGCTGTGCGGGTTGATCAACCGCAGCAGTGCCCGTCCGTGAGTATCGGCAAGGCTCACTCCAGAAAAGGCAAACATGACGCTGCCCAGCACAGCCGCTAAAGGCTTAATGAAGGCAAATTCAGAGGGAATGGGGAGCAAAAAAATCGGGGCCAGGAGCAGGTTTGCAACCAGTAAACCCAGTACCAAACCAACTGAGCGACTGAGCAGCACATCTACGGGCATTTCCCGAACCTGCTTTTCCAAGCGACGGTAGCCTGTCTGAGCGGTTAGCCCAACTGCGAAGCCAATTAAAGCGCCAAAGCCAGCCGTAACCAGACTCAAACCTTCCAGACTCGTAACCTGTTCGAGTATGTTGCTTGGCAGTAGTTCAACGCCGTAAAAGCCGATCCCCGCCCCTGCTAGTATGAATGAAAAGATTATGATTGCGTCAAGCATAGGTTCAATCCAATGGATAAATGAATGGATTGCGGTCTATCAAATCTGATCGTATCGGATGCAGTAATGTAAGTTCCGATGACATCAGGTGAATCCCAAGCTGAGTTCTATGCTGATCAGATTTTTTCTGGCAGGGCACAAGCAGCGACTAGAACTGAGCCTAGCGGGCATTTGTTCAGCCTTCATTATATCCTCCAGGTGGCAATGCAGTTTTTGCCGCATTTGCGCGGAAATTGCGCTGATAAAGCTGCTAAACCGATTTTCAGGAGAATGAGCTGTTGAAAATGTAAAAATGAAAGGCAAAGATTTTTCCTGGTTTCTAAGCTTTCCTACTCCCCAACTCACATCCTTTGAACTGGAACTTGAGAACAAGTGAAGCAGCTTTATCCTTAGCCAATTAGCCAACACAACCTTACTTCTCATCAACGCAATTGAGTTTAGCCACCCGTCAGGATAACAATTATCTTTCAAGGGAGTCAGGTTTTGTGAATTCTGATATCCCTGATGCTGCCTACGTTCACATTCCGTTTTGCCGCCGCAGGTGTTACTACTGCGACTTTCCAATTTCGGTGGTAGGCGATCGCACTCAAGGCGACAATTCTGGGGCGATCGCCCAGTACATCACCATCCTTTGCCAGGAAATCCTCACTACTCCAGCTTTAGGAAAAACCCTGCAAACGGTTTTTTTTGGCGGTGGAACTCCTTCCCTCCTGTCAGTTGGGCAACTCAAACAAATTTTACAAACTTTAGATCAGCAGTTTGGCATTGCTGCATCGGCTGAAATTTCGATTGAGATTGATCCTGGTACGTTCGATTTAGCTCAGCTTCAGGGCTATCGAGCCGCAGGGATCAATCGAGTGAGTCTGGGCGTACAGGCATTTCAGCCAGAGTTATTACAGGTATGTGGGCGATCGCACACTGCTAATGACGTTTACACTGCGGTCGAGTTAATCCATCGAGCGAGTATATCCAATTTCAGCCTAGATTTGATTTCTGGCTTGCCGCATCAAACGCTGGAGCCGTGGCAGGAATCGTTGAGCAAGGCGATCGCCCTCCAGCCCACGCACCTATCCGTCTATGACCTGATTGTTGAACCCGTCACCGCGTTTGGGCGGCAGTACAAACCGGGCGCAAAACCGTTGCCTTCTGATGAAATGACGGCTCAAATGTATCGGCTGGCAGATCAGGTTTTGAGCATAGCCGGATATGAGCATTACGAAATTTCTAACTATGCAAGGTCGGGTTATCAGTGCCGTCACAATCGAGTCTACTGGGAAAATCGACCTTACTACGGCTTTGGCATGGGTGCAGCTAGCTATGTGCAGGGTCAGCGGTTTACTCGACCCCGGACGCGACGAGAATATTTTCGGTGGGTTGAGGAATTGGTGAAGAATGAGGGGGCGATCGCCTGCCCGCAAACACCAGCCCCAGAGAGGCTCCTGGATACGCTAATGCTGGGCTTACGTCTGTCTGAAGGACTGCGTCTTACCGATTTAGCTCAGCAGTTTGGAGGAGCAGCGGTCGATCAGATTCTACTGACTCTAAAGCCCTACTTCCACCAGGGTTGGGTTGAACTGTTTGATGCAGAAACCTGCTGCCTAGTCGAACCCAATTTCCCGCTAGACCAACTCTCACCCGCCTTCTCGCTCCGACTCAGGAAACCAGAAGGATTCTTATTTTCCAATACGGTACTCACTGCCTTGTTTGAGCAAAATTTTATCTGCCTCTAAAGTTGGCTCAGCCAGGGACTCACGTCTATGGCTAGCTTTTGTCCCAACAGGAGCAGTTGACGAATTTGGGATTGATCCCAGGCTCCTGACGGTGCTGGGGTGCCATCGGCGCTTTCGTGCTGATAGATCTGCCACAGTGAGAATTGGGGCAGAATTTCGCTGTGTAAACTTTTCAGGTAAAGCTCCTGGGCACGATCGAGCGGCAGGTTGAGATGTAGTTGATTGCCCAGAGCAATCAGCCGTTCTAGTAGCTGCGCGTCAACTTCAACGGTTTTGGGGTTGAAGTTGTGCAGCAGGTGCCAGAGCAATCGCAATACCAGCCGCTGTAAAGTTTGGCTAATCTGCGGTAGCTTTAGCTGACAGTGCAGGTGGTTGGCTTCGGTGGCGATCGCCTCCAATTCTGCTAAATGACTCAGACAAAGCTGAAGATTGCAGCTAGTTAAATCGCTGGTTTCCCGCTCTAGCGCTTGCAGTGAAGTGACTGCTCGGTGGCTAATTGCGATCTCAGCGGCAACCTGAAGCTCCTGCGGCACTTCCAGATGATCCCGATGGAAAGCCATCAGTACCCCGTAGTTGTCTCGGTAAACCTGAGTGTAGAGCTGATCCAGCCGGGTCAACGTTTCCTGGCTCAGCAGTCGCATAATCCGGTGTCGTTCCTCGGCAAACAAATCTTGCAGGCTAAAGGACTGATCCCCAAACAAACGGCTCATAGTTAGAATCGTGTGAGCAGCACTTGCCTGCTTCAGCGCTTCAAACAAATTCTCTTTAAGCTGACTGTAGGTGCGCCGCCCAGCAAAAGGTTGGATGCAGCAGTGAAAATCCCAACCGCCCAGGTGCAGCACGGCAAACACCAGATTGGAACTCTCTCTTGTGATTTCGGAGGTTAGCTGAATTTGCCCTACGGCTAGCGTTAGCGATCCCATCCGCTGAAGCTGGTAGTCTGCCTGGTGCGCGGTGTAGCAGTAAACTCGCTGATCCTGAGAATAGGGCGTAAATAGTGAGCTAATGGCATAGTGGGCTGCGACTTGAGACGGCGTAATTTGAGCCGGGGCCACCAGTTGCCTATAGACTTCAGCGCCATTTTGGAAAATGTCAACGTTGCTGGGGGCAGAGGCAAGCCGCTTAATGAAGTTTTTCTCTAGTTGAATACCCGCGACATCGCCCGCTAGCTCAATCGCCCGGGCCGCATAGCGCAAAATTTGCACTCCTTCTGGGCGCGACAGTTCCTCAAAGAACCAGCCGCAACTGGTGTACATCAACAAGGCGTGACGCTGCATTTCCAGCAGACGCAGTGCGTCTACTTTTTCGGTGGCGGTGAGTTTGTGGGTTTGGTGTTGAGCCAGGAAACGATTGATGTTGTTAGGGCTGCGATCGCCCATCACCTCAATATATTCATCTCGCGCCTGCCAGGGGTCTTGAAACAGCTTCGCACCCGCCTCTTCATACACTTGAATTAACTGATCTCGCAGCCAGTTCAGCGAATCGCGTAGCGGTCGCCGCCATTTCTGATTCCACAAACCGCCACCGCCGCAGCCACAGTCTTCCTGCCAGCGGTCAACTCCGTGAGAGCAACTCCAGGCTGTAACAGGCTTTAACTCCACTTCCCAGATGGGCGGGTTGATGCTGAGGAAGTGGGCAAAGTTGGTAACGGTCCAACCGCGCTTAGGAAATTCAGTCGTCAGCGCATAGGCTAACGCTTTCTCAGTACCGCCCTTGTGATGCCCAAAGGTTTCACCATCGGTAGCGACTGAGATCAGTTGAGCAGAGCGATGATCCCCACGTACCGCCTGTCCAATGCGCCCCGCGAAATGTTGGGAACTGCTGAGTACATCGTTGAAGCCCATGTCGCGGGAAATGGGGCCGTCGTAGAAGAAGATGTCGATGTAGTCGCGGTTGCGATCGCCATTCGGCAAAAAGCAGCGGTAAGGCTGAATCGGATCAATCTGGCTACCGCCTACTTCCCGCCAGGGAGCATCTGCCTGCTCTCGGTTGGGCAGAGGTCGGCAGCGCTGCGCCTGGGAAGGAGCCAGGACGATAAAGCGAATTCCTTCTGCGACCAGAGCTTCTAGCGTGGCGTAGTCTACAGCGGTTTCTGCCAGCCACATCCCTTCGGGATCACGCCCAAACCGAGAGCGAAAGTCTGCCTTGCCCCAGCGAATTTGGGTGTATTTGTCGCGCTCATTGGCGAGTGGCAAGATGATGTGGTTATAGACCTGGGCGATCGCATTTCCGTGTCCGTTTAGCCGCTCACAGCTTCTGCGGTCGGCTTCTAGAATGCGCTGATAGGTTTCTACGTCATAGCGCTCCAGCCAACTCATCAACGTTGGACCAATGTTGAAGCTGAGATATTCGTAGTTATTAACGATCCCAATCAGTTCGCCCTGGTCATTCAGGATTCGCGCAAACGCATTCGGACGGTAGCATTCGTGGTGAATTCGCTCATTCCAATCATGAAAAGGAGATGCACTGGACTGACGTTCGATCGCATTTAGGTAAGGATTCTCACGGGGCGGCTGGTAGAAGTGACCATGAACTGTGACATAAACGCCCAGCGCCGTTCGTAAGGGATCATGCTCTGCACGGGACTCGGCCGCTACTGAGAATTGAGTCAAGCTGATTTCAGGAGACGGACGAAGATCAGATCCCGGCGTGGATTCCTCCAGAGCAGTTAGCGATCGCGCAAAAGATTCTAAATTGCCAGAAGTCATAGTTTGTCCAGTATCGAAGTGATTTGAAGTGCAATGCAGCTTAAATGCGAGAGCTTTTAACTATTTGCGCTCTCAATAGCCACAGGGAACCGACGGTTGCTGGCAATAGTTGCTCTACTGCTGCAAGCCTCACAGCTACAAATGGGGATCAAATACAAACGGGGATCAAAAAATCCAACGATGGGCGGGGATCAGCGGGAGCGAGCAAAAGTGCTAGATCCACCAGCGGAATATTCAGGGCTGATGTTGTCAAAAGAGCCAAACAAATCGATCAAGCGTTGCAGCAATAGACTTGACGTGCAACTTGGCTGAGGTTTGAAGCTAGGAAACTTAGCTAAAAGCGCAACCTTGTAGAAACCGCAATCAGCGCTGTGGCTAAAGGCAATTGCCGACTGCCCGTTGCGACTAGAACTTACGCCATTCCCCGTAAAATAAGGGGCTGAAACCCCTTATTAGCGTAGAGACCGCTTGATTTGCGTTTCACTTGCGTAAGTCTTGGCGACCAACTTCAAAGAGCTAGAGTATTGAACACCGCAAAAATTTTGTGAAGTATTTTCAAAGCTAAACTGCACAGCGATCCCAAACATTGAGTTTTCACAGTTCGTAACAAAGTTTCACGGTTTTTCAGCTTCAGGTGAAAAATTGTTGTCAAAAATTGTCCAGAACTTACGCATCTCCTACGGAACAAGGGGCTGAAGCCCCTTGTTGATGCAGCGATCGCTTGGTTTTTCGTTCTACTTGCGTAAGTCTGTAGCTAGAAGCAGTTTTTGGGTTAAGCCCCTACTGCCTACTGAGCGAATGGGGTAGAAGCACTGGTGATATCGTAAATTCCCCAATCCTGGATGCCGTGCTGGCTGAGAATGGAAGCAGCATGAAGCGCTTCTTCACCTGTACCGCTGACCATAATCAGGCTGGCACCTGTGTTGAGGCGATCGCCATATATCCTCGCCTGTTCCCCTGGAATGCCCAAACGAACCAACGCTGAAGCAAAGTCGCCTTCAGCCAAAGATGCCTTCAGGGTAGGAGCCGCTTCGCCCACCACCAAGACTTCTCCCAACCCGGGAACGGTAACAGTGTTTAGTCCTGCCAGAAGTCCTGTGATGCCGCCTAAGGGTCTGGGTGGGACAGATGAACCAGTAACTCGACCTTCTGAATCGATTCTCGACAGCGGATTTAAGTTGGGCGTGTGTCGATTCATTTCGCCTTGCCCATCGTCGCGAGATACTATTGAGATTCGGTGCATGGTGAAATTAGAATTTCTCAAGGACTCAAGCGCCTGCTCTAACCCCTGCTGGTCGTAGAACACGCCCATTGCCCGCTTCTGATCGCCGATGGCAGCTTCTGTTGAAGGCACGGTTGCGCTGGAGCGGAGTGGCTGTCCAAACCGAGATGTGGCGGACTCAGTTCGTTGAACGGGTGGCTGTGGCTCAGGGTAGCGATCGCCATTTGCTCTAACCGTTGCTGCATTTCGGGGGGCTTCCAGAGGCGATTCCGTGTAAACAGAGCCTCCTGGAACTGCTTGCAGTGCGCCCAATTTCTCTGCTACGCTGCTGCGACGCTCAGGTGCGCTGTAAACTCCCAAGTCGCGAATACCCTGCTGTTGTAAGGTATCCTCAGCCCGCCGAACCTCTGGCTCTGTCCCTCTAACTAAAACCAGATAGTCTCCACGCGCAACGCGATCGCTATAAGCCCGCGCCCGATCTTCAGGGATGCCTAAGCCAATCAGCGCACCCACTAAACCGCCCGCTGCTGCTCCCGCTGCACCCCCAATCAAAGTTGTAGCTGCCGCAGTTGCAGCTTCAGTCGCTAACACAATTCCACTAAGTCCTGGGACAACCAGAGTACCCAGACCTGCCAGCAAGCCTACGGTACCTCCCAAAAGGCCACCACCAAAGGCACCTGCCGCTGTGCCTTCACCTGCTCTGTTGCCCATCTGATCTTTGATCTCAACCCCGGCGATCGCTCTTGCCTTGCAGCATTCCGCGCCAAAATTGTCACCTGACGCATAGAAAAACCAGAATCTTTGAGCGTCTGGAGTGCAGATGCGGTTGTGGGGCGATCGGGAAACACACCGACAGCACGCTTTTGCTTGCCCGAAACCATATTTCCCTCCTTGTAGATGGGATGAGTGCGAGTCTACAGCTAGCAAAACGGCGAGAAAACTTCCGCTTACTGCCGAGACAATGTGATATCGATCTAGGCTTGATTGTTCCTATTTATCAACTTTTGAACTTCAAATTCATCGCTCTAGAGATGTAACTTACAGCAATTTTCATTGGTATGAGATATAAATCGCTTTAGGGGCGAACAGCCGTTCACCCTCACCCGTAGTCTGTTTATTTGGAGACACACTACTTATTTGGAAACACTTATTTGGAAACACACTACAAGGAAGAATTTGGGAAAGAATATTTGGAATGAACTCAAAAATACTCCGGTTCTGTAACTAATGATCCTGAATTATTCTGCAAGTCAGACCATAATTGCAGTCAAACACAAACAATCTATTGGGTAAAATCGCAGATCCAAGAGTAGCTTAAAGGTTTGAGTATTTCATTGGTTCGCAATTTGAATACGCTAAGTAAACTTCTGGGATTGAGTTTGGAAGCCTAAGAGCGCCACCGCAGGTTGGTGTTGGAGTATTGATGCTTTGAGGTGATTCGATTGTCAATTGCTTAAGTGTTGCTAGCTTAAAGCGCTGTTTCATACTGCTGAGAGCAAGCAGTAAGTCAAGTTTTTCCTCTGTTCATGTTCGGGAACCCTTCCTCTGGCGAAATGCCGGAGGTTTTTTTTGCGTGTTACCCCTCATTCACGGTTGGGCAAGATCAGCCCATACATTCCAATTTTGAATGAGTTAACTCGTGGGGGTTAATTGTGCGTCTACCTGCACTCTGGCTTCGGTTTTGCCTTCTGTTTGGTCTGGGGCTATTGCTGTTTCTTAGCTTGAACCACTGGCGACAGGGTTCAGCCCTACAGCCATCCTTAGAACCGCTGCCTCAAGATCCGCTGATTCAGGTTTACTTTAACCATTCCCAAGCGGCGACTTACACAGAACCTTATCGGCAACAAGAGCGGTTTGGGGATGATCTAGAACAGGTGATCGTGGAAGCGATCGCCACCGCACAATCATCAATCGACGCAGCCAGTCAGGAATTTCGCCTACCTCGGATTGCCCAGGCGCTTCAGGAAAAACAGCAGGCAGGGGTGCGGGTGCGGGTGATTGTCGAGAACGAATATAGCCGTCCCTGGAGCAGCTATACGCCTGAAGAAGTCGGGCAACTGGATGAGCGGCAGCAGGGAAAGTATCTAGAATTCCTTCAGCTAGCAGACCAAAACCAGGACGGACAGCTTGCCCCAGCCGAAATTAATCAACGCGACGCGCTGGTGATCCTGCAACAGTCCCAAATTCCTGTGATTGACGACACCGCAGACGGTTCCAAAGGCAGTGATCTAATGCATCACAAGTTTCTAGTCATCGATCGCCGAT
>JAAUQZ010000111.1 GCA_012033355.1 Leptolyngbyaceae cyanobacterium RM1_406_9 | reverse complement strand
TGCAGTTGCTCAATCTCTTCGGCACTAAAGCTGAGTTGGATCATCGGGGGCACCACGCTCAATACTCAACGGTCTGCCCCATTTCTACCTCATCTAAAGGGTAAAATCTATACCCTGGCAAGGTATATTTTGTGAATCAGGCTTGTCAGTCAAAAAGTTTTGTCAGTCAAAAAGCAAAATTTTTGCCGATAAAAGTTTCTTTTTACCTAGTGTTTGAAAAGTGTAGTGGGGGAAGTAAAACAACTTTTACGGGTTGAGCTAATACTAGCGTAACGCAACACATGAGAATGTTGGGGTTGTTCCGTTTAGCTAAGTTCACATCGCTGATTTGTTCGCTTTCCTCGTCGATCCTAATTCTTTGTGAAGCTGCCCTGGAGAAGGAGTCACACTCGTTGCCAAGCTCTAGCTTTCAGAACGCCGTTATCAAGCTCCAGCTTGGTAACGAGGCAATTTGCTTTCCTCGCCGCTCCTAATTCTTTGTAAAGCTGCTCTGGAGGTGAGGATACACTCGTTGCCAAGCTGGACTTGGCAATGTAATAAAGGAAGCTCCTGCTTCCTCTTCTCAAACAGCCTCTTATATCAAGTCTGGTTGAATGCACATAACGTAAAGCAATTCGTAGTCAGGCTTTAGTCCTCAATACTAGGCTTGGCAAACATTGAAGTGCTTACTACAAGCAGGGTTTAATGAACTATCATTAAACCCTGCTTGGATATTAGGGTTTTGTATTACATTCTCCGCTTTAGCTGAAAAAAGGGCAGAACTACCTCTTTTTTATAGCTATGGTCATAACTGGATGTTTTAAGGTATATGCTTCTTGACAGTTGAGCATCAGGTACTAAGAAATGTATACTGCATCCATCGTTGCGTGTTATGTGCTGGGTTATGGAGTCAATTAATTACAATCGTCCGCATCGGTCAATCATTCGCTGCAAGGCTAAGATGCGATTGCTGCAAATAGCCGATGAGTGTTTTGAAGCAATAGATGAAGCTCTGTTGAAAGAGTTGGCAGCAACTCTATTCCACTCAAATCAGTATCAAATACTTTATCAACAGTGTCAGTCTAAACAGGATACCAAGAGTGCGGACACTAAACTGGTTACTGAATTGGTAGAAACTTACCAGCGAATCTCGAAGCGTCAGTCTGATCCAATGGTTTCGCGGTTGAATGCTTTGCTGTAGCTGATTGGTCCTCCAATTTGTTGCCCCTAGACCTTGCAGGGTTTAGGGGTCTTTACTTTTGTTTTCGCGCAGATTCGACTAACCAGTTTAATAGGGGTTTTAAGGTATCTGGGGCTGCGGTTTCTCCAACGCTGACTATGTGGTGGCGATCGCCCCCCTCAATCGTCACCCTATACTGAAACCGATCGGGTTTAGCCGCAGATGGCGTAGTCGCGGGCAGATTGAAAAAATCAGCTTGTTCAATCAGGCGATTGAGTTGCGTTGCCTCGTCGGGGGAAAGGTCTGCCAGGTCTATTGTGAGAGTCAGGGGGATACCTGCAAAACCGCCACTCCGTTCAAATGAAACTCGCATTGCATCATTCCTGTTTGCTTGATCGGTTGTTTTATTTAACAGGTTAGGACTTTGGGCAGTTAAATCACTCCAACCTGTTGCCAAGCGCTGCGGACTGACTTTTGCTCATCACTATGACTGCCGTAAAGCTGCTCTGCAATCAGGATGGTAGCATTGGCTGCGTCTTGGAACGTTGATTTAGAGCGCAGGACATCTCTCAATGCAAGATACCAAATCCTTCCGGCTTTTTCCCAGGCATAGCCTCCGATCGCCATTGCAGCCAGATAAAAGGCCTGGTTAGCAATGCCCGAGTTGATATGCACACCGCCATCATCAGAGGTTCCCTGATAGCGGTTTGCGTAATGGCTGGGCTGGGGATCTTTACCTAGAATTCGGTCGTCGTAGGCGGTGCCTGGTGCTTTGAGCGATCGAAATGCCTGACCCTGAACCCGGGACGTGAATATTCCTACCCCAATTAGCCAGTCTGCCTGGTCTACCGTTTGATTTAGCGATCGCTGCTTAACCAACGTGCCAAACACATCGGCAAACGACTCATTTAATGCGCCGGGTTCATTTTGGTAGTCTAAGTCGGCTTCATGTTGGTTAACACCGTGCGCTAACTCGTGGGCAATCACATCGATCGCCAGGGTAAAACGGTTAAAAAACCGCCCATCGCCATCCCCATAAATCATCTGATTGCCATCCCAAAAAGCATTCTCATAGCGGAATCCATAATGCACGGTAGCGTCTAAACGCAGCCCTCGATCATCCACAGAATTGCGTTCATAAACATCCCGAAATAAGTCGTAGGTAGCTCCAGCCCCATCGTAGGCTTCATTGACAGCCAAGTCCGCACTGGGCGGATCGCCTTCGCCCCGCACCAGGACACCAGGCAAAGATGTACTGGTTTTCGCGTCATAGATCATGCGCCGCTTTTGCCCAGGTGAAATCGCAAATGAGACATTGCCAACCGCCCTCCGTTTGCCGCGAAATCGCTCAGACATTCTTAGCGTTGTTAATGCCCACTCTCGGTTTTTCTCATCACCATATTGGATCAGATTATCCAACATTTGTGGAGGAAGAATACAGCAAATACAGCGTCTTTGAGTTTGTTTTGGGGGATGTATCCATTCCTGTAATCGTTGATGTAACATTGCGAATTCCTTGAATTGCTGATTGAAGATAGACAAGCATTGCCAATTTTTAGAGCACCTTTTGCGTCAGTTCAAAGGTTTCATGCTAAAAATATTTGCCCCAAAGTTGCCCGATGACCTGCCCTGGAATCAATTCCGGGCTAACAGCTTAAGTCAGTTTCAACTGACTCAAACGCCTACTGGGAGACCGTTCCAACTCGTTTTAACGAGTTTTAGCTTTGAGCCTGAGATTGATCTCAAGGCGCTAGTGCAATGCTTCCTGCTTCTGGTGCAAGATCTCAGCTAAACGACTTGCAGCACTGGAACCTTGAAGTAACCGGGCGTTGCAGCGGCGTTTTGTAAAGTAACCCAGACCTTTAACCGATAAATTCCTGGTTGCTGTAGGCGTATTTCTGGGAACAGCACAACATAAACCGAAGTGGCTTGTACGGGAGTGTGGATCGTAATATCTCCGATACAAGTGTCTGACTGAGTTGGTAGGTGATGGGCAAAGCATTGAGCGCGATAAATCAGTTGCCGATCTTCCTGCTTTTCTGGGTCTGCCCCAATGACTCTCATTAATACTTCTAGAGTAAACGGTTCACTGGTTTCAACTGCTTCACCAAAGAGCGGATAGTCTGAATCTGCCACCATTGCAGTAGCAAATTGGGGAGATCGAATCACTCGAAGCTGCATAATTTCTAGCTTTAGGGAAGCTGGCGTAGCCCGATCGTCCGCTGTTTTTATCTGACTGGGTATCCACTGCTGAAAAATTGCAGCATCCAAGTTTGGAAAGGTGACACTAGTTCCTGTTTCTATGTGTCGAACTAGGGCTCGCTGATGGGTTGGCTGGTCTGGCTGCGCTGCTCCCTGGTGCGACTGAATTTCTATGATGAAAGAATCAGATGTTCTCCACTCATCTGGTAAGGTGACAGGATAAGAATTTTCTATTGTCTCTAATTCTTTTGTTTGCGCTAATTCTTCTGTTGTCTCTAATTGGTCTGTTTGCTCTAAATTATCCATTTTGCCTAATCCTTCCATAAGTGAGGAGTCTGTTTCTGCTGCGGCTGTGCTTGCTGATTGAGCAAACTCACTGTTTGGATCGGAAAGAGTTTTAGACCGATGTAAATGAGTGGTGGGGGCGATCGCCTGAAAAGGAGTATCTCTCAGTTCCAGGAAGTTTTCATATTCTGCCTGCATCATCTCCTGAAACGAACGATAGCGATCGGCTCCGGGCAACCAGTCCCCCAGAAACCAGGCTTCCCAATCTCCCGTTTCTGTGACGATTTGAGGATTGAGCAGATAAATCGCGGCTTCTCCCCGTTGGCTAATCTCTAGAGCGGTTTGCAAATATTCAGCCCGAATTTTGCTGCAATCCTGGTCACGTCCATAGATCAGGTATTCCTCATCAGGAATCGAAGGATGGGGTGAACTCGAATTAGGAAACTCGGCATTGGCTTGCTCTGATCTTGCTAGCAGCGCATTTAGCCAACTCTGGTTTCTCACCGAAAACCACTCTATCTCCTCCGTAGTCCACAACTTGTTAATGAAAGGAGTCGTTTGTCGCCAGCCGTTGGTGACTTCCAGAAACGCTCGATAAGAGGGAGGTAGCTGGGTGCCTAAACGCACTTCAGCCTGAGCAATTTGTTCATCGGTTGCGCCAGGATAGCCTAACCATCCAGATTCGATGACTTCTGGTGGTAAATTGTTGCGATCGCTGCCAAGCGATTCCAAGATTTCCTGACTCCACCGTTTCAGGAAACTTTCCCAATCAAAGCTACTCATGGTTGCAATCCTCAAACGACTTGGAGCGGAAACTTTGAAACAGCCCAAAGTTGCTCATCTATTTATACTAAGGAATGAGAATTAAATAATGTGCAAAATTCGTAGGTTGGGTTGAGCTTTGCGAAACCCAGCGTTCCAGGATATTGGGTTTTATGCTTCAACCCAACCTACGCAAGTTATTTAATCCGTGATTCTAAGTTCTCTTTTGACTAGGAACCTGGTAGACATAACGCCTACCAGGTAGCTTAGGCTCCTAATTGCAGTTAGGAAATCGTCGCGTGCAAATCGGCATCACACCGATAGAGAAACTAACCTTAATCTTGGCTAGCGGGATACACCTGAAGCAGGACTGCTTGAATATATCCATGTCCCCAAATCTTGGTGGTGCAGGGATTTTCTACCGGCCCAACGGTTGCAACTGCCCCGATCTCATATAGTCCAGGCGGCATCTTTAACTCGGCGGGGCGAGTGGGAGTCGTCTCTATATGGTATTTGTAAATACCCTTTTGAGTGAGTTTCGTTGCAGGGACGTTGAGTTCTGCTGCCTTGATTCCGTATCCTTCCAACCCAAAGTCGATGTTGATTCGAGTTCCTAGACACATTAACAACTCAGTCAGAGGAGTTTTGTTGAACTCTACATCAACGCTAGCCACAAAATACTCATCTTCAGCCACAATGTACTGGGAGTTTGCAGGATCAGCAGGATTGTTGCCCAGACCGCGTACATCTAAATTAGACAGCGTGAAAGTTACAGGCCCTACAATCGTCTGAGAGCGGGTTTCGGTTTGGGTCAGTTCGTTAGGTTGTCCAGGAACACCGATCACTCGTTGTGGTTCACGAGATGATTGGGATGCCATTGCTTGCATTGGGTTAGACATAATCTGATATCCTTTGGTTTCAGCTCTTGAAGTCGTTTGTCAGCCTTTTGTGTACTCGCACTCAGGTTTTATCCTTCAGCTTTTCTACGTTTGGCTTGTTGACTGAACTCATCATGGCAACTCTGCTAGACATCGTTAAGTACCCGAACAGGGTACTTTTTATCTCCGTAATAGTTTAGATAATAGGTAAGAAGAGCTACTACAGCAGTGGTAGCTGTACTGTGTTGCGCTTCATTAGAAAAACGGTGTCTCTTAAAGGGATGAGGAACGCTTCTGTGATTTTTTACTAAGCATTGTATCTCCCCCATAAGGGTGAACCAAGCTCGTAATGTTACATCTGCTTACAATATCTGGAATAGAAATGTAAAGACAGTGTTCCCCTATGAAGTTACAGCTAGGCAGCTATTGAAAATGAAGATTTTTGTAGAGTTGAGCATCGCTTACTCTCATAAAGGAGCTGATCCAAGCAACTTTATCAGGCGTTTTTCCTACGAGATGTTTTCGCACAATGTTAGCCTAACAAAGGGAAGTAAAATTATAGACAGATAAAAACGACATAAAAAGGTTTTTGAATCATGCAATTCTTTTTTACGCATGAGTTCAGAGGGATCGACCACTTTAGGGGCTTTTAGATGCCCTCTAAATTCAGCTTAATATTTTGGAGGAAATACAATGACCCTTTCGATTCCCAGGATGCATACCACTGCTGAAGCTACTCGTTTACAAAATATTCAAGCATCGTTGCAGAATTACTCATTTTCAAATACCTGTGAGCAAACTGTTTTACCGCAAGAAGTAGTTGAAAATTTAATTGATGGAATTTTGATTTTAACGGAACAAAAAGCTTTAGTTTATGCTAACGATTGTGCCAAGCGGATTTTGCGTCAACTGAATCAGAGCGGTACGTCAATTAGTTTGATTCCCAGAGAAATTTGGCATATCTGTCAAACATTGATTGATAGTCGTCACTTATTTCCTAATCAACATTGGCTAATTGAGTCAAAGGTGTTTGTTGATAGCTCAGTTGTATTTAATGTACGGGCTAGATGGTTAAAGTTAGAAACTTTGGAGCGGACCTGCTTGCTGCTAAGTATTTGCGATCAGTACCAATACATTAAAGATGTTGCGCTTGAGGAATCTCAAAAATTTGGACTGACTTCTCGTGAGAGAGAAATTTGGTTACTTCACAGAGCCAACTATACCTACAAACAGGTTGCTCTAGAGCTTTGTATCACTCCCAACACGGTCAAAAAACACATGAAAAATATTTATGTCAAGCAAAAAGCGACATTTGCAACTCAATGAGAACTGTTTATCCGTTTGATGTATTTGACTATATGTGGTGGCGATCGCCCTGGTACACTGGTTACAGCAGTGGCGATCGCCCAACTCCAGCGCTGGCAGCCTAAAGCAAAAGCAGTAGTCGAACCACAAAGCTAAAGAGCTAACTACTGATGCAATTACAAATGATTTAATTCTGGATTATGACAATTAGGGTAAGGTTGTAGCAATCACAATTGACGATCATGAATAGTTTGCCTATTTTAATCCTACAGCGCTCTGCGCTTGGATAACTAACGGTTGTTTTGTGAGAGCCGCGCTCCGCGCGGCTCTCACAAAACAACCTGTACTACACGCAATTGAGAATTGCTATAGAACTTGAAAAAGTTGTTCCTCCCGATGCGTAGATGAGGAGACGTTGCAGAATAGAGGGATGATTCACGGGTATCGATTCCGTCTGTGGGGGCGTTTCGCGAAACGACCCCTACCGCAATTCATACATCAAATCAGCAATGCCGTTATTTTCGCCACGAAGCTTCTATTCGTAGGCTATTGCCTAGTTGGGCTTATTGGAGTGCTGGACTTTCGACGTTTTATATCCGATGAGGCGGTTACTGCACTGCTAGCCTCTTAAAAGGATGGCTTTACCCCCGAGACTTGAGGGACATCTTGTAGCAACTCTAAGAATCTTTGCACCGTTGGAGTTGTACAGTTCTGTCGCCATGCTGCCGCAAACTGAAGCTTGATAGCAACATCTTCAACAGGTCTACACACTACATCTGCACTCACTAACGACTGAACACTTTCTGGCACAAATGTAATTCCCATTCCGGCTGCTGTCAGGCAAATGCGCGTTTGGTGAGGACTCACTTCCCTAACAATTTTGGGGTGAAATCCTGCCTGATGACACAACTGAATGAATCCGTCATAGAGAACCGGGCCTTCCTTGCGGGGATGAAGGATAAAAGATTCTCCAGCTAAAGCGTCGAGTGTGATGTATGCTTGCTTTGCCAGCGGATGCTGCTGCGGCAAAACTGCAACAAATGATTCCTCTGAAATCGGATAAAGAGATAACCCTCGCGGGTCAATCGGCGGATGTAAAAATGCCAGATCGATTTCACCTTGATTGAGGGCGGCAACCTGTGCCTCGGTAGAGAGTTCTAGTAGGTTGAGTGCGACTTGAGGATGGCGATCGCGAAATCGTCGAGACAGTGCTGGCAAAATGGTGTACACTGCGGTCGTAGTGAAACCAATGGTCAAAACGCCCTCTTCGCCACGAGCGGTACGTTTGGTTAGCTGAATGGTTTCATCAACCTGCAACAAAACATCCTTTGCTCGTTCAAAAAAAACTTGTCCCGCAGTCGTGAGTTGCACAACTCGCTTTGTCCGGGCTAAAAGCTGCACGTCGAGTTCTTTTTCGAGGGCAGCAATTTGTTTGCTGAGGGCGGGTTGCGTCATTTGCAGGCGATCGGCTGCCCGTCCAAAGTGTAGTTCTTCCGCAGTGACGACAAAGTAGTGAAGCTGTCGGAGTTCCATTAATAGCTCAGAGTTATTAATACAGTGCCAAAAATGACTTGGACAATCGTTCTAAGCTTACCTTACTCTAAACATGAACCTTTGGAGGAAGGCTTACATGAAATGGCTCCAATCATGTTGGTGGAAAAGAATAGGACTGGCAGTACTGGGAGTCCTATTGGCGATCGCCTTCTATGGCTTGCTGCAATTGATTGAACCCGTCGCGATCGCCCCTATCATCCCATCTTCCCAACCTTTCGCTTTCACAGGAAGCGCTCTGCTAGTCGCTTCGGATGCTGATATGGTTGCCACCGCTTATGCAGATGGGGTATTAAATCGGGTACCTGGCATTGAAGACACATTAACAGTGATTGATTTACCGCTCAATCCTCAAAACCCGTCTATTCGTGAGGTGCAGGTTTCTAACTCGGTCGCGTCGTGGCCTCAAATCATTGCCGCCTCATCCAATGGCACCAGAGCCTTTGTAGCAGAAGTCCGCGGCCGTCCACCGGATAGCGTTCAAGAATATGACTCGATTGATCAATTGCCTGCCGGAACCCAGGTGACTGCGGTTGACCTGTCGCAAGCTCAGTTGAAGGCGATCGCTACCCTAGAAGTAGGGCAAAATCCAGAACACTTAGGCTTAAGCCCAGACGGAACGCTACTCGCCGTCACGCTAGATCAGCCAGGGGAAGAACTAGCTCTAATTCAGATTATCAACGGCACCTTTGGCGAACGGTTCAACTTTGCCATGCCTGAAATAGAAGGACAGCCTGCTAGTGCCAGATCTGTTGTTTGGCATCCTTCCGGTCAATACCTTGCGCTCAACCTCAACAATCGGGCTGTGGCATTCTATCAAGTGCAGCGTGACGCTCAGGGAAACCCAACCCTTCAACCTCAAGGTGAACCGATCAGAGTCGGAAATTGGCTGACGGCAGGACGCTTTACCTCAGACGGTCGATTTTACTTAATCCCAGATGTGAAGTGGCGTACCTATGGCATCCGACAGTTAGATTATTTGATGAATCCGAAAGGGGCATTGATTGCGATCGCCTTTACCCCAACCGAACAGTCACAAGTCACCTCCATTGTAGAAGTTGGCCTTGGTCCAGAAGGATTTGCCATCAGCCCTGATGACTCCCTGGCAGTGACAGTCAATCTGCGTCGCACCTATTTACCCAACTGGCTACCTGCATGGCGTGGCAAACCCTACAGCTCCCTATCACTCATTGCAATCGATCGCACCTCTGGTGAATTAACCCCCATAGATGAATATGGCTTTGAGGGGCTACTGCCAGAACAAGGCACCTTTGACGCAGCAGGAAACTCACTTGCCGTTGTCATTTACCACAATCGTGAGGAAACTCCAACAACAGGGGCAGTCGAATTTTGGAGAGTGGTTAAAGGCAACCGTCCCAGGCTTGAGCGAACTGGATTGACGCTGGACGTAGTGCGAGGCGCACATGACATCGTTCTGATTCCATAAACTCGAAGAGTCAAGTGAGATCTTGCACCAGTGGTAGGAGACACTGCCCTAGCGTCTTGAGATCAATCTCAGGTTTATCTCCACCCAACCTGCGGGATTCAAAATAGGAAATATCGCTGGGCCATGGGTAAAACGGTAGCAGGTTCGCAAGTGAGTAACTCCCCATCGGCTCGAACTTCATAGGTTTCGGGATCGACTTCCATCTGGGGGAGTGCGTCGTTTAGTTTCATGTCGCGCTTGGTGAGTTTGCGAATCCCGGAAACGGGAAGGGCCGACTTTTGTAGCTTCAGGTGTTTGGGAATCTCGTAGTTTAACCCGGCTTGAGAAACAAAGGTGAAAGAAGTGGTGGCGATCGCCCCCCCAAAACTGCCAAACATCGGTCGCATATGAACGGGCTGCGGAGTGGGAATGCTGGCATTAGCATCGCCCATTTGGGCCCAGGCAATTAAGCCGCCTTTGATCACCATCTCTGGTTTCACCCCAAAGAAAGCAGGTCGCCACAAACACAGATCGGCAATTTTTCCTTCCTCAACGGAACCAACATACTCAGCAATGCCATGAGTAATCGCAGGATTAATCGTGTATTTTGCCACGTAGCGCTTGGCGCGGAAGTTATCATTGCGCTCAGAATCTTGGTTCAGGGCACCCCGCTGTACCTTCATTTTGTGGGCCGTTTGCCAGGTGCGAATCACCACTTCTCCAATTCGCCCCATCGCCTGAGAGTCTGAGGAAATCATGCTAAAAGCGCCCAGGTCATGCAGGATGTCCTCAGCCGCAATCGTTTCCTGCCGAATCCGTGACTCCGCAAACGCCACATCTTCTGGAATGCCGCGATCGAGATGGTGACACACCATCAGCATATCCAGATGTTCCTCTAAGGTATTGAGCGTGTAAGGGCGAGTCGGATTAGTAGAAGAGGGTAAAACATTTAACTCACCGCAAACTTTGATGATGTCGGGAGCGTGTCCGCCGCCTGCCCCTTCCGTGTGGTAAGTGTGAATGCAGCGATTTTTGAAAGCAGCCACCGTATCTTCAACAAATCCGGACTCATTTAGAGTATCCGTGTGAATTGCTACCTGAATGTCATAGTCTTCAGCCACGCCGAGACAGGTATCGATCGCCGCTGGAGTCGTTCCCCAGTCTTCATGTAGCTTTAAGCCCAATACTCCAGCGTTTACCTGTTCGACTAAGCTTTGAGGTTGAGAGGAATTTCCTTTCCCTAAAAAACCGATATTTACCGGGAATGCATCAGCCGCTTGCAGCATTCGATAAATGTTCCAGGGTCCGGGGGTGCAGGTTGTGGCGTTGGTGCCTGCGGCGGGACCCGTGCCGCCGCCAATCAGGGTAGTTACGCCGGAGGCGATCGCCACTTCCACTTGCTGGGGGCAAATCATGTGAATGTGAGCGTCGATTCCACCCGCAGTGAGAATTAAGCCTTCTCCGGCGATCGCCTCCGTTCCAGGGCCAACGATGATATCAATGTTGTCTTGAATGTAAGGATTTCCGGCTTTACCAATTTTGAAAATCTTGCCGTCTTTGATGCCAATGTCCGCCTTTACAATGCCCCACCAGTCCAGGATTAGCGCATTCGTGATGACTGCATCTACCGCTCCATCAGCATTAGAGATAGGAGACTGCCCCATGCCATCTCGAATCACCTTGCCGCCACCAAACTTAACTTCATCACCGTAAGTGGTGCGATCTGCTTCTACTTCAATGATTAACTCGGTGTCGGCTAGACGAATGCGATCGCCAACAGTCGGGCCATAGGTTTCAGCGTAGGCACGGCGATCCATGCGGTAACTCATCGGGGCACTCCTTACACAGCACAATCAGAACGGCAATTTGCCTTAGCTACTGTAGGGCAAGCTTGACGGTTGATATAGTCAAACAGCCTACAGCAAATTGGGATACATCGCGCTGCTGAGGTGGTTGAGGTGTAGGTATCAAACGCCGACTTTGCTTACCTGGCGGAACAAAGAGCCGTAAAACACCTGACCAATCCACCTGATGAGAGCAGAACGCGGATTCTAACCAAAAGGTTTGATGGAGATTACTCTTCAACTCGGTAGCCAAATTCTGCCAGCCGCGTGCGAGACTGCCGCCATTTGGGTTGCACCCGCACGAATAGCTCCAGGTAAACCTTGCCCATCACCAGCTTTTGAATTTGCTGACGGGCAGCCGTGCCGATCGCCTTTAGCATACTCGCGCCCTTGCCGATGACGATGCCCTTTTGCGACTGCCGCTCAACGTTGATGGTGGCGAGAATGCGGGTAATGTCAGGCTCCTCGTCTACGCGGTCAATGGCGATCGCCACCGAGTGTGGCACTTCTTCACGAGTCAGCAGCAAAATTTGCTCTCGAATCAGTTCAGCCATGATGAAGCGTTCTGGCTGGTCGGTGACTAAATCCGGTGGGTAATAGTATGGGCCTGGCTCAAGACGCTTATTCAGCAACCTTTGCAAAGTTTCTAGCCCGTCTCCTGTGAGGGCAGAAAATTTTGCCACTGCCCAGTCGTTTGTTTCTGCCAGTTGAATGTAGCTCTGGTCAATCCATTCAGCATCAGCAGCCTGCTGGTCTGCCTTGTTGATCCCCAAAATCACGGGCGTTTTGGATGGGCTGAGCAACTCGACGACAAAGCGATCGCCCCCGCCTGCCTCCACCGTTCCATCCACCACAAACAGCAATACGTCTACCGAATCAATTGCAATTCGGGCATTTCGCACCAGCACTTCTCCAAGCTGGTGATGCGGCTTGTGAATTCCCGGTGTATCCACAAAGATGATTTGCACCTCAGAAGTAGTGAGAATGCCTCTCAGACGATTGCGCGTCGTTTGTGCTATTGGCGACGTGATCGCAATCTTCTGACCTACCAACTGATTCATCAGCGTAGACTTGCCCACATTCGGTCGTCCCACAATACCCACAAAGCCCGACTTAAAGCCCTCCGGAGCCTGCGGAATCAGAACTACATCTGATAAAAGAGGGAGCGCCTCCGCCTGATCGCTAGATTCAAAATCTACATCTGTCATCGTTGCTATCTGCTCATTTTGGTGGCTCAGGCAACCTGACAAAACTCCAATAAGTTGCTGCAACCCAAGCTTTTACTACTGCTATGGTATCCTGCAAGCTCAATCAATAGCCTGTGTAGCTACAGCCTTCAGTGGAACAAGGGGCTTAAGCCCCTTGTTCAGTGCAACTTCATAAAGAATTGGTATGTAGCGATCCTACTCCTTTCCCACTAAAAGATCAGGGATGCGCCCGCTAAGCGGGGGCGCATCCCTGATCTTTTGTGCCTAATCTTTAACCAGGAAGGGAGTAAATAATTTGTGAAAGTGCCCGCCCTCCGGGCGGGCACTTTCACAAATTATCTTTTTCACAAATCAAAGAGGATTGCCATAACAAATGATTCTAAAGGTCTAAGCTGATTCTCATCATTAAATGGGAAAATGCAGAGCGGGTATGGTTTTTGGTCTACCCGCTGATGGATTCTATGAAAGCTTCATGCAATTTCCTAAATCTTCTGGCTCGACGGGTTTTTCTCAAAGCAAAATTGGCGATCGCCCCTCCTCTCAGTACAACCTAGAGGAACGTCTACAGATCGAGTATTTAATCGATCCAGCCAATGCTCAAACCAATCTGGAATCAGCCCAAGATGTGATCAGCGGCTTAAGCCAAACGCCAAAATCCTTACCGCCACGCTATTTTTATGACGATCGCGGCTCTCAACTGTTTGAGCAAATCTGCGAATTGCCGGAATATTATCTGACGCGCACAGAAGCCGCCATTTTTCAGGAGTATGCAGGGCGATCGCCCAACTCACCGGAGCTTGCGAGATCGTTGAACTGGGCAGCGGCAGCAGCAGCAAGACTCGCCTCCTGCTCAATGCCTACCGGCAGCAGGGCTATCCTTTGCGCTACTTGCCGATTGATGTCAGCGCAGGCATTCTCGAAAGCAGCGCCCGTACCCTGTTAGCCGACTATTCCAGCCTCAAAATTCACGGACTGGTCAGCACCTACGAGCTAGCGTTAGAACGGCTCAGCCCAGCCCCTTTGCCCACCCGAATGATTTGCTTCATCGGCAGTACCTTAGGCAACCTGAACCCAGATGAATGTCATGTTTTCTTCTCACAGGTTACTCAGGCGTTGCAACCCGGTGAATATTTCCTGTTAGGCATCGACCTGCAAAAGCCCAAAGGTTTATTAGAAGCTGCTTACAACGATAGTCAGGGTGTCACTGCCGCCTTTAACCTGAATATGCTCAGCCATTTAAACCAGCGCTTTGGGGGAAACTTTGACCTGAACCAGTTTGAACACTGGTCTTTTTACAACGAGTCGCTGCACCAGATTGAGATGCACCTGCGAAGCCTGAAGGCGCAAACGGTGGAACTGCAAGACCTGGGAATGGCGATCGCCTTCCAGCCAGGAGAAACTATTTTGAGTGAAATTTCGCGCAAATTTGACCTGACTCAAATTCAACAGGAGCTTTCAGCTAAAGGACTTCAGCCTATCCAAACCTGGACTGACCTAAATCAATGGTTTGGGCTATTGCTCTGCCAGCGACACAATTCTTGATATCTCAAGACAGATTATTTAACATTCATTACGTTAGTTGACATCAATAGGTCATACTAAACTCAATTTGAGCTTGCACAGAATAAACCCTATTGGAACAAGGGGCTTAAGCCCCTTGTTCCGTGCAACTTCATGAAGAATTGGTATTACGGAGTTGCATTTGCCGTTGTGTAGCAATTCTAAATAAACTTTGGAAGGCTTTATTTGAGGGAGTTGCAGCTTGTGCAATCTACTCATTTACAGACGATTTGGGGGTTGGCCTGCATCGTTTTGGTGATAGTGGCAAAGCCAATTCACTTGGGTACTATAGCAGTACTTTGATGGTGCATTTAATAGTGCATTTGATGGTGCAATAGATTGCTTGATGCAATTCAAGCAACACACATGAAAGCAATAATTTTTGCCTTTAAAAACTCGTCCTGAAGATCTTTGAGGTGTTTAGTTATGTCTGATGTCGCAATTCCTGCGGTTAATCAACTGCGTACTGAGCTAGGTGACTTTAGCAGCATTATTTGTTTCAGAGCAATCGTAACTGGAACTGAAGATGCTCTGGGTGAAAAGGCAGCGGCGATCGCCCTGATTTCTGCGGGTCGTCGCCGAGGCAAGCAACTCGCAGAACAGCTTGGTCTAACTGGAATGGGAATTGACTCTGAGAAGATTGTCTCACTTCTCCAGTCCGCACTGGGGAAAGAAGGCACTCGGCTCTGCATTGTCGATAAAGTTGTCAGCGACGGAGAAGGAATCTGGGTTTACTGCCGGGAAACAATTTGCTCGGCTGGGGAACCTCAAGGCTCTAACCGTCAGCTAACTTTCACTCTGGGAGCGATTCAAGGCGTAATGGAGCAAGTCACAGGAAAACGCTTGCGGGGAAAACAGATAGAATCTATTCTACGCGGCGGTTCTTTCGATGTAATCGAGCTTCAAGTACTGGGCTAATTCCTTCAACTTCTTTGTCAGGCTGATGGAGTAGTTCTCTTTACAGCGTCTTGCAAACAAATCCCGGTAGAGACGAACGTCAGTCTCTACCGGGATTTGTGTCTTATGCAGGTAAAAACTGCTGTAAGTTTCCTATGTATGGATGCGGCGCTACGCGTCTTGATTGAGACATTTTTGTGTAGAAGCGCTTCTACACAAAAATGTGTCCTGCCCTTACAGAGGACGTTTGCGATACTGCTCGAAACTGGGCTAAGCCTCTTCGTTAGGTTTTTCGGGTTTGAGTAGAGGGAAGGCGATCGCATCGCGGATGCTGGCACAGTCACACAGCAACATCACTAGGCGATCGATGCCAATGCCCACGCCACCTGTGGGTGGCATTCCATACTCCAGGGCAGTGAGAAAGTCCTCGTCTACACCAGGAGCCTCCAAGTCTCCGGCCGCTTTACGGGCGGCTTGTGCCTCAAAGCGTTCTCGCTGGTCGATCGGGTCAGTCAACTCAGAAAAGCCATTCGCCGTTTCGCGCCCGACTACAAATAGCTCAAATCGTTCAACCAAACCGGGTTTGTCACGATGGGGTTTTGCCAGCGGCGAAATTTCCACCGGATATTCCAGCACAAAGGTTGGCTGAATCAACTGCCCTTCGACCCTTTGCTCAAACGCTTCGTTCAAAACGTGCCCGATGCTGGAACATTGGTCAAGATCAGTCAAACCCGCCGCTAAAGCGGCCGTCTTTGCTTCGTCTAGCGTTTTGAACTGACTAAAATCTAGCCCCGTTTGCTCTTGCACCAGGTCGTGCATTGTGGCTCTACGCCAGGGTGCCGTCAAGTCAATCTCCTGCCCCTGATAGTTAATTTGCAGCGTTCCCAGCACATCCTGAGCCGCAGTCGTAATCAGTCCTTCCACCAGCGCCATGATGTCACGGTAGTCCGCATAAGCCTGATACACTTCCAGTGTTGTAAATTCTGGGTTGTGGCGGGTGGAAACGCCCTCGTTGCGAAAGATTCTTCCTAGTTCAAATACGCGCTCAAATCCGCCCACGATCAGCCGCTTCAGGTGCAGTTCCGTTGCGATTCGCAGGTACAGATCCATCTCCAGCGTGTTGTGATAGGTGACGAAGGGACGCGCCTCAGCCCCACCCGCTTCTGCCTGAAGAACAGGAGTTTCGATCTCAATGAAGCCGTGCTGATCTAGATAGCGACGAATGGCGGCTGTAATCAAAGCGCGGCGGCGAAAAGTTGTCCGCACTTCTGGGTTCACGATCAGGTCAACGTAGCGTTGGCGATAGCGCTTCGCCACGTCCGTGAGTCCATGCCACTTGTCGGGCAGGGGCAATAGGGATTTGGTCAGAATGGC
>JAAUQZ010000397.1 GCA_012033355.1 Leptolyngbyaceae cyanobacterium RM1_406_9 | reverse complement strand
TGGGCAGTGGATGATGTGTCGCTAACCATTCACCGGGAGAGCGTCGTGGGTTTGGTGGGCGAATCGGGCTGCGGTAAGTCAACCCTGGGACGAGCGGCGAACTGCGACTGTTGCCTAGCTCAACTCGCATAGAAGGCAAAGTTACGTTTGAGGGGCGATCGCTCTTCAACTTTTCCCCGGAAGAACTGCGGCGGTTTCGCGGCGAAGCGGTCGCGCTAATTTTCCAAGATCCGATGACTCGCCTTGATCCGCTGATGACGATTGGCGATCACTGCATTGAAACGCTCCGCGCCCACCGTCCCCAGTCCCAGCAGGCAGCTAAGGCAGAGGCGATCGCCACCTTAGAAGCGGTGAATATCCCTGCAAGCCGTTGGAATCAATACCCCCACGAGTTTAGCGGCGGCATGAGACAGCGGGTGGCGATCGCCCTGGCTCTATTGCTCAACCCCAAGCTGATTGTTGCAGATGAACCGACTACCAGCCTGGATGTCACCGTTTCGGCTCAAATTTTGCGCGAATTGACCCGGCTTTGCCAGGAACGGCAGATGGGTTTGCTGCTGATTTCTCACGACCTGGCGATGATTGGGGAATATTGCGATCGCATTGCCGTCATGTATCGGGGAAAAGTCGTTGAAACCGGAAATGCTCGAACGGTTCTGCAAAATCCGCAGCATGAGTATACGCAGATGTTGCTGAAGGCGGCGCTTCATATTCAGGCGGTGCCGGGGGAAGAGGGGGAGAGAGATGGGGAGATAGGGCGATGGGGCGAAGAGCCGATAGCTCCGGTAGATGAGCCGATTGACCAGATCATTCAAGACTTGTTTCCCGCTGATCCGGTGAGTGAGCCGCTGCTGCGGTTGCAGGATTTGAAGCAGTACTACACGCTGGAGCAGAACTTTGTCGCTAAACTGTTTTTTCCGGCTGAAGATCGCACGATTAAGGCGGTGGATGGGGTGAATCTGGAGCTTTATCCGGGTGAAATTTTGGGACTGGTGGGGGAGTCGGGCTGCGGCAAAAGTACGCTGTCTCGCACGATTCTGCAACTGATTCGCCCGACGGGTGGACGGGTAGAGTTTCTGGGAAAAGATTTGGCTGCTTTTTCTGGCGAGTCTATGCGGCAGCAGCGACGGCAGATTCAAATGATCTTTCAAGATCCGCACGCTTGCCTCAACCCTTCTATGACGGTCGGGCAAAGCATTGCTGACCCGCTGCTGATTCATCGGTTGGCAGATGCGGCGGCTGCGCGAGAAAAAGTTTTGCAAATGCTGGAGCGGGTTGGGCTGACTCCAGCAACAGACTTCTACAATCGCTATCCGGGAGATCTTTCGGGGGGGCAGCAGCAGCGAGTGGCGATCGCCCGTGCCCTGATCACCCAGCCCAAGCTGCTGATTTGCGATGAACCTGTGAGTATGCTTGATGCCAGCGTGCAGTCGCAGGTGTTAGAGCTAATGCTGGAGCTAAAGCGCGAATTTGACCTGACCTACCTGTTTATCACCCATGATCTGTGGGTGGCGCGGTTTTTGTGCGATCGCATCGCTGTCATGAACGCAGGGCAAATCGTTGAACTCGGAACTACCGCAAAAATCTTCTCCAACCCTCAACACCCTTACACCAAAACCCTCCTGGAAGCGGCTCCGCTTCTAACCCGGCAGTAATTCGTTGGTTTGATGGCAATCCGCAGACGATTCCGATACGATTGCAATACTGAGTTACCTAAGATATTGCAGCAGCGGCAGGAAGCATTGCACCAGAGCCTTGAGATCAATCTCAGGCTCAAAGCTAAAACTCGTTAAAACGAGTTGAAACGACTAAGGATCGTGGATCAAATAACCTGTAAAACCAGAATCTGTGTAGGGGCATGGCAATGCCATGCCCCTACACAGGAGAATTACACATCAATAAATCCGCAATCCTAAGGAGGCATTTGAGTCCGTTTCAACGGCCTTAAGCTGTTAGCCCGGAATTGATTCCAGAGCGGGTCATCGGGCAACAGACCAGCTTGGTGCAATACTGAGTTAAGCCCTCTTTAAGCCCTACCAACGCCAACTAAACGATTAATCTTCCGATCAGCGGCTTCATGTAGTATTTTTAAGAAGGTTTACTCCAGTTTTCGCCCCTTATCTCCATTTCGCCTAAATTCAGGCATAGCGTAGAGCCATTCATGTTTGGTTTAATCGGTCACCTCACCAGCTTAGAACACGCCCAATCTGTTGCCAGAGAGCTTGGATATCCAGAATATGCCGACCAGGGACTAGATTTTTGGTGCAGCGCTCCACCTCAAATCGTTGACACCATCAAAGTCACCAGCGTTACAGGTCAGCAAATCGAAGGTCGATACGTCGAATCCTGCTTTTTGCCAGAAATGCTGGCAACTCGACGCATCAAAGCCGCTACTCGCAAAATTATCAACGCGATGGCTCACGCCCAAAAGCACGGCATTAACATTACGGCGCTAGGCGGCTTTTCCTCCATCATCTTTGAGAATTTCAACCTTCAGCAGATTCGCCAGGTGCGAAACGTCAAACTAGAGTTTGAGCGCTTTACTACTGGAAATACTCATACCGCATACATCATCTGCCGTCAGGTTGAGCAGGCTTCCCAAAAGCTAGGAATTGAACTTTCTAAGGCGACGGTTGCGGTCTGCGGTGCCACTGGAGACATTGGCAGCGCTATCTGCCGCTGGCTGGATGCCCGTACCGATGTCGCCGAACTGCTGCTCGTCGCTCGCAACCAGGAACGCTTGCAGACCCTCCAGGAAGAGTTGGGGCGCGGCAAAATCATGAACCTGGAGGAAGCGCTGCCCCAGGCAGATATTGTCGTCTGGGTCGCCAGTATGCCTAAAGGTGTAGAAATTGACCCCGCTACGCTAAAGCAGCCCTGCCTGCTGATTGATGGCGGATATCCCAAAAATCTGGCAAATACCCTCCAGCATCCCAACGTTCATGTGCTGAATGGTGGCATTGTCGAACATTCACTCGACATCGACTGGCGCATCATGAGCATCGTCAACATGGACGTACCTGCTCGTCAACTTTTTGCCTGCTTTGCCGAATCGATGCTGCTGGAGTTTGAAAAGCTCTACACCAATTTCTCCTGGGGTCGCAATCAGATTACGCTAGAAAAGATGGACTTGATCGGTCAGGTATCGGTTAAGCATGGCTTTCGTCCTCTGTTGGTTTAGCTTCTAGCCCCTAGCTTTTTATGGCACCCCCCGAACGCAAACCCATCCTGCTTGATTTTGAGAAGCCTCTGGTG
>JAAUQZ010000396.1 GCA_012033355.1 Leptolyngbyaceae cyanobacterium RM1_406_9 | reverse complement strand
TCACTCCCTCACCCCCCCTCACCCCCCACTCCCGCCTCATGCCTGACTACTCCCTAGACATTATCAACGCTCGCCTGGTTGGATACCATGAGCTTTACCGAGTTTGCATTCGTCAAGGCAGGATTTGTACTGCGGCACCGATGGCGGCGGGTGTAAAGCACATTTTGCCGCCTGATTTGCGGGTGCTAGATGTGAAGGGCGACTGGATTTCGCAGGGCGGCGTTGACCTGCAAATTAATGGCGCATTGGGGCTGGCATTCCCCAACCTGAATTTGAATCATCTGGATCAACTAGCTGAAATCTGCCATTTCCTCTGGACGCAAGGCGTAGATGGGTTTTTGCCAACGCTGGTGACGACTTCGATTGAGAATATTGGGCGATCGCTCCATACCCTCGCCACTTTTCTAGAACAATCCCAACCCAAACAATCCGCCCAAATTTTAGGCGTTCACTTAGAAGGTCCGTTCCTGAATCTAGAGAAGCGGGGTGCCCATCCCAAAGAATATTTGCTGCCGTTGCAGCTAGACCAGGTAAAGCGGGTGTTAGGCGACTACGCCTCGCTGGTCAAGGTGATCACGCTGGCTCCAGAGCTTGACCCGACCGAAACAGTTATCACTTTTCTCAAATCTTTGGGAATTACCGGTGAGCTTTGGGCACTCTCAGGCGACTGCCGCTCAGGCTGAAGCGGCGTTTCAGCAGGGGGCTTCGATGGTGACGCACGCCTTTAACGCCA
This sequence comes from Leptolyngbyaceae cyanobacterium RM1_406_9, assembly GCA_012033355.1. Taxonomy (GTDB): domain Bacteria; phylum Cyanobacteriota; class Cyanobacteriia; order Elainellales; family Elainellaceae; genus JAAUTN01. Next base: position 2,522 of record JAAUQZ010000396.1, on the reverse strand, counting down.
TGCCTAGCCTGCACCACCGCGAACCAGGGCTTTTAGGGGCGGCATTGCTAAATTCGCAGGTTTACTGCGGTCTAATTGCAGACAGTCAGCACGTCTCGCCGCTGATGGTTGATTTGCTGCTGCGGGTCGGACGAGGAATGCGACCCCTTGCGGGTATCTCTCCGAGATCGCCCACTCCCCACGATTTGGGCATCTTCCTGGTCAGCGATGCGCTCGCGCCACTGGGCCTACCCGACGGCACCTACCCCTGGGACAATCGCCAAATTGAGGTGCAAGACGGTACAGCACGGTTAAAAAACGGCACTTTGGCAGGTACAACGCTGCCATTGCTAGTAGGAGTGCAGAATTTGGTGAAGTGGGGCGTTTGTGAAGTGGGAGAGGCGATCGCCCTGGCAACAATGGCACCTCGACGGGCGATCGGTTTACCCCAGTTGATTGCTGAACAACCCGCTCACTTGCTGCGCTGGCACTTAAAGCAACCCGAAGAATTAGTCTGGGAGCGCATGAGCTTCTAGGTGAACTGCACTGGTATGAAGCGCATGGGGTAGGTCGGCGAAAAATGAAGGTTAAGCGTGTTTTAGACTAAACCGATGCACACAGCAGAATCAAACGTTCAATTTGCCATATGTATCGCAGGCGAACCAGATGGGGATCTGGAAGCCTGGAAGCTTTATCGCATCTTGCCAGACCCAAAAGCAAAAGAAGTAGGCTGTCTGCGAGTGATTGATGAGTCTGGTGAAGACTATCTCTACACCCAAGCGCGGTTCGCTATTGTAGACCTAGCTGAAGACGTGCGAAAAAAATTACTGGCAACCGTCGAGTAGTAATTCGTCCCTTATCCTCCAGCTTTCCCTGTGCCCTAATCGTGTCAGAGGGTTGAAGGAAATCCTGGCGATCGCCTCTCAGCAACCGCCCCAATAAAGTTGACAAAACCTGGACAGCAAAAAACTAGCGGGCGATCGCTGTCAGATTATACAGAAATAGCTGAATGATGAGACACTGAAAGGCAAGCAGTTCAGCTAACAATCAGTCTTTAAGCGATCGCTTGTTGCGCTGCCTGCTCAGTTTCTTATCTACTCTTATCCAAGCACGCTTGTAATTACCCTGTCAAGCCGCCTTGTAAAAGTTCGTTTGTAATCCATGACGCAAGAATCCCGACAAGAGCAAGAATCTCCCTTGAAACGACGGCGAGAAGAACTGGGTCTGACTCAGAGGGACATTGCGTTAGCGCTAGGCAAAACCGACCAAACCATTAGCAATTGGGAAACGGGTATCTATGAACCCAAGCTAACGCTACGGGAGTTCAAAGCGCTCTGTCGGCTTCTAAAATGGACGCTCGAAGATTTACCGGACGATTTTAGACCTGTAGAACCTTCAGGATGAAAATACATAACCTCGCAATCTCGTCTCCAGGTTCTACCTGGAGATGCCCGTAAGGAGGCTCTGCCTCGTGAGAAAGCCGGGAGGCAGAGCCTCTCTATTGCATTACAAGGCAGAGCCTTGTAACGAGAAAAACGAGAAAAGTCCTATTTGAGTGTGTTCAACAAACACTAAAACTATGCCCTTTTAGATGCACGTCATGCGGCTGAAAGGGCGCTATCAAATTCACGTTAACTTTCTGTGCTAAGAAGCATCAATTAAGCGGAAAACCAAATCTTAGTATGAATGCTGGAATTGAAGGTTAGATGTGAGTCTTGCATTGGAACAATGCCAAACCGAAACTCAGTCTCTCATTCAAGTGCAAAACAAAATATTAAACTCTGCTAAAACTTTAATTGACAGGCCATATTACCTATGAGTACGCTCACAAATTTACTGCATTTACCTGCTGTTGCGACTCTCAAGGGAGCATTGCTGGCGGGTAGCTTAATCGTGGGTGTGTCACCCGCCTGGGCAGGAGGGGGCGGACCGCTACAGCAGTCCCGTTATTTAGAAGTGAGAGAGGTTCAGGGAAATGTCACTTCGCAGCAGCAGCCCGTGCAGGTGGGCGATCGCGTTCAGGCTCGCGCAACAGCTATCACAACAGGTGAAGACTCTGGCACTACTTTAGTCTTGGACAACAACACGGGCACTGTTGCGGTTGCAGAAAATACTCAGTTAGCAGTCGATCAGGTTTCCACAACACCTACTGGTGGACAGCAAACTGAACTCTCACTCCAAGAAGGAGAACTGAGAGCCAACATTCAAACCTTGACAAACCCCGAATCCAGCTTTCGCGTCAATACACCTGCCGGGGTAGCAGGGGTTCGTGGCACGGAGTTTAGCATCGTCGTGCTGCCAACGGGTGAAACTAGAGTCACCACTTTTGAAGGATTGGTTGAGGTGACGGCTCAGGGGCAGACTGAACTGATTCAACCGGGCTATTTTAGCCAGCTAACACCGGGGCAACCGCCCACAGAACCCCGCCTCGCCCCTGAAGATACGCGGCTTAGCCTCCAGTTTGTCACCGAGTCCGGGGTCGAGCGGCTTCAGGTTACAGCTATCGTGCCCGCTAGAAGTGAAGTATTGCTAAATCAGCAGCC
>JAAUQZ010000110.1 GCA_012033355.1 Leptolyngbyaceae cyanobacterium RM1_406_9 | reverse complement strand
GCTTTGACGGCGCTCCGTTCATGATGTGGGTGATGGATGTTTGTCGCTGGATTGTCCAGGTGGTGCCACGACCAGAGCAAACCAAAGGCTTTGTGTTGCTGAAAAAGCGATGGGTCGTGGAACGCACATTCGGTTGGCTGATGGGCTGTCGGCGTTTAGTCCGAGATTATGAGTTGCTGCCAGAAACATCGGAAACGTTTATTTACCTGGCTATGATCCGGATCATGATAAGGCGATTGGCGTAACATCTGACCCCCTACAACTTTTCAAACATCCTCTTAGGCATGAGCGAACAACAAAAGTCTATATTGTATGCTCGAGGAGCATCTATAATGCCTCTGCCCCTCAGCTCTAGTCCTCTTTTCCCAAATAATGAAGATCTCCAAGACCTTCCTTTATTTGATGAGGCTAAAGAGGATTTAACATACCGTTTCCTTGATCTGGAAGAAGCATTAGGCGCACTTCATGAAGTCATTAATCTCTTAAGGCAAGAGCGTGATGTATCGCTACTGGAAGGAGAATGTAAGCGCCTTAAGCAAGAGACTGAAGGCACTCGATCGAAACTGCGTGAGCAATTAGAGAACATTGCTAGTGAAGATATTAGTACGTGGTTATCGCAAGAGTTTCCTAGAGAACTCGATCACCTACATCAGCAAATTTGTCATGTAACTCAAATCACATACGGAGTCCACCACTGCTGGATAGACTTACCGAAACAATCGCTTTACCAAGAGCCTAGTGAGTCTGGAGAGTTCTAAAGACAACTTGCAAATTAACATTTATGAATCTTTACTATTGTCCAATTCTTCACTTTGGTCATCTATTTTTCCATTGGAAGCATTCCTGCGAGAATTTTCTCCTTGCGGAAACAAATCCCGTGTGATGACATAATAGAGTCCTACGAAGTCTGACACAAGTGCTGTAAGAAATGCTCCTTGCATATAATCTGAATAAGGCTTTTTGCCAAAAGCAGGTAGTGATAGTAACGCCATTAACCAAAATGGAGCAATTGACATTGGAACGATAAGAGATAGTAAAACGATCATCCTGCTGTTGATGCGATGCTTAGCTTCAGCTTTTCTCAATTCATCTGCTACGACAGCAGACCTATCAATCCCACGTGCTGCAAGAAAGTCCTCTGTGGATTCAATTTTCTCATCATCAACAATGCGAACCTTAAAGTCCGTGTTGCGAATACCTCGCTTTTCCAGCCATCTTTTGGTCGATGCATGATTTCTGTGAGAGTTTTTGTTGAGGAGTTTTCGAAGAGATTTCAAAAGCATGCCTATCTCCTGAGATAGAACTGACTCAAAGAGGGACTTAGGCAATTGGCTTAAAGAGTCTCCTCCTGCAAGAACGGGCGTTCAACCAGGAGGAGAATTCCCCCTAAAATTAGCGAGCTAGAGAAGTAGACAGGTTGCAACTAGTCTCATGTTGAGAAGTTTTTGACTCAAGATCTAAGCTTCCTCAAGTTGTCACAATTTCCTTGACAACCTTCTCGCCTTCGACCACACCAAGACTACGCCCCTTCTTGGACTCTTCTTGGGCTATACCATAAAGCGCTAGCCCGGTGCGTAAAACATCTGCCATATTCTTGCCCGACTCTTCTGCTAATTTTTGGAGTAAGTCATAGGCATCGGGGGTCAGATCTAGATTCAGGCGCTTCCTCTTTGCTTTTTCATCAACCATAAACGACTTCCTTTTTGAATGAAGGGTACTTCACTCCATAAATATACATTTTTTGGCATATAGATTCCATAATATTTGCGTTAAATCTACATGAAATGTATGATTGTAATAGTGAAGTTTAACTCTGGTAGGAACATGTCAATAACCCATAGTTGAGAGTTTGGCTATCTAGACAACTAAACCGCGCAGAGTTTTGGAACTGAGGAAACTCTCTGGTTTGTGCGGACGGTTGCATCAATGGCGTTGTATTTTAGAATTGCTGTCTTCAGGTTCTTCTGCTTCTAGTTCATTCTGCGAAGCCAACGTTTGAAGACATTTTCCTAAACCATTGCATTTAGGACGACGACCAGAAGTAGAGAGCTTTGAGAGAGCTAACTTTTTGTGGAGATTTAGAAGATGGACTTTGGAGCTTTTGTGGTTTTTTGCGAGTAGTCTAGCATGCTTGGAATGGCGATCACGGGTAGAATTTCTGAAAAAGCTACGATAGAAAACCTCAAAAGTTGAATCAAGGCTAAGTTGCGATCGCACACAGAAAAAATCAGATTGCATAGTGCCCTCCGGGAAAACTTAAGGTGAGAAAGTTGAGATTAGGGATTAAGTCGTTGCTAATTGCTTGATGTATAAAAAGCAATTAGTTTTGGTTGTCTCCAGTTGATGAGAATGGTTCAACTATGTAAGTTATGTTTCTCATACCGATGACACGAACCTTTGTATCAGGCAATAGAACAACATTTTGCTCACATGCAGCAGGCCACCAGGATGATTGAAAGTAGATTCGACCCGTCTGGTACGGTTGAATCGTGGTGCTTACAATTGCTAGTTGTTCTAGGTAATCAATGCTTTTACAAGAAGCTGATTGCCAAAAAGTATTGCCAGCTTTGCTTTTAGTTTTTACAAGAGGTAAAAGCTTCGAAAAATTAGACAAATGGATGTATCTCATTGCTGTCTCCTAGCGGTAAGTTCCACTATCAAACGGGTTTAAGGGCAGCGGCCATTATGGATATCTGCAAAAATGAGACAAAATTCAGCCTCTGAATACCTATTGACGGATGATTGCTGGAAGCTATCCTTGCTACTACCTTCGCATTGGTGAAGGACAATAATTGTCCGATTCATCAGCTTATTTGGCTTATTTTATATACATTCTCTACACAAATTTTGTGTATGTCAAGTGCTTTTTCAACTTTGTCCAATAAACTTTGATTGAGTTGAGGCTAGCGCCTCTGCCTCAGCTCTTTGAGCAAGCGTCAAGAAGCTTGTGGGCAGGGCTTTGTAGCAAAAAATTTTCTATTAAAAGATTTGGATAAATCTACATCTTTAGCTAGACCCTTGAACCCTTAAAAATTAGTAACTTAATCCAAAGGTGATTTTAGGCATTGTGAAAGACGTACATCCAGCCTTCAGGCTAGGAAATTCAGCAGTTCAAATTTGAGTTTCCTGTGGCACTTCTGCTACTCCAATCACTGAGTACGAAGATTTCCACAAAAAAGCGATCGCCAACATAAGAAACGATCGCCCAAGATGTCCTATGAAACCGTAAACACTTTGTTTACCCTGCCATTATTCCCGCTGTGCCCGACGGTACTCCCAAGGGCGCTGATGCTCACCATCCCACACCCCAACCTCATTCTCCTGGGCGAGCGCTTCAGCTATTTTCATCACCTCACCATTGGGGCATCCATCAACGTACTCCGGGTAAACGTAAGCCAGCCCTGCCATCAGTAGCTCTTGTTGAATAAACGTCTCTTCTTCCCCAACTCCAGGAATAAACACCTCAGCGACCTGGCGTTCATATTGATCGCGCTCTACAGCAACGATTCCGACCTCTTTCCCCTCAACCAAGCTTCTTACCAGGGCTTCAGCTTCAGCCCCAAGCGGCTGCTCCGACTCCGGCGCATCGATTCCACAAAGCCGGATTTTCTCATTCACCTGACCTCTTTGAACTGTGAATGTGTCACCATCGATAATCTCGCGTGCCTGCCAATACTCGGTATCGATTCCCTGTGATTGCTGCCAATGCTGCCAACCTATAGCTAAGAAAGCCGCGATCGCACTGATCGGTAACAGCACCAAAGCTCGTTTGATTGGTTTCATTCCGTAGATTCCGTGATGTGTTCTGGGTGATTTGGCGATTACAGGTCGCCTGATGACATTTTTCCCAATCACAAAAAGGACTCTATGTTTAGCAAGAAAATTGCTCGTGCTGGTGCAGTACTTGGTTTTGCTCTGTCTGCGATCGCCCCTGCCCTACCTGCTGTCGCTGCCGTGCCTGCTGATGTGTTCAAAGATAGCCAAGGCAACGTCTATATTCACGGCTCGACCGCCACAAACCTTGGACAGTCCACCAGAATTCAGACTGATGAACCTTTAACTCGCCGGATTCGAGCTGGCTACTGCGGTGAGATTCGGATTTCCCCGTCCAGCACAGTTCCCAATATCGGCTCCAATTGGCAGATTAACAGTTCATCCTACTCAATGGATGATTTGAACGTTTACCTGAACACTGCTGAAACTCCTCGCTGCTCCGGTAACACGCTAACTCCAGCTCCCCAGAGCGGCTTTTCTGGCTTCAGAGAACCTAACGCTCAAAATCGGGTTACTTTAACTGGTTTCACCCCTGGTGTCTCCTACGACGTTGTGTTTCAGGGCATTAACTCAACTCGCTCCTACAACCGAAACAATTGCAACTTCTTCCGAATCAGCAACACCCCAAGTAACCCAATGCCTGCGACGTTGACGATTAACGGCACAAACCATACCGTTAGCAGCCTTCCTACCGCTGCTCCTCCTCTGTGTCAGCGTAATTCTCAAACCGGCGACTATGTTCGCTACGTTCCCTCAACCTGGTAATAAGTGAGAACCTTCTAACACAGGGGCTAGCAGTTTGCTGCTAGCCCCTTTTACATAGCTATGCAGCAAATCATCTTATTTTTCTCAACCTTTTTCCTGATTATCCTTTTGGGGATAATGGAGGGGCGATCGCAAACGACCCCAACAGTTACTCAATCTGCGGTCTACAGCGGTGTGACAGCAGGGACTAGCGTAAACCTAACCGATTCCAACATCACAACGGGTACAGGAACCACTAGCACCTCAAGTTCCTGGATTCAAGCTGACTTCGGCAGTTCTGTCACCGTTGGCGCTGTGGTTTTGGGTGGAGGCAACCTTGCAAAATGGGGCCGCGTTGCAAGCTATCTCAATGGAGCAGAAATCCAATTCAGTGCTGATGGACAAAACTGGACAACACTTAGAACTGTCTCTGGCGTAACTGATTCTGGAACTGACAGCATCAAAACCTTTAGCTTCCTTGCTTCCAGCGCTCGATATTGGCGATTACGGAGGTCAGGCTACTTATCAACAACAGAGCTACAGTTTCAACTTGCTGCGGCTCCCGCGAACCTCTCACCGTTGAATGGGTTTACGTCTAGCCAATCTTCAACCTATTCAGGGGTTACACCTGCTACGACAGGAATCATGACCGATGCCAACAGCATGACTGGTACAGGCACCAATTCAAACTCTGCGGGTTCCTGGATTCAAGCTGATTTCGGGACACCTGTGAGCGTTGGCGTTGTCACTGTTGGGGGTGGAAGCCTTGCGAAATGGGGCGGCGTTTCAGGCTACCTAAATAATGGTCAGATCCAATTCAGTACTGACGGTCAAACCTGGACAACCGCTTTAACGGTTTCTGGCGTGACTGACAGTGGCTTTAGCGTTTTCCGCTCCTACTATTTGCCTGATTACATCAGCGCTCGTTACTGGCGGTTGTGGCGGTCAGGTTATCTCGCAACTACAGAATTTAGGTTTCAGGGCGGTTCATCAACACCCACACCGTCACCTAGTCCATCGCCCTCACCTAGTCCATCGCCCTCACCTAGTCCATCGCCGAGTCCATCACCTACACCCAGTCCATCACCTACACCCAGTCCATCACCGTCGCCCACGCCATCGCCTACACCTACTGTTCGTCCCTCGGTTTATCGGGATGTTCAAGATAGGCTCTACATTGAACGGCTTCGACCTGATCAAATGATTCGAGTGGGCTATCAGAACCAATTTCGCCGCGTCCGCTTGCGCCCAAACACGAATCGCTGCAACCTTTATCAGTTTTGGAGTACAAACCGCTTCATACTGAGTGAATCGGTGACGATTTATCTCCTACCAGGTCAGGGCACAATTCAGTTCTCGCCTTACAGCATCAACTTCACAGAGTCGCCAGTTTGCACGAATGGACGCATTGCAAGCGGTTTGCCCTGGCAATCGTTAGGAAATGGAGTGCAGGCGATCGCCACTGAAGTCTACGATCATCAACGCTACTTTACAGAAGACCCTACCTTCATGGTGCTAGTGCGCGGGTTGCCCTCATCGGGGCTATATGCCACAGATAGAACACCTGCTCAACGATTTGGAAAGGCTAATAGCTGTGGAATTGCCCAATTTGCCACAACGCCTAACTACGACAATGCCAACTTAGGGACGTTCTTTTGGACTGATGCCCGTAACTCTAGAATTGGCGGGTCTAACATCAGATGGTCAAGCTTGCCTGTGCTGACTGCTCCGCCCCTCTGCCGCAATGGAGTGCTTTATGTCCCTGGCTAAATCTGCTCTGCACCCAAGATGAGTATTTTGATTCGTGTAAGCTGTGTTCGCAGTCGTGCCCAAGCCCTAAAGGTTTGGGCTTTTTGTTGGTCAAGCGCTGAAATTTGGTTGAGGTAGGCTGGGGTGTCCATCGAACCAACAGCAAAGCGGTAGTTTTGCGTCAGAATCTCCATCCTGAGCGTGTCCCTACGGGCAGACTCCTGAGAAATCTGAAACTCCCGACGAATCGTGTCGAACTCCAACACCTGCAACATCACCTCTTCCCGCAGATCATTTGCCATCTCCGACCGCGATCGCTCCACTTCCGCCACTTTCACCTGAAGGTCAGCGATCGCAATCTCCCGCTCCTGCTGTGCCGTGTCACCCCCCGACATTGAGCGAAACAGCGGAACACCAATGAAGGAAAGAATTTCATTAATTCCCCTCACTGGATTGGTGAAGATGTTCAACACATTCTCAAGAAAGCCTCGCTCCTCTGGAACAACTACAGAGCCTGGAGTTGGAGGATTTAGTGGGTTCGGCACACGAGTAACTGTTTGGATGCCAATTAGGTCCTGGATGAACGGCTCAAAAATGCCCAATCGAATAGAAGCCCTGTTATTCGCTCGTGCCTCGTCAATTCTGCTGTTAACGGCTTCTACCCGTGCGTCAATCTCCATCAGCGTCGGATTGTTCCCAACCGCCATTTCCTGAAGCTCCCGCACACAGATTTCTGTTGCCTCCAAACAGGGCAACTCGCCCATCATGGCTGCCCAAACATCATCATTGATTTCCGTTTGGATGAGCAAGTCTAAGTCATTGCCAATCGGGTTGAGTGGGTTTGTCTCGTCCTGAAGCCCTGCCGGATCAACTGCTTCGCCCGTCTGGGTGTCGCCATCATCAACGACATCGCCTGAGCCATCATCAGCAAATTCCTCCTCAGAGAAATCATCTTCCGTAACCTCGATGTCTGACTCTTCCAGGACTTCATCGATAGGAGCCTGGTCTAGTGCCTCGTACCCCTCACTCGGCGGGGGTTCCTGTGGGGGCTGTTCCTGTGCCAGAACTGGGGCTAATATCACCAGTAACCAAAACAAGCTCAACAATAAGGCTTTGGTCGTTTTGCCCCTCAAACTTGACGCGCTGAATCGTGCCTGCATACGGACTCCTAACGGCTGAAAGCGTGAATAGTTGGGTTTCGAGATTTTGGATCTGTGCCTCAAGTTGGGCCACGTCATAGGCGCGATCGCGCAGTTCTGCTTGTTGGTGCTGCACCTCTTCCTGGCGCTGTAGCTCTGCTTGTTGAATCGAAATAGCCCGCTTCGACATCTCCAGCGAGTGCTGATATTCCTGGAACTGCCGTTCAGACTGAGCCTGCCCTAGTTGAGCCTCGGCTAACTGGAGGTCAGCTCGTGCCTGGTTAAGAAGCTGTTGCTTTTGCTTCAGAACCTCCTCTTCATGCGGGATCGTCGCCTGTGGAATCTGGCTGTTATCCATCCCAGTCAACATATCCAGCATTCGTTGCTGATTCATCACCGCTGCTTCAGCCGCCGTTACAAGGGTGCGCTGCCGCTCAACGTTTGCCACTTCATCCAGGAAGCTGGCCGAAGGCAACCCCGCCACTTCGGGAATTGGTCTAATGGAGGGCGGGCCAGGAATCGGCTGTTGGAGCTGCGCCATCTGTAGCCGCAACTTGTCCAGTTGGGTTTGAATTTGCTGCCGTTCCCGTACTCGGTCAGCTAACACCTCACCAGCTTCAATGCGATCGCCTTCCTCTACTTTCAAATCAGCGGGAGATGAGAGTGTTAAGCGTAGATTCAGACGTTGAGAACTGCCGTTATCCCCTCCCGTAAGAACTGTTGCAGCAGGAGAGGGAGAAGTGTTGGGGGCGACTGCCTGGGAAGCTGCACGGCTGGCACAACCTGAAACCAGCAAGAGCAACAGAACTGTAAATGTTTTCAGTTTCATATCTTCGCCTCTACTGGTTCCAGGGCAAACTCTGACGGGTCAGCCATGCTCTGAGACGCGAGGGCAATCGCCAAATCCTTCACTTGGCAGCAGGTGTAAAATTCTGCCTCGCTCCAATAGTTAATCAGCCACACGTTTACCCACTGTTCAGGGGCGAGAAGATAGCTATTCTCCGCCCAAATGCCTGCAATGTTCATCTCCGCTCCTTCACGATTACTCGGACTGTCAATACCCAAAATTCCCGCAGCACAGCAAGGTCTGTGAGCCGTGCATTGGATAACTCAACTTGTCCACCAAACACCCGCAAGGTTGGGTAACTCTCGATCTCAAGTGGAATTTGCACCTCTTCCATGTCATCCAGCAGCAGGGAGCCAGATAGATAGGAGTCAGCAGGAAGCTTGATAATCAGGTCAGCCACAGCGATATCTTGTAGTCCCAATTCCTGAGCAGTGATGGCGATTGCCCTGCCGACTGATGCCTTCACCCGCGACGCTCTAATCTGTACATCTGAGCCTGAGCCAATCTTGTAGAGTTTGCCGTTGGTCTGAGACTCCCCAATCAATGCATTCTCAGTTGCATCAATGACAGTGAATGTGTCAGCGATCGCTTGTGATGTGTGGACGTGCAGCCCTTTCACCTCCGCAGTGATGAGTTGTTCCGAGCCATACTTCTGAAACAGATTTGCAGCGGTCGCGGTGTCGGGGAAGAATGCTCGTCCGAATTGCTCTGTCACTCCCCCGGCGCTGGCTAGGTTAATGCTGGCGATCGCCAAAAAGCAAGCAATTCCTAATACCCAATACTCAGCAGGTGATTGGCTTCTGAGTCGTGCGCGTGGATTCCCAGGAATAACCAGCCGTGCTGGATTTGGGTAAAAAGCTGATGCTCCGCTGCGGGTGAAGCAATCTGCGAACCATCCGGTGAACTGCCCCAAAACCAAAGCTACCCAGAACTGCCAGTGGTGGAAGAAGAGTAAGGGAGAAGCGGCGATCGCTACCAAACCTGTAGAAAGAAAGCTATGGGTGATGGTTCTGTGAGCAAACCGGGATTCAATTAGTCGGGCAATTGGGTAGAGCGATCGCCCAATCATGCTCTCCGTTGAGTCTAGGTCTGGAAGCTGTGATCCTAGAATCGCTGTCCCCAGAAGGTAGGTGTTGCCTGTGCCAAGTGAGATGGAAACTGTAGAGATGGCGATCGCTGCGTGTGTGATACTCATCATGATTCTGGGAAACCGCCCTGAAAATATTTACACTGAAATCCTGAAATTCTCTCTGCCGCTGTATTTCACCATCCGTTAAGCCATAGTTAGTTGCCTGGTGGTAGTTGCTGATTGTTGTTTGCTGTAGTTGCTTTTGGGGGCTGTGATTCTTAAAATTTTGCGACCGCATGAGTAACATGGGCTTCAAAAAAAATAAATTTTTTTGAGGGTACGGATCGCTCAAAGCCTTCTGCTGCGTCGATTTGCAGCATATAGCAGGCTTCGGAGAATCAGCGCCGCCAATGTCAGCACCCCTCCTAGCACATACAGCATCTTGTCTCCCATACCCAAACCGATGAGACGCACGATTCCCAGGCAGGTCAACAGCATGATTAGAAACGGTGTGCCATCAATGTACTGGTAATGTTCCGTCGATTGCGTTTCAGAGATGCCCAGCATTGCCTCATGCACTACTCGCTTAGCCAAAGCTGGGTTATTCCCTGCCCTCTGCTGAAGTTCTGCAAATTCCTTGGTGCCAAGCTTAATCTCATGGGCTGAAGCCTCAAGCTGCATCAGGGCACGGATCTCGTCGTCCTTTAGGGGAGGTAGTTCTACGAGCGGGAGCTTTACGAAGATGTCTTTAGGAGGTGGGTTCGTTGCCAGTAACAGCAGCAGTCCTTTCCCCCTGAGAATGTCTTCCAGCCAATAGCGTAGGCTAGCCGTCCAGCGGTGCGCGTCATCAGCAACCAGTAAAACTTTTGGCTTCGTCAGATACCCCAACAGAGACTCGCGTAACTGCTGTGCTGTAAGCTGTTTCGGCTTGTCATCATCAGAGACGATAGGCACATCCAAGCATTCAGCGATATCGATTAAGGTTTCCTTAGCGCTGCCACTGTATGAAGCGATCGCCACCGTGTACCCCTCAGCTTCAAGCTTTGCGCTTACTCTTTCCCCCAGTGTTGATTTGCCTGCACCTGGTTCGCCCAGCACGAGCATCGATTGACCAGACTGCAAAGCTGCTGTGACCTGCTCAATTTCAGTCTTACGAAGTTCCATCGACCCATACCACCAGAGCAAAACAGAGGGCTAGATAGCCAAAACACCAGGGTACGATCACGCTGCGTCCTCAAGTAGTCTCCGTTCCCGCTTCCACTGGGCGATCGCTCGACGGCTGCATCCTTCTCCAGATTTCTGCTTTACGTACTCAATGAGTTGTGGGTATGTTGTCAGTCCAATTCCCCAAGCCTCATCCAGAAGCATCTGCACGGTTACTGCGCGTTCCTGTTGGGTTGGTAGGTCTAGTGGTGCAGTAGGAATGTCGTTCTGAGAAACTTCGATAACAAACTCAGCCAGTCGATTTCCTGGCTCTACTGTGATTACAGGTTGTTCAGCAGCAGGCAGAGCGTTTGTTTGGGGCGGTAGTGACAGCAAGCCTGAGACGAAAGCGATCGCCGCGCTACAGATGCGCCCAATAAATAGACCGGATTTTTCAGCAATTCCAAGCCAGCGTTTCATGAACAATTTCCTTGATTCAGTTTGCAAGACAGGGGTACTTGCCAATCAAGGAACTGCACTATGCAGAAACTACGGATTTAAAGTTTGAAGATTTGGTGCTGTAGTATCTTTGATTGCCTTGCCTCCGTGAAATCAGCAGCCCTTCGTTAACCAAGGTGTTGGTTTGTCGCCGCACTTGCTCATAAGTCAAGCCTGCTGCTACTGCAATTTCATCACGGGTCATTTCCCCGGCGATCGCCGCAAGAATCCTATCACGGGTTTGTTGTCCCTGCTGAGTAGAGAGATAAAGTACGTCCATAAGTAGTGAGAAAAGCCTCTATTCATCAGTACCCACTTCTTGGGCAACAAGAAACTTTTTAGGGAAATTTTAGGGAAGAAAAATCAAGCAAGCTTTAAGAGCCTTCTATAGCAGTAGATTCAAAATTTTAGATAGCTGATTTGTAATCAGCCGGTCGCAAGTTCGAGTCTTGTCACCAGCTTCCTAGAAAAAAGCCGAATAATAGGGGATTTGGGATACTCAGTATGTGGAGGAATATCCTGAGATATGCTGCAATAATCCTCAATTTTTAGAGCAGTGGCCTGCTGATTCAGAGCGATTTGCTCAGCATTGGCCCGCTGCGTTGCCTCGGCTTGCTCTTTCACCCCAATTGCTGATTGCCTTCGCCTCTCGACCTGACTCAACTAGAAGAGTTAGGAGAGTCCTTGTTAAACTTTGCAATCCTGGCTGATTTGACTGGATGGCTAGAGCAATTGCCGCAGTAAGAATGGATAGTCGTCTCCTAGTGAGTCTAAGGTCGCGGGTTTGAGTTCGCCTGAGCCATTGCAAAACACGTTTTACTCCCTTTACCCATTGCTCATGACTAACACTTGCTCTGAAGGAATTGCAACCAAAGGGTCATAGCCTAACTGCTGCACAATTCGCTGGTGGGCAATGGTGCGATATTCCAAAAAGTGTTCGCCAGCGGCACACAAGCCGAGGTACATATTGAGGAATTGTGGTTTGGTTCTAAAGATAGCCCAGAGTTGCCGCCAAAACTGAATCCGGTTTCCGGTGCGCTTGATTCCTTGCAGCCAGAGTAAACGTGCAACCAGCTTAAAGCTTTTGCCGGGTGGAAAGTATACGTTTTGCTGGAGTTGAGGGTTGGGGGTGACGTTCAGGCAGTGCTGGAAGCAGCGCTTGAGGTAGTTTGAGGGTTCGTACATCGTCCAGAGAGCTTGAATGTACTCTCTGGCAACTTCTGCTAGGGGGCGGGTTGGCGTGAAGTTCATTAAACAGTTTTGGTCGCCAATTGCAACAACGCCCTGATCTTGAAAGAGTCGCTGTTCCTGCTTGAGTCGATCCCAGAGAGCGGTGTTGGGAAGTGCCTGGAGGATGCCTAGCATGGGCTGAGGGATGCTGGTGGCTTCGACAAAGGACTGGATGCGATCGCCTGCTCCCGCCCGTTCCCCATCAAAGCCAAGAATGAACCCGGCATAAATCATCAGTCCTGCCTGGTTAATCGTGCGACAGGCTTCAACTAAAGGATTTCGCGTATTTTGCAGTTTGCGAGTCACCTGGAGGCTATCCTGGTCAGGGGTTTCGATGCCCAAGAACACGCCATAGAAGCCTGCTTTGGTCATTAGATCTAGTAGTTCAGCATCTTCGGCTAAATTGACAGAGGTTTCGGTGAGAAAGGTGAAGGGATAGTGGCGCTGCTGCATCCAGGGAATCAGTTCTTGCAGCAGACGTTTGACGTTACGCTGATTGCCAATGAAGTTGTCGTCTACCACAAAAATGGAACCCCGCCAGCCCAAGTCATAAAGGGTTTGTAGCTCGGTCAGGGTTTGCTCTGGGGATTTGGTGCGAGGTTTGCGTCCGTAGAGGCTGATAATGTCACAAAATTCGCAGTTAAACGGACAGCCACGCGAAAACTGAATAGCCATCATCAGGTACTGATGGCGCTGGAGCAGGTCGAACCGGGGAACAGGACTGAGGGTGACATCGGGCTTTTCAGCGGCGCGGAAGATTCCCTGAGGCTGGTTTTGGGCGATCGCCTGCAAAAACATTGGCACCGTTAGCTCACCCTCATCCAAAATCAGATAGTCGGCCCCAGAGTCCAGCGCATCCTGTGGTACAGAAGTTGGGTAAGGACCGCCTACCGCTACTTTTTTGCCTAGCTGCACAGCCTTGCAAATCATTGCGTGAAAGTCAGCTTTTTGCGCCAGCATTGCCGACAGGATGACAATATCGCACCATTCCCAGTCAGCCCTTGTTTCGGGGGCGACATTGCGATCGCAAAACCGGATCTGCCAATCTTGGGGCAGCATTGCAGCGACGGTAATAATACCCAATGGGGGAATGGTAGCCTTGAGGCTAGCCATTTCCATGAAGCGATCGTAGGACCAAAAGGTCTTCGGAAACTGGGGGTAGAGCAGCAGGGCTTTCATCTTCTAAGCTCCAGTAGGGAGGAAAGGAGGGCATAATTCCCCAGTCTTATTTCTGTTCTACTGCCTCAGACATCTATCGACAGACGGATGCCCTGCTTGCTGGTTTTTAAGTTTTCCTGTGATGTTACATTACGCAATCATTTCTTCTTGATGTCACGCGCCATATTGCGAAACATATCCATGCTGGTGTCGGTGCTGCGGCGATCGCCATAGCCCGTTTTACTGCTAGGTGTCTGACTGTTTTGAGAAGCGGTTGCTTCTTGTTGAACGGCTTCGATTTGAGCATCAATCTTGGCGATCGCCTCTGGTGCAACCGAAGCAGCAACTTCCTTCATTGCCTCTAGCTGCTCAATCGATGAAATTTGATTGATCTTTTCAAACCCGTCTGGATTGGCCAGCGTCTTGGGAAATGTTCGCCTGACAGCTTTAGCAGTCCGCATATACTCTAAATCGCCCAGTGTCTTAGCTGAGTCTGCATCCAAAAAATAAGCCTGAGCCTTTGCAGCTTTTGCAGATGGGGACGAATCACCCTGTGGCTCACCTTGCTTCTTTGCCTTAGAACCAAACAGTCCTTTAATAAAACCTACCATTGCGCCTTGCTACCTAAAGAGACAGTAATGTTATGTAATGTAAAGCATTACGAAGAAGCGTGTCATTATTTCTGCCTTGAATCTACTCATCTGCCATGAGGCTGATTTGCGTTCCACTCCTAGCAAGGCTTCGTTAAGATGACAAAATTGTTCATAAACGCAGGTTGAGTTAACGCTACAAATGCTGAACAGGTTAAGGATTGGACCCAAAATTGGCATTAGCTTTGCGGTAGGTGTAGCGATCTTTGCAGCCCTGGGCTGGTTTTCCCATCGGAGCGCACTTCAAGTCAGAACGGCCTCCCGCATGGAGAGCCATACTTATCAGGTTCTCAATGAGCTTGAAAGTTTAATTTCTGCGATCAAAGATGCTGAAACGGGTCAGCGAGGCTACATCATCACGGGGCAGGAAAGCTATCTAGAGCCTTACACGGCAGCAGTTGGCACCCTGGATGGAAGAATTGAGCAAATTCGCAACCTGACGCAGGAGAATCCAATTCAGCAACAACAGCTTGACCAGCTTACGCCACTGGTAGCTAATCGTCTGGCAATCTTGCAACAGGTGATTGATGTTCGTCGTGCCGACGGGTTTGAGGCTGCTCTGGAAATGATTCAGGCTGATCAGGGCAGGCAGGTCATGAATGAAATTCGGGATGTGGTTGAGGAGATGGAAGCCGTAGAGACAGAGTTGCTCAACCAGCGCACTGCTCAGGCAAATTTGGCAGCCCGACAAATGCTGTATGGAGTGA
Organism: Leptolyngbyaceae cyanobacterium RM1_406_9; assembly: GCA_012033355.1. Classification (GTDB taxonomy): domain Bacteria; phylum Cyanobacteriota; class Cyanobacteriia; order Elainellales; family Elainellaceae; genus JAAUTN01. The sequence continues at coordinate 1,805 of JAAUQZ010000110.1, read as the reverse complement.
CTTTTGGCATTCCACTGTATTCCATTTTGTTGGCGCTAATGGGCTTTTTCTTAGCCAGAAATATTTCCAAACCGCTAAAGCAGATTTCAGATGCGGCAGAGGAAGTGACCGATGGAAACCTGTTGATTCGTTTACCGGAGAGCGATCGCCACGACGAAATCGGCATATTGACTCAAACCTTCAACCAGATGGTGACGACGCTGCGAGATACCACCCGTGAAAACGAAGAACAGGGGTGGCTCAAGTCTAGCCTGGCAGAATTTACCCGGATGTTGCAGGGGCAGCGCAGCATGGAAACCGTTGCCCGAATGATTTTGTCTGACCTGGCACCGCTGATTGGCGCAAGTCAGGGTTTGTTCTACCTGATGCAGCTTGAAGCAGAGCAGCCGACGCTGAAGTTGTTGAGCAGCTATGCCTATCAAGAGCGGAAGCATTTGGCTAACCAGTTTCGGTTGGGGGAAGGGTTAGTTGGGCAGTGCGCCCTGGAAAAGCAAAAAATTCTGCTTACCGAAGTTCCCAGCGACTACATTCACATTCGCTCTGGACTGGGACAAGCACCGCCGCTGAATATTTTGGTACAGCCCATTTTGTTCGAGCAAGAAGTCGTAGCGGTGATTGAGCTAGCGTCTTTTCAGCGGTTTAGCCCGATTCACCTGACGCTAATTGAACAGATCACGGACGGCATCGGAATTGTGCTGAACACGATCGCCGCTGATATGCAAACCGCCGAACTGCTACAGCAATCGCAAGCCCTCACCGAAGAGCTACAAAGCCAGCAAGAGGAACTAAAATCTAGCAACCAGCAGCTTGAAGAACAGGCTGAAACCTTACGAGAATCAGAAATATTGCTGAAACAGCAGCAGGAGGAATTGCAGCAAACGAACGAAGAATTGCAGCAGCTCAATGAGGAACTGGAAGAAAAAGCTGAACTTTTGTCCGTCCAAAATCGCGAAGTCGAGCGCAAAAATCAGGAAATTGAATATGCCCGTCAGGAACTAGAGGAAAAGGCAGAGCAACTGGCACTCAGTTCGCGGTATAAGTCAGAATTTTTGGCGAATATGTCGCACGAGTTGCGAACGCCGCTCAACAGCTTGCTAATTTTGGCGCGGCTGCTAACCGACAACAACACGGGCAATCTCACCACCAAGCAAGTGGAGTATGCTAAAACGATTTACTCTGCTGGGACAGACCTGCTGGAGCTAATCAACGACATCCTTGATTTGGCAAAAATTGAGTCGGGCACGATGTCGCTAGAGGTTGAGCCAGTTCAGTTTGCTGACCTGAAGGGCTATGTTGAGCGGACGTTTCAACAAGTCGCTGAGAGTAAAGGCTTAGGGTTTACCGTTGAGCTGGGTGAAGCGTTGCCAGGGGCGATGGCCACCGACGCAAAGCGCCTACAGCAGATTCTCAAAAACTTACTCTCCAATGCGTTTAAGTTTACTGAGCAAGGTCAGGTGAAGCTGCGAATTGAGCCGATTGCCCAGGGTCTATACCAGGAAACTGGCGAAGGGGTTGATGGGGTTGATGCGATCGCCTTTGCCGTCAGCGACACGGGTATTGGCATTCCACCCGACAAGCAGAAAATTATCTTTGAGGCATTCCAGCAAGCCGATGGCACCACCAGCCGCAAGTATGGCGGCACCGGATTGGGTCTATCCATCAGCCGTGAACTAGCTCGACTGCTGGGCGGCACAATTCACCTGACCAGCCAACCCCGAAACAAGGCAGCACCTTCACCCTCTCCCCTTCCCCAAACCGCTCCCACCCCAGAAGTCCAACCCAAATCCAAAACCCAAAATCCACTC
>JAAUQZ010000109.1 GCA_012033355.1 Leptolyngbyaceae cyanobacterium RM1_406_9 | reverse complement strand
CTCAATTTACAGCAATTCCCATTTGGATAAACCACAAACCTCTGTAAGGGCGTTCGCGAACCGCCCCTACGCCTATGGCTTACCCCTTTAACCTCTTGCCAGGCTCCAGCTTGGCAACGAGGTTAAAAGCTTGGAAGCGAGTCTAAGCCGCTTCAGATTCTCAAAATAGCCCTAATGCACGAAGGCTGCGTCGAGTTACTTCGATGCGAACAGAGGGGTCATCGTCGTCCTGGATGTCAATGTTGGTGGCAAAGAAGTAGACGTTATCGTTTTGTTCTAAATATCCAACAAACCAGCCTAGATCTGGCTCAACGATATCTGACCAACCTGTTTTGCCACGCAGTACATAGGTTGGAGTGCGCTCAAAGACCATGATGTCTTTGACGAGATCGATGGTGCGTTGAGAGAAGGGCAGTTCATTTTGATAGAGTTTCTGCAAAAATTCGATTTGCTGACGGGGCGTAATCTGCAAGGGCCCTTCTAGCCAAAATCGATCGATCGCTTCGGCTGGGCCAATGTTGCGATTGCCATAGCTAACCTGATTGATAAAGTCCTGCATTCGCTCGTACCCAACTTTGCGGGCTAGGACTTGATAAAACCAGACGACCGAATCTTTGAATCCCTGACGGAGGTTGGTGTCACGATTCCAGGTGGGAAATTCACGCTCGACTCCATCCCAGGTGAGGACGGTGACATCATCGCGCATCACACCCGTTTCTAGGGAGACAAGCGCATTGAAAATCTTGAAGGTAGACAAAGGGAAAAAGGCTGTTGCGTTGCGGCTGGGGTTGTGTTCATAGAACTGGTCTGCGTTCTGGTCATAGATCAAGATTGCGCCTTCTATGCCAAGCTGCTCAAAGGGTTGCGCCAGGTCAACCTGGCGATCGCCCCTATTTCCCCTTGCGCTCCCGACTCTACGGTTTGAGCAACCGCACCGCGATTCAGTTGCCCTACTAATAGGAGGGCAAACAGGCTGGTCAGGGCAATCAGGATGAAGAAGGGCGATCGCCATTTTTTCAGCAAACTGTTTCTAATTTGATGCATGATGCTGATTCTGGAACTGTACTCAGAGAACTCGTAGGGATACACAGTTGGCAGCGGCAGTTCCAGAAAATGATGCTTAGAGGATATTAGAATCCCCTCTAAGCCAGCGACACAGGGCTTTTTGCTCGGATTTTACTTCCTCCAGTGAGGTGTAGTAGTAATCCTCCCAGTTTTTTTCGGGCAAACCTGAGAAAACCATCAGATTGAGCGGGTAGAGTTCGCTATCGGTACAGCGGCGAAAGTCGTCTCGAAATAAGAAGATCGCTTTTTGGAGGGCGATCGCCACTCCCAGTTCGACCATCACCCCTTCATCGGGCGGCGTTCCATTGACGACAGCGAAAATGCCATCACAGTTTTTTACGTCGTGCAAGTCGGCTTGTGCCACCTGATAAGCCCAGCCAACCTGCGAAAAATCGACCTGATTGTTGCGCTCAAATGGCTCCCAGACCTCTGCCCCCAAAGCTTCTAGCACCTGAATGATCGGCGGCAACAGCAACGCCTTTTGTTGTAGAGAAAACCCATAGGGGCTAGCTAAATAAATGATCTTGCGCGTCACCTTTGTCTCCCAATTGCTGCATTGTCCAGAGATGCATTGTAAAAGCATCGTGCCAAGCTTGTTTGTATCATGCGATTATCTGAGAGGTAGCGATCGCACAGCATTTAGGTGATCTGAAGGAAGGTTGAATGACTAGCTTGAGATGGGGGCAAACCGAAGTTAACCTAAACGAAGTCAACCAGCGATTTGCAGAAGCAAACGCAACCCAAATTGTGCAATGGGCGGTTGAAACGTTTGACAGTGGCTTGGCAATGACAACCAGCTTTGGTATTCACTCTGCCGTGATGCTGCACATGGTGACTCGGATTGTGCCTGACATTCCGGTAATCTGGATTGATACGGGCTATTTGCCCAGCAAAACCTACCTTTTTGCAGAACAGTTGAGCGATCGCCTCAACCTCAACCTCAAGGTCTATCAGTCTACCCTTAGCCCCGCCCGAATGGAAGCGCTCTACGGTCGGCTGTGGGATCAGAAAGAGGTAGAGTCACTTAATCTTTACGATCAGCTCCGCAAGGTTGAACCGATGCAGCGGGCCCTAAGCGAACTCAAGGTAACCGCTTGGCTAGCAGGACTTCGCAGCAACCAAACCGACCACCGCAAAACACTCGATTATGTCAACCTCCAGGGCAGCATTTATAAAGTGCTACCCATTCTGCGCTGGAATTCTAAACAGGTATATGACTACCTCCAAGCCTATGACCTGCCCTATCATCCGCTGTTTGATGAGGGCTATGTCACCGTTGGAGACTGGCACTCTAGCCGTCCTCTGACTGCGGCTGATGAGAATGAACGCGATACTCGATTTAATGGCTTAAAGCAGGAATGTGGAATTCATCTGCCCCAAAGTTTAGGAGAGTCCGCTAGCCTTGACTCCAGTTCGCTGTAGTGGTAGAACAAATTTAAAATTTAAAGGTGAGTGAGGCATCAACTGTAGCTAACTTTAATAAGCAAAGGTCATAGCCCGTGCCCATGCGTCAAGAATTGCGCTTTGACGGGCATTACTTTATGTCGCCTACTATGTCTATTCTGATGCGGAATCTATTTCGTAAAGAAGCACTATTTGATGTAAGGGCGAAGCATTCGGCAAAAGAATTGTGCTTTAGTGACAGGGATTGTGACCGAATGCTTCGCCCCTACCGATACTGCTACTCCACAGACGGATTTGGTAGGGTTTGGTAGGGTAACCTCATGTCACTCATCGCCGCTGATTCACCAGAGATGACGTGGAATAAAGGATCAGGGCTGTCCAAATCAGCCCAAACGTGACGGCATGAGTTAAGGTAAACGGTTCACGGTACAGCCACAGAGCTAACCCAAGCTGCAAGCTGGGAGCCAGATATTGAAAGAAACCTAGCGTCGAGAGCCGTAACCGTTTTGCCGCATTATTAAACCAGAGGAGTGGCAATGAAGTGGTTATTCCTGCACCGATAAACAGCAAACTGGTTGCCCAATTGGTGCCAAAATTTCCTGTGCCTACTGCCGCCCAATATCCGGTGGCTGTCAAGGCGATCGGGGTGACGAGTAATGTTTCCATTGCTAGTCCGGCCATGGGTGCGACGGGCACCACTTTTCGCAGCAAACCATAGCAGCCAAAGGAAAACGCCAGTGCCAAAGCAATCCAGGGAACCTCTCCCAGTTGCCAGACAAAGTTTGCCACCCCCAGACTTGCTAAACCTACAGCCAGGGTTTGCCATCGGTTGAGTTTTTCTTTAAGAAAAACGAATCCCAGCAGGACGTTCACCAGCGGATTGATGAAATATCCCAAGCTCGTTTCTACAACGCGATCGGCATTCACGGCGTAGATGTAAAGTCCCCAGTTAAAGGTGAGGAGTGTGGCGGTCAAGAAGAGTGTGGAGAGATGAGTGGGCGATCGCCAAATCTTGGTAAATTCAGCTCTACGCCGCTGCAACAACAGTAACCCAGTGAGAAACACCATTGACCAGATGATGCGATGGCTAAGCACTTCCACAGCCGGAATCTGCCCAAAAAATTTCCAGTAGATCGGCAGTAGTCCCCAGGATGTGTAAGCAAAGACGGCATACAAAGCGCCTGTTCTGGCTGTTCCAGGAGATGCAGGATAATCAGGATTGCGGCTCAAAGGAATCTTTTTAGAAAGCGTACATTCCTTATCCTATCGGTCTACTCACTATTTCAGCAGAATTGAGGTGAAAACTGCGGTAGGGGCGATCGCCCCTACCCACACCTGACCCTGAAACTCAGGAAATTTCTAGCTAACTGCAATTTTCGTAGAATGCGTTATTAACGCACCGTTCTGCAAGCTGGTGCACTACGGCTTCACTTAACACACCCTACTTGATTAAATTCGCAATCCTTAGCTGAGATCTTGCACTAGGCGGGTCTGTTACCCAATGTCCCGCCCTGGAATCAATTCCGGGCTGATAGCTTAAGTCAGTTTCAACTGACTGAAACACCTAGCAGAAGCTCATTCCAACTCGTTTCAACGAGTTTTAGCTTTAAGCTTGAGATTGATCTCAAGGCTCTAGTGCAATACCTCCTGCCGTTGATGCAAAATCTCAGTTAGAACTGATTCCAAGCTTGAATCACTTCCTGGAGCGCTTCCGGGAGATCGTCGTATGCCAAATCAATATATTCAACCTGACCCCCCATTGCGTAGAAAGTGGTGGTTGGATAATCGGCAAAGGCAGCATCGGTGATGTATCTTAGCCCGCTCAGATTGGGGAATCTCTGTTCTTCTAAAAGCTGCTGAAATTGCTGTACCTGCTCTGGTGAAAGGCGACGCTCAACTACCGGACTAGAGGGGCGAGGCGAAATCGGTTGGGATACCTGCCGATAGATGGTGCCATCTGCCGTTAAAATTACTTGTGAAACAATACCTGCTAAACCACCTGAAGTTACGGCTCGAAAGATAATGGTGCCATCAATTGGTTCAGAGGGCTGTCCGTCGGTTGGAATGAAGGAGGGGATTAAGCTGCCACCACTGGCGGTAGGGTTTAACACAATGCGCGAACCATCTTCAGTCAAATGATAAACCCAGCTTTGGTTTTCTCCAGCTACGATCGCCTGCCAGCCTGAAAGGGCAATCATGGTGCAAGCCTGGTTTGGCACGTAGATTCCCATGCAGCCATCCCATACTCTGGGCTGGGCTTCTGTGATGCGTAGGCTGTTGACTGGAATATCAAATTCTTCGGCAATGGTTTGGAGGAGGCGATCGCTCACTTCGGGCAATAAATTAGTACTCTGATTAGTTTCCGATCTAATCACCTGTCCAGTCATATCACTGCGATAAACCCAGTTTTGTTGACCGTTAGTGACTTCTACCCGCCAGCCTTCCACAATTGCTGTGGCGCAGCGTTCGTTGGCAGCGGCGAGTCCCAAACAGCTATCGGGCCAGGTTTGCCGTTCATAGCTAACAACTTCTAAATTGCGTCGGGGAATGTTGAAATTTTGAGACAAATCACGGCGTATCTGTCGCACAACCGAGCGCGGCAAACGAGTTTGAGCAGAGTGATTGGGGTTGACCTGGGCAATGGGTGAATCGAGGGGCTGTGGCGCAGCGGTTGCAGCTTGCTGAGGGGCGGCTAACACCACAAAACTGATCAAGGCTAATGGCCAAATTCCGCGAAGTGGTCTAACTCCTACTTGTTTGGCTCCTGCTTGTGATGAACTGTAGCAAAACATAAGTTCAGTACCGGGATAAGGAATGTGAAATACGATTCTTTTACCTTAGCCAGGGGAGGAGGGGGGTGGGGGAGTGTTGCAGAAATGGTTACGGTGGGGGAGTAAGGGAGTGGGGGAGTGGGGGAGTAAACTCGTTGCCAACCAAGTTGGGAGCTTGGTAACGAGGCGGTCAGGGTTAAAGGGAAGAGGAGGAACCATACGGGTTAGGAGATTTCTGGCAAACAAAATATCTGTAGGGACAGGTTTAGCACTAGAACTGTGGATCAACTGCAAAGATTCTGGCAAAACCTGCCCCTACTCAAGGGTAAATTTTTCTCTAGAAATCTCCTTAGTAGATGGGGTGGTAGTAGAAGGCAACGCCCAGGAGAAAGTATGTTGCTAACAAAAACACACCATCTAGCCAGTTAGATCGCCCACCTGATAGGATCAAATTACTCACGATGACGGTAATGGCTAATGCTATCACTTCAAAGGTGTTGAAGTTGAGGTCGATGGGTTGCCCCATTGCCTGCCCCACAAACACGAGAATCGGTGCAACAAACAGGGCAATCAGCAGGCTATCACCCGTTACGGTGGCAACTGCCAGATCCATCTGGTTTTTCATGGACAGACGAACGACCAGCACATAGCCCGCTACATCACTAATCAACGGCAGCAAAATCACACCTGTGAACAACGGCGTAAGCCCCAATCGGGATGTTTCTTGCTCAATCACACCCACAAACAGTTCTGACTCCACTGCAATGACCACTGTGGAGGCGAGTAATACCCCTAACCAAAGCAACAGCCGACGCATTCCGCTGGCGGGAGGGTCGGCTCCTGGCTCTAGAATCGGTTCTTCAGAAATACCAATGTCGTAGAGAAAACTGTGAGTTTTTAAGGAGAACAATAACGTTAGCCCATACACCACAATCAGTGCGCCTGCGGTAATAAGAGAGAGGCTGCGAATCGATGATACATTCACTATTCGAGAGGTGTTGATGACGAGCGTGGGGAGGGCGATCGCCACCGCTGCCAGTGTCATTGAGGAGCCATTTACCCGCGCCAAAATCGGTTTAAACTCTTGTTCTTTATAACGCACTCCACCTGTCAATAACCCCAACCCCAACAGCAGCAGCAGGGCACCAATAATACTTCCGGTGATGCTAGCTTCTACAATATCCACCAGCCCTGCCCGTAAGGCTGTCAATGCAATAATTAACTCTGTTGCATTACTAAACACTGCATTGATCAATCCACCAAAGGTTGGTCCTGTCACAACTGCAATCTTTTCGGTCGCTGTGGTTAACCAAATTGAGAGGGGAACAATTGCCAGTGCGGAAGTGATAAAAACTGCCGTTTCTCCCCAGTGCAGTTGTTCGGCAGCAATTGAAATCGGGACAAAGACCAGCAGAATAAGTGGAATGATGGTTCTAAGGGGCATGGTAGGGGTGGGAGTTAGGAATTTTGAGTTGTTTGTTTCTCTAGCTTAAGGATCTTTTGAGTTAGTGTTTTCCTCTTCCAATGCCTCTTGAATGAAGAGTCGGGCGAGGCGATCGTAGATTCCGGCTCCGATATACTGGGGATATTTGTGGCTTCTGCTGTAAACCCAAACTAATTCATCAAATAGGAAGATGCGAATATCTTGAGTCCAGCTTTTGCACTGTGGAATCAAGGAATTAGCTGTATTGAGAGCATCTGTCCAGCGCTCAAACTCTTGTGAAAAACCAGGGGTCACGACTTTAAACATAGATTTAAATTAAAGGATTACCTCCATTTTCTCATGAGGTACAGCAATCCTAAGGATTTGAGGGTCTTGAGAGGGGGTTTGAAAAGTAGCAAATGTCTCCTGTAAGGGCATAGCGTTTGGTAGGTAAACCTGGAATAGACGAAAATTATTGCCCGAATGCTACGCCCCTACAGACTTTTGGGTTACAGATTAGACATTTTCAACTATCCTCTGAAACAGACCCTAGATAGACGCAAAATGGAGGAGCGATCGCTACATTAAAAGTTGTCTTGCACCAAATATTGTTTATGGATTCCGCTACTCATCGCCATCGTCGTAAAGAAATTCTACGCGGCATTCTGGCTATTTGTACCATCATTGTTGGTATTACTCACTTTATCCGTCCAGAGCAGTATGCACGAATTGTGCCGCCGCCCTTTCCGCCGCTAACCTCTGTGTATGTGAGTGGGTTCTTTGAAATCTTGGGGGGAATTGGCTTAATGATTCCGCTGGTGAGTGTGGCGGCTGCCTGGGGCTTGATTTCGCTGTTTATTGCGGTGTTTCCGGCTAACATCTACATGACGTTACACAACATCCCGGTAGAGGGAATTCCCCATAGTCAAGCGCTTTACATCGCCAGATTACCCTTTCAGGCTGTATTAATCGCCTGGGCATACTGGTACACCCGCAATCCAGAAACTCAAATTGGCGCAGCAAAAGTCGCTAAGTCAAGCTGAATTTTGGTATCCACAAGCTGATTGCCAATGGGGCTGCGAACACAGATTTTGGGAATGGCGAGAGGCGATCGCCGATGACCAGTAAAAATGCAGCTGCTCGTCATAGGCAAAAACACGGGAGACATCCAGGGAAACCCATCAGGTGAACAAGTTGAGAGACTGCAATAATGCACTCGTTGAAGGATCTGACGGGATTTGCCGATCGCTTCTGGGTGAGGGGAGGCGATCGTGTTTACCCAACATTTTCAGCCGTTGCGGGTTCCATCATGGTTCCTTCCTCTAAGACCCAAAGCGCTGCTTAGCCTGCTCGTAAATTTCAACCGTAATTTGAGTCACGCCCGACTCCTGAGCAAATCTCTCAATTTTCTTACGGGCAGCAGGACGGACAAAAACGGAATTTCCTTTAGACGGGCTTCAGCTTCAGATGTCCACTCGATCGGATTGCTCATAAAAGTATTTGGAAAGTATTTGGTTCAACGCTTTGCACAACTCCAATCTAACCCGCCTGCTGCATCAAAGCATCAAGCCAAAACTCGGCTGAGAACGCTCATCACCTTGTTTGAACACTGCGACAAAGGCAGCGGCTTACTCCACAAACCCGCCTCAACTCGAGAACTTGTCAGGTAAGGAATAGCAATTTCTCTTGTATCTGCTCTGACAGAAGATGTTTTGTTGTGGCAAGTTGCTTGTGAATATTTAGCAGCCAGTCGCAAATTAGAATCATTGGGACAGAACAGAGCGCAAGCCTATCAGAATGTTCATGATTTGCAACAGGTCTGGTAAGCAGCGCTCTCAGCAGAAGTCCTCTAAAGTTTGGTCTTGCCCGTCGCTTGCCCGTCTACTTCTGACCAGGATTACCAGGTCATCGATATATCTGGCTGGAAGTTGTCCAGGAAGTGGATACCATCCAGTTTGAAGGGCAGGGTTTAGATTGCAGCCCTCTTCTATCACATTTGTTAGAAAATCAGTAGATCACAAACGGATTGGTAGAGGCAGGAATAGGGTGTAGCCGTCAGGTAAACCATTGCCCTAATGGTTAGATGAAAAGCGATCGCTACTCATCATGTCTAAAAATAACTGATAAGTTATTAGCAGGCATGGGGACAACTCTGAGCAGAGAGAGACGGTGAGATTGGGCAACGGCTATTACTTCTTCTAGATCTCGCACGCCCCATTCTGGGTTTTGGGCACGAAGGCTTTGATCAAATGCTTCGTTACTGGACGCGGTATGTTTGCCCTTTTGTTTATAGGGTCCATAAAGGTAGAGGATGCCGCTGGGGGGCAAGATTCGCCCTGCTCCTGCCATTAACCCCAGGCAGGCTGACCAGGGGGCAATATGAATCATGTTAATGTTGGCGATTGCCCCAATTCCCCCCGTTTGAACCCAAAATTCTGTAGGGACTCTGGTAAGTCGTCCTGCTCTACACTCCAAACAGAGTCACGCGCATCCAGGGCGATCGGTGGATACAAGCTATCAGTGGTGCAATCCTGCCGCCATGCAGCAATGCTATCTCGTGCCGCAGGACTTGGATCAGAGGGAAGCCACTTGCAAGAGCGCAAACGAGGGGCAAAAAAACGGCGTGTTCTCCCGTCCCGCTGGAGACCTCTAAGACTGTTTCTTGCGGTAAAACCTGTTGTAACACCTCTAGAATTGGCTCTCGATTGCGCTGGGTGGCAGGAGCATACTGTCGCAAATCAGGAGAAGTCATGATGAGTAATCGCTGTAGGAATACAGCGCCATGTGAATAGTCAAAAAAATAGTCAAAAAGTAGTCAAAACAGCGAAATCGAGTTGTTAGTGTAAATTAGAATTAACTTTAGAGTCAAGCTGTGAAAGGGTTATGTCTATTCTTGACGATCTGACGGCTGAGGGTCGAGCCAGACGGGTTGAACAAACTGACCCGCCGCGATCGCCCCGCGAAACCTTGCCCACTATGTACGATTTGCCCAGCGAAGATCCAGAGGAGCCTGGTTTGCCCGACGAGTTTCACGACCTACAGCCGCAACTGCTCAGCCGCACCCTACATCTGAGCCGCTACAGCCGCAACAACTGCTTCACCGCCTCCGACCTTAATCTCTATTACGATGTCACCCACCCGCTGTGGCAAAAGCGCCCAGACTGGTTTCTAGTGGTTGGCGTGCCCCGTTTGTACGAGGGGAAGGACTCACGCCGCAGCTATGTCGTGTGGCAAGAAGGCAAGTTTCCCTATGTCATCGTCGAATTTTTGTCTCCAGGCACCGAGGCAGAGGATTTAGGTCGGTTTCACAGTGCCGCTACAGCAGTAACCTCAGCCACATTAAACGGAGAGCCTACTAAAAAAACAATCCCCCCTGGCAAGCTAGAGGTATATGAGCGATATTTGCGAGTTCCGCACTACATTGTCTACAGCCGCTATACTAGACGACTGCGCTATTTCAAGCTAGAAGGCGGCTCTTATCATGAGCAAACGGTAGGTGAAGTGGCTCCAGCAATCTGGCTAGATGATCTGGAGATTGGTCTGGGAATTTGGCAGGGCGAATTTGAAGGTTTACCAGATGCCTGGTTGCGCTGGTGCGATCGAGAGGGCAACTGGCTGCTAACCGACACTGAACAGGAACAGTTGGGAAAGGAACAGGAGCGGCTGGAAAAAGAACGGGAACGCGCCGCCAAAGAGCAAGCTCAAGCCCAGTTACTTCAGACGGCTCGCAATCTGCTGGCGACTGGAATGGAGATTGAACAGGTGATCGCCATTGCACGGCTATCTGATGAGCAAGTGCGGGCACTGGACGCAGGCGACCTTTAGAATCTCAAGGCTTGATGTAGCAAATCTTGGTGCATCAAGGCTCTATCTCGGAGGGAGTAGAGTTGGTCGGCAGAGAGCGGGTCGCCGTTGGCGTAGAGTTCTAGCCAGCTTTGGCAGATTGGGTTGGGGTCGGTGGGAATCTGGTTAAGGTTCCAGCCAGGGAGATCTAAATCCTGCATGAGTTGGCTTACTTTGGGGTCATAGCTAATTGCAAAACAGCGACACTCAGCCGCCGCCGCCATGATGAGTCCGTGAAAGCGCATGGCGATCGCCATTTCCACTCCCTCAAATACTCCCCGCAACTGCTGCGGATCTTGCAGCGTCAGAATGTGACTGGAACCTGTTAGCTGAGGTTGAATCGCCTGGGCGATCGCCAAATCTTGCACAGGCTGAAACGGAATGAGCAGCAGGCAGGTTTGAGTTGCTTTTTGAAAATCGACTAGAGCGCGAGTCAACACCTGAATGCGGGGCGGGGTTAAATGCGGATGAGTTCGTAATATCACCGCAACTCTAGGAGCAGGCAAATTCCACAAGCCTGGAACGGGTTTTGGCTCCAGTGCCCAAACAGGATCGGGCGCTAGCGTACAGGGAATTTGCCAGTCTACCAGCAGCTTAGCGGAGGCGCGATCGCGTACACTCACCGCCGCACAGCCAGCAAAAGCCTTTTTGGTCAAACAGCGAGTCGAAGAACGGCTTAGAGGTCCGATTCCTTGCGCCCAGGCAATCGTCTTCAAACCCATCCGTCGCGCCAATCCCATCAACCCTGCATAGTAAACTGGGCTGAAGGCGCTGGTTGCATCCTGCATCAAACTTCCGCCCCCCCAGATGAAAGCATCCGATCGCCTTAAAACTGAAAAGATTGAAGAAGACATCCGATCGCCTGCTGCTACCCCATAGCGCTGTGCCGTTTCAGCCGGATTGCCCGATAGCACAAACGGCTCCACATGGGACGGCAACATTTGCAGCAAAGCTGCTAAAAGGGCCTCATCTCCACCATTGCCCTTGCCATAGTAACCACATAAAACCGCCCGCATTCGCCGTTCCAATCCCGTCAAACAACATACCCCTTACAATACCTGATTAAAAGGGTTGATTTTTCGTGTGTTTCACACACCAAAATCGACCTCTAGAACCCTTCATCTCTCCTACCATGCACGCCCTCTCTATCCCGACCTGGATCATTCACATCTCAAGCGTCATCGAATGGATCGCCGCAATTTGGCTGATCTGGACGTATGCCGAAGTCACTCACAATTCAGCTTGGAGAGCTTTGTCGTTTGGAATGCTACCTGCCCTGGTCAGCGCTATGTGTGCCTGTACCTGGCACTTCTTTGATAACGCTCTTGAGCTAGAATGGCTGGTCACACTGCAAGCCGCTATGACCGTTATAGGCAACATCACGCTCTGCCTTGCTGCCTGGTGGATCTGGCGATTAGCGCTCCGCGCAACTCCGCAGGAACCACCCTCCCTCCTAACAAAAGACAAATAACCTCATCCCTCATCCCTCATCCCTCCCTCCCTCTCCCATGCCCTCCAAAGAGACCCTCTTCGCCCTCTCCCTCTTCCCCTATCTCGGCTTTCTCTGGTTTCTCACCCGTTCGGGTCAAACCCCTCGCCTTGCTTTAATCGGATTCTACATGACGCTTGTATTTGTTGCAGTCACTATTCCCGTTGGTATTTACGCTCAGGTGACCTACGGAGAATCGCTAGCCAACGTAGACTTTTTGCACGGCGGGGCAGAGTCCTTTCTCACACTCTCAAATGTGTTGGTGCTGCTAGGATTTCGGCAGGCAATTCGGCAAAAGCAGATTGACCAAAATCAATCAAATCAGGATTCCGCAGACCAGTCAGGCGAAGGTGTGGCTGATGTGGGATAAATGTAATTTCATTACTCAGGAGCTAGCGTTGTGAAATTGGGTCAGTGGCTCGGCTTCTTGTGTTTGGCGATCGCCCTAGTCATTCTCTGGCAGATCCGTCAAATGCTGCTGCTGGTATTTACCGCAGTAGTGCTAGCAACTGCCCTCAACAGCGTAGTACAGCGGTTTCAACGAGCCGGAATGCGCCGCGTCGGAGCGGTGGCGCTGACGTTGGGGTTACTGTTTTTGGTCAACATCCTGTTTATCGTGTTGATTGTGCCCCCTTTTCTAGATCAGTTTTTGCGACTGGTTGAGCTATTGCCAAGCGCCTTTGCTGAAGCGTTGGAATGGGTAGAAGATCTGGTTAATCAGCAACCCACCTGGCTACCAGAATTAGAGTTACCCACGCCCTCTAATCTGACGCGAGAACTGCAACCGCTGTTCAGAAATCTAATCGAAAACTTCTTTGCATTTTTCTCGAACTCACTCACAGCAGTCCTGCAATTTTTGCTGGTGATTGTTCTGACCATTATGTTTCTAGCAGATCCGACTTCCTACCGACAGGCTCTTTTGCAGCTTTTTCCCTCGTTTTATCGACGACGGGCAGACGAAATTTTGGTGAAGTGTGAAGTCTCGCTCGGCAACTGGCTAGCCGGAATTCTGATTAACTCTCTGTTTATTGCTGCCCTTAGTGGCGTTGGACTGTGGATACTGCAAATTCAACTGGTGCTGGCTCATGCTCTGCTAGCAGGACTTCTAAACTTTATTCCCAACATTGGTCCGACTCTGAGTGTAGTCTTTCCCCTAACGATCGCCCTGCTCGATGCACCCTGGAAGGCGATCGCCGTACTCATTCTCTATCTAGTTATTCAGCAAATTGAGAGTTACTGGCTGACTCCAACGGTAATGGCGCAGCAAGTTTCACTGCTTCCAGCCGCTACTCTAGTCGCTCAAATTTTCTTCGCCAGTTTTTTTGGTTTTTTGGGGCTGTTGCTGGCACTCCCGCTAACCGTTGTAGCGAAAACCTGGGTTGAGGAAGTGTTAATCAAAGACGTTTTAGACCCCTGGGATAAGCAGCCCCAGTGGGTACCTGTAGGAGCTACAGAAAGCTTAGCGACACTACCGCTAGTAGAACGGGTTGAGAAGAATTCTCGCTCTCCTAGAGAGGTTGCTTTAGATGCGACTTCAGAAAATGCTGCTGAGGAAGGGGCTGGTGCATTAAAGGACAGTCCAGCGATCGTCCCTGACAACGCTGAACCTCGCACCCCACCCCCATCCGCCTAAACCATTTTTGAGAAGTTTTTCGCGTTTTGGGAGAACTTTATTGAAGTGCCTGACGCTGCAATTCTAACAGTTCCCGGATGCCTTTTTCAGCTAAGTCCATCATCTGATTAAGCTGAACGCGAGTAAAGCTACCTTCTTCTGCCGTTCCCTGTAGCTCAATCAGGCTCAGGTCTTGATTTAGAACAACGTTGAAATCAACAGTTGCAGCGATATCTTCAGGGTAGTTGAGGTCTAGAAAAGGATCTGCTTCGATTAGACCAATGGACACAGCAGCAATCTGGTGACGCAGGGGCGATCGCTCCAAGTCTCCCCACTCCAACAGTTTTTGCACCGCATCACTCACTGCCACATAGCCGCCCGTAATTGCAGTCGTGCGAGTTCCTGCGTCAGCCTGCAACACGTCAGCGTCCACAATTAGCGTGCGTTCGCCCAGCACCTTCATGTCGATCGCCGATCGCAAACTGCGCCCGATCAATCGCTGAATTTCCTGCGTTCGTCCCGATAGTTTCATAAACTCCCGCTCTTGGCGCTGCGGCGTTGCCCCTGGCAGCATTCGATACTCAGCGGTGAGCCATCCTTGCCCCGTCCCTTCCAAGAATCTAGGCACTCCCGGCTGCACCGTCACCGTACACAGCACTTGAGTATCGCCACAGTGCGTTAACACCGAACCAGCCGCAAAGCGAGTAAACTGTCGCTCAAACCAAACCGGACGCAGTTGGTCCGGTTGCCGACCATCAGGACGCTGCCACATTGTGATTGCCTCGTGTGCCTTTAAAGTCTTCTCAGAAGGATACAGCGTTTTGGAGCAGGGGTGGGGAGTGGGGGAGTGGGGGAGACATCTACACGGGTGTAGAAGCAAAGCTCTCCAGAACTTCATCCCTTATCCCTCATCCCTCCTGCTACATATAGCTTTACGCGCATACATTAAGATACGTTTTGTGTGGAAGCCCCACTAAGCGGGGGCTTCCACACAAAAACGTGTTAATCAAGGCGCATAGCGCCATAGTTGACGGGTATACATCAGTAGTGTTTGATAGAGAGGAAATCAGGGAAATAACGCTACATTTCGTTTTTTGTCTAGATTTCTTGAGACAAAGGACGTATGCTTTTGAGTAACGTATTTCTGTACTAGCCCAGTCTTAAACTAACGCCTTGCAGCACGTCAAGATCCGATTCGCTAGAGTGATTTTTTCTATGGTTTCCCAGATCGAAACCCAGTCCCTTAGTTCTAATGGTTCCAATGCTTCTAATCGCCAATTCCCTTACACAATAGGAGGATTGGTTCAAGTTTTTACCTCCCCCTACCGCAGCTTCTTTACCAATGTGATGGCTCAGGCATTGCAAATTGCGGGACAGGGCAGGTCTGTTTTGGTGGTGCAGTTTCTTAAAGGCGGCATTGGTCAAGGGCATGAGCATCCAGTACGGCTGGGGCAAAATCTGGACTGGCTGCGCTGTGATTTGCCCCGCTGCATTGACACCTCTGAAATTGAAGACACTGAAGTTTCAGCTTTACTCGACCTCTGGCGCTATACCCAAAGCGTTGTTGCAGAAGGGCGGTATTCAATGGTGGTGCTAGATGAACTAAGTTTGGCAATCAATTTTGGGCTGATCTCAGAGGCAGAAGTTTTAGCGTTTTTGGAAAATCGTCCGCCTCAGGTAGACGTAATTTTGACAGGGCCAGAAGTGCCTGAATCAATCCGAAACATAGCAGATCAAGTTACTGAGCTAAGGCGAAGCGATCGCCCCTAAAGGCTAAGAACTCAACAACCTTTACTCCCACAAAACGATGATTAAGAATGACACCTGGATTGCTCGGATGGCGGCTCAAGGAATGATTGCCCCATTTGAGCCAAGTTTGATTCGAGGCATCAGTTTAGAATCGACAGCACTGCGCCCGGTGATTAGCTATGGGCTTTCCTCCTACGGTTACGACATTCGCCTATCTCCGGCAGAGTTTCGCATTTTCCGCCACATTCCTGGTACGGTCGTTGATCCCAAACATTTCAACCCCGACAACTTAGAACCTACTCAGCTACACAGTGATTCCAGTGGTGACTTTTTTATTCTGCCTGCCCATTCCTATGGATTAGGAGTGGCGCTAGAGCGGCTGCAAATTCCAGACAATATTACGGTTGTTTGCATTGGCAAAAGTACTTATGCCCGCTGCGGCATCATTGCCAATCTCACCCCCGCAGAGGCGGCGTGGCGCGGACATTTGACGCTAGAGTTTTCTAACTCTTCCAGTGCAGACTGTCGAATTTATGCCAGCGAGGGAATTGTGCAACTCTTATTTTTGGAAGGAGAACCCTGCGAAGTTAGCTACGAGACGCGGCAAGGAAAGTATCAGGATCAGTCAGAAGTGGTAACTCTGGCCAGAGTGTAGGAACAAGACAAAGAGACTGATTTGATTTTTGTGTAAGTGCGGGCATTCTGCCCGCACTTACACAAAACAGGACTTACGCAAGCAAGACTGTGAAATCAAGCGATCGCCACGCCAATCATGGGCTAAGGTCTGCGACTTCTTCGAGAAGTCACAGATCTGGACACTCGTCTTTTACTTATTTCAGGCTTAAGCCCCCGGTTCCATCAGGGGAAGTCCGTTGCCCGATGCTCCGCCCTGGAATCAATTCCGGGCTGATCGCTCAAGTTAGTTGAAACTGACTCAAACGCTTGCCAGAATTCTGTTCTAACTCGTTTTAACGAGTTTTAGCTTTGAGCCTGAGATTGATCTCAAGGCTTTAGTGCAATGCCTCCTGCCACTGGTGCAAGATCCCAGTTATCGCATTTGAGTACCTCGGAGTTGTATCTGAGTACTTCGGAGTTGTATTTGAGTACCTCGGAGTTGTATTGGAGTTCCTCGGAGTTGCACCGGAGTACTTTGGAGTTGTATTGGAGTACTTTGGAGTTGCATTGAAGTACCTCAGAGTTGCATTGAAGTACTTCGG
>JAAUQZ010000108.1 GCA_012033355.1 Leptolyngbyaceae cyanobacterium RM1_406_9 | reverse complement strand
TAAAACGATCGAAAAACACCCAAGTAGAAGTTGACTTACAAGCAAATTCAAATTCATTTTTAATCTTTTGAAATTACCATTTCTTGCAGCATTAAAAGATATTGTTGCGATCCTAAATAAGTTGTGGGAGACGCACTCCGAAGAGGTGCCCCTCTCACAACCCACTCGTCTTACGACTGATTTAGGACTGCTCTAGCAAGTTAGAGACGACAAAGACAGCCTAACTTACCCGCAAAGTAATTTAACATTCATACCCTGGATTTTCATCCGCACCAAAGATTCAACTTCAAAGCAAAGAAATACGTATCATAACTAGACTATCTTATCTCTTTTTGGGACTCAAGCCGAGACAAGAAACCTCAACGTGAGACAAAAGCACAGACTCTAGGAGATTTCTAGCAGACAAAATACCTGTAGGGGCAGGTTTAGCATCAAAACTGTTGGTCAAATGTAAAGATTCTGGCAAAATCTACTCCTACCCAGGGATAAATTCTTTCTTAGAAATTTCCTTAGCAGGTGGAGGAATCTGAGCATTCACAGCATGGGCTAGCGCAGCATAAACTTAAAAAATTAGGCGAGAAACACAATAGAGTCATGCCTCCCGCCTAAATACATTATATTTTTGGAACTTTAGGTTTCTAAAACCTCAGCCTCTACTTAAGCAGAACGACGCTGCTCCTCGTGCCGTCCCTCTGCAAACTCCTCAAGCATTTTGTCCACAAAAGCAGAAATATCATTAGGATTACGGCTCGTCACCAAGCCCTGATCAACCACAACCTCCTGATCAACCCAGTTCGCCCCTGCATTCTTCAAGTCGGTTTTGAGAGAGGGCCAAGAAGTCACCGTCCGCCCCTTCACGACATCTGCCTCAATCAACGTCCAGGGTCCATGACAAATCGCCGCAACGGGTTTGCCCGCCTCAAAGAACGATTTGATAAACTTTATGGCTTTTTCATCAGTACGCAACTGGTCAGGATTGGCTACACCACCCGGCAGCAAAAGCGCATCATAATCACCAGGATTTGCACTATCCAGCCTCAAATCAACCGGAAAATTGTCGCCTTTGTCAAAATGATTCCAGCCTTGAACAGTGTCACTTTTTGGTGAAATAATGTGAATTTTGGCACCTGCTTGCTCAAGAGCCTGCTTGGGTTTGGTCATCTCCACTTGCTCAAAACCATCCGTAACTAGAATGGCAACTTTCTTTTGATTGAGCTGTGTCATCTTCAATTCCTCTACTGCGTCTCATTCACTGTGTGTCCTCAACCCAGGAAAACAAAATCTCCCGTCGAATTACTTAAGCCACACAGATATCAAGGTATTGCAACTCTTTCGATCTGCCCTCTATTTCCGGGTTGACCTGTTCAGATATCTGTTCTTCCTTTAGGGATAAACCCCTGAGTCACGCTTGTACAAGCTCTAAAACTCTTTCAACAGGCTTGCTACTCACGCAAACAGCTTTAAAGCTTACATCCCATAAGTAGACTCAACCGTATTGTAGCTAGACTTATTTAGAGTCGTCTGAGTCTTAGCTTGATACAAAATATCAAAACTGACTGAAGTAGAGAAGTAGTCACTCCCTTCGCAGTTAAAAAATAGGCATTCCAGGATAGAAGCCCACTGTTTTTTAGATTTCGGCTCTGCTTGGAAGATTTTGAAGTCGAGTCAGTTTTTTCTTCCGCAGGAGAGAAATCGAGGGTAAGGGCGATTTGGCTGAGATTTGCTTAACGGATAATCTCTAATTTGGGCGTTCAGCACGAAACTTGTAGAAGCAGGAATTTTCTTCTTGTGGATAGACTCAACCTACTCAATCTTGGACTTATGGGAATACAAGCGAGTCTTTGCTTGAGACATAAGACTTGTGAGCAATAAGTAATTAGAAGCCTCAAGACTGACGCAGGTAGAATGCGAAATCAGGCGATCGCCTTCCTGTCAAGGGGCTTAAGCTGAATGGCACTGACTTAAGGGAGTAAGATCTGCGACTTCTTGAAGAAGTCGCAGATCTGAGCGCTGCATTTCTACTTATTTCAGTGACATTCGACTCAAGCTCCTCGCTCCACAACGGAATGCATAAGTCCTGAACCTGATTACCAAGCTATACCCTTATCTCGCAATAAGACTCATATCCTCTCGATTGGACTAAAAATAAGACTGGCGAGTCTCAAAGCAAACCAGGTTATTTAAGCTGAGACTGACATTTCTAGAAATAAGACTAATATTGATACCAGTGAGTCTCAAAGCAGAGAGAAACTAATGGATACTGAAACCTCAAGCAATCCTCAAGGATTAATGTCTGTTGAAGCCGTACAAAAAGCTCTGAATCGCTCTCGGGCTTCGGTTTATCGCTATGCCAACACCGACCCAGAAAGCTCTAATTTGCCCTACGATTCGCAAAAGCTGAATCCAGAATTGCGCCTGAACAAAGACGACCCGCTGCTGTTTCATCCTAATGAGGTAGCCCGATTTGCTAAAGATGTATTAGGAATTAAACAGGTCATCATTGAAATTCAACAGCCTGCCGAAACCGTCACTCAGGAATTGCTACGGGCGATTTTGGCAGAGCTTCAGAGCATTCACGAATTGCTTAAAACTCGTCCTTGAATAGTTAGAACGTGAGCTTAAACGCAAGTCAAAATGCTCCTGTAAATTGCTTGAGGAAACCCCTACTAAAATGAGGTGAAAGCCGCTCCGAATAAGCGATTCAGTCTACTGCTACGGAGCGATAATAGAAATATAAAGATAAGCAGGAAGCAGCACACTATTGCATGAAGATTCAGTCGTCTGTACTGGTTCATTTAGGGTTTGGTAAGTATGTGCGTTCCGATCAGGTGACAGCCGTAATTCCCATTGAGGAAGATCGTGGGCCTGGTCGCAGAACCTTTATTCAGCTTCAGGGACAGTCTGATCCGCTGATTGCGTCACGGGCAGAAGATTCTATCGTGCGTGACCTGGTACAGGAGCCGCGTGAGGTGACTCAATCTCGACAGCAGCAGGAGATCCTTAGAGATTTGGTCAATGATTTAAGCAATGTCAATGCGACAGTGCGCCGGATTGCCCGTGATGAAGGAGGGCTTGATCTGGAGCGTTTAGAGCGACGCATTCGTGAAGTGTTAGAGGATTAGGTTTTGCAGAATACCAATATAGCCGTTATTACTCCAAGTCAGCCCGTGCGCTCTGCTCGTTTGTGGATGCCTGAGCGGGTGATGTTTACCCCTGCTGCCTTAGAAGAGCCTTGGGGACAGCAGATTCTTTCACGAGTGCAAGCTCTCAACTTGCCTGTTGAGGAGCTACCTCGTAATCGCCTGACGGGGTTAAGAGGAGAGAGCGATCGCGCTACATATGACATTTCTAAACGCACCCTTGCCGTCGTCACCGCCCCACCCAGCGCCCTTAAACTCAGCCCAATTCCCCCTTCTGCCGATTGGCAGTTTCACCTGGCAGAGGGCTGTCCGGCTCACTGTCAGTACTGCTATCTGGCAGGCAGTTTATCTGGCCCACCCGTAATTCGTGCCTTTGCCAACCTACCTCAGATTCTAGATAACCTAATTCACTACAAGCAGCCTGGACAGATCACTTCCTATGAAGTGAGTTGCTACACCGATCCATTAGGCATTGAACATTTAACAGGTAGCCTTGCCGAGTGCATTCGTTATTTTGGTCAGCAAGAAGGAATGCATCTGCGCTGGGTATCTAAATTTGATGCAGTAGATGGGTTGTTAGATTTGCCTCACAACGGTCACACTCGCTGTCGTGCCAGTGTAAACGCTGCACCGATTTCTGGACGTTTTGAGGGAGGGACTGCATCCGTCGCGGCTCGACTTCAGGCGTTACGCAAATTAGCACTGCCGCGATCGCCCTCTCAGGGAGGCTACCCCATTGGTTTAGTGATCGCCCCAATCATGGTAATGGATGACTGGGTTGAACATTACACTCACCTTCTAGACACCATTAGCGAAGCTCTAGATTTTGACTGTGATCTCACCTTTGAACTCATTTCCCATCGTTTCACCCCCAAATCCAAAGAGGTGCTGACCACCTGGTATCCGCAGACCAAACTAGATATGGATGAGACCACCCGTAGCGTTAAGCGCAATAAATTTGGCGGTACCAAGTATGTCTACGAAGCCGACGTGATGAAGGAGCTACGGCAGTTCTTTGAACGGGAGATCGCCCGTCGTTTCCCTAAAGCTCAAATTCTTTATTGGACGTAGGTAACAGGTGCATCCCAATTTTACATTTAACTGCACTGGCCAAAGGTAGAGAAAAAGCTACTCACTTTCTCCTATCATTTGCATGATGTTTTTACGTAGGAATTCATGCAGCCAGAAGCGTCTGCTCTAACTGCCTTAGACAAAATTCAAGCTATGTATGGCAGTTTTATCCTCATGCTGCCAAACATTGTGCTTGCAATCCTTGTCTTTGGCATCTTTTTTCTAGCTGGGAGAGGCATTCGATCAACGGTTAGGCGCTTAACACGCAGACATCGACAAGCGAGAAACCTGGGCCTGGTGCTGGGGCGTTTAGCTCAAGGAACTACCATTCTGTTTGGATTGTTTGTTTCTCTCTCCATAGTTATTCCAACCTTCCAAGCGGGCGATCTAGTTCAGCTTTTAGGCATTAGCGGCGTTGCCATTGGCTTTGCTTTTCGAGATATCTTGCAAAACTTTTTAGCAGGAATCTTGATTTTATTAACTGAGCCATTTCGGATTGACGACCAGATTGTATTTAAAGATTTTGAAGGCACCGTCGAAAACATTGAAACTCGTGCAACGACGATTAGAACTTACGATGGCCGTCGGATTGTGATTCCAAATGCGGAGCTATTCACTAACGCCGTCACCGTAAACACCGCCTTCGATAATCGCCGTCTAGAGTATGATGTGAGCATTGGCTACGGAGACAACATTGAGCAAGCCAAACAGCTAATTTTGGAGGCGATCGCCAGCGTTGATGCAGTGTTACAAAACCCTGCTCCCGATGCCCTAGTTATAGGTTTAGCAGAAAGCACCGTTAACATTCGCGCCCGCTGGTGGATTAATCCTCCCACCCGCTCAGATGCATTAGATACCCAAGATCGAGTGTTAATAGCAATTAAAAATACCTTGACTGCCAACGGCATTGATTTGCCCTTCCCCACCCAGCAAGTTCTTTTCCACGACCAGACTGAAGAAACAGATGGCGATCGCACCCATCAGCGAGAGGGTTGGCCCGCTGGGAAAAACGCAATTCCTCAAGCGCGTAGCATTAGTGACTCTCTTAGGAAACTGGCTGAAATCCGATCACAGCAAAACGGAAGTGAAACCCAGGAGACAGACAAAAACCAATGAAAGTAAAGCAGGGCTAACCGACAGTGCCTTTAACTAAATTCGTTAGTATGGGCGGTCTGTACTGGAATAGTAAGAAGAAACTGCCAAAGGGTTGCTATGTTCGACTCTAATTTGCCCCTTCTATCCGCATCGTTAGCCATTGTGTTAGCGTTAGTCCACCTGTTTGCGCGGAATATGCGATCGCTCAGCACTATTCCGCGCAGTCGCTGGCTGTCCTTTAGCAGCGGAGTTTCCGTCGCCTATGTGTTTATTCACATCTTGCCCGACCTGGGCGAAGCCCAAGAAACCATCCGCCAAACCCTTGACAAAACCTCAGTAAACCAATCCCTTTTATTTCTAGAACATCACATCTACCTAATGGCGCTTCTAGGCATCTCAGCATTCTATGGGCTAGAGCGAGCCGTTGTGGTGTCACGACAGCGCAATGAAGAATCCGGCAAAGGTGATATCCCTGACATTGGTATATTTTGGCTACATATTGGCTCTTTTGCAGTTTATAACGCCCTGATCGGCTATCTGCTATTTCACCGAGAAGAACCTGGAATCTTGAGTTTGCTCTTTTTTGCGATCGCCCTCGGACTTCACTTTGTCGTTAACGACTATGGACTGCGCGAAAACCATAAACACACTTACGACAAAACAGGGCGCTGGGTGCTAGCCGCCGCAATCATTATAGGAGCCGCAATTGGCTATGGCACCAAAATTCACGAAGCAGCGATCGCCCTCCTGTTTGCCTTTCTCGCCGGAGGCATTATCCTCAACGTCCTCAAAGAAGAGCTGCCCGAAGATCGCGAGAGCCGTTTTGGAGCATTTGCCCTGGGTGCAGGAATTTACGCAGTACTGCTGCTGACTGCCTGACCAAACAACCTTTTGGAACTTTTGGAAAAAAGAATTTTTGCCGACAAATTTTTATAAGATCATCACCATCCGAATTATTTCTGGTAGTAGTAGATGGAATAGCTTAACGCCCTTGAGTAAGCATCAACGACGAGGAGTAAGGAGTAGTCGGTGAGCAAGTTAGACCCCATTCAGCTAGAGCAGCTTAAAGAAATTGGAGTGCATCTGCACCAAACACGGGAGCAGCAGTCCAAATCTCTAGAAGAAGTCGCAGCCAAAACCTTTATCCCACTGCGCCTGCTGCAAGCCATAGAAGTCGGTCAGGCGACCGTCCTACCCGAACCCATCTTTATCCAGGGCTTCATCCGTCGTTACGGAGACGTTGTAGGACTGGACGGAATTGCTCTGTCTAAACAATTCTCCCTCGACACCACCGCCGTACCTGCCAAATCTGAGCAGCCCAAAGCCCTCCCCCCGCAGTTTACAGAACATCGGGCGATCGCCCCTACCCCTGACCCCGGTTCAAAACCTATCTACACACAAACGCTTAGCCCAGCCCCCCTTAACCAGCAGATCGACAGTCCGAATACAGTCAACTCTAAACCGAGACAAGAACCAACTTACTCAGAATCCACCAGCCCAACCCGTTTGAACCCGCTCTATGCCCTCTACGGACTAGCCGGAATTACCATCATGGGTGGAGCAATTTTTCTAATCAGTCAATTCAGCCCGCAGTCAAGCGAATCGACTCCACCAGAAACCTCTGCATCCAGCGTAGTCGATAGCCCGTCCGCTCCACCCGACTCTCAACCCGCACCCAGCCCCGTCGCCTCACCTCAGCCCTCCGTTGCCCCTAGCAGCGACATTGAAGTGAGTGTAAATTTGGCGGATGAATCCTGGCTGCGAGTCACCGTTGACGGCGAAATTCAGTACGAGGGAATTTTGCCTCAGGGCGAACAGCGAACCTGGACCGCAAAAGAACAGTTAATCATCAGAGCCGGGAATGCCGGAGGCGTTTTAGCCAGCTTCAACGGAGCAACCCCCCAACCTTTAGGAAACCAGGGAGCCGTCGCAACAGTCACCTTCCCAGAAGCCGAATAGCTATTGACTGTGCTTGTGGGCAAAATAAGCGTGTCAATAGAATGCGTCCAACGTTCTCGTTTTGGAATGAGGAGCCAGCAAAATGGATCAAGGTTCACAAGAACTCCGTCGTGCTGCCGCTGAAGCGTTTATGCAGGCGATCGCCCAGCTAGAAACTACTCTGCAATCGCCCAGCGAAACTACTGATCCCACACCTGCCCCACTCGATTCCACACAACAGCAGTCCGATCGCGTCGAGCCAGCCTTCGGACTGGATGCACTAGCAGATGCCGCCGCCGACATTGAGCAATTCATTCAAGCCCAAACCCAAAACGAGCCTCGTGAGATTGAGGAGGGATGAGAGATGAGGGATGAGGGATGAGGGATGAGGATAGACCCTGTTCATCAAAGCTTTGTTGCTTACCACCTGCCCTATCTTCACACTGCTCCCCTAGCCCCTAGCCCCTAGCCCCTGGTTCCTTCCCCTCCCTCTGCCGCCGCGCCTCATACAAAATTAGAGCAGCCGCGATCGCCACATTCAGCGACTCCACACCCGCCGCTAAAGGAATCTTGATCTGCACATTAGCCATTGCTGTCAGGCTCTCTGACAGCCCAGCGCCTTCATTTCCCAGCAAAACCAGTGTAGGTCGCTCAAAATCTGCCTGCCAGTAAGTCAACTCGGCAGTAGGCAGCGTTGCGACCACCTGCACTCCCTGCGACTGAAGCTGCAAAATTTCCGCCTGTAAATCTTTGCTAGTCGCCATTGGCAAGCGAAACCACTGTCCTGCTGATGCCCGCAGCACCTTAGGGTGATCCAGATCAACACTGTCTGCACTTACCCACAAACCATCCACCCCCGCCGCTGCCGCCGTGCGAATCACCGTACCCAAATTGCCCGGATCTTGCAGCGTCTCTAGCGCGATCGCCAGACTAATATTGGAACTGAGCGGCAAATGGGGCGATCGCCGTTCTGCGGTAGCGACTACGCCATCAGGTTGTACAGTGGTGGCGATCGCCTCCAGCACCTCAGCACTCACCAACTCCACCCGACCCGACCCTTGCCTTGCCCGCTCCCAAAGCTCAGCATGACGGTCTTGCCACTCCAAAGTGCAGCAAACAACCGCCAAAGGAAAATCTACTGCACAGGCTTCCTCCAGTAAATGCGTTCCCTCCAGTAAAAATAGCCCCTGCTCTCGCCGCTCCTTTGCTCGGTGCAGTTTTCGCATCTGTTTCACTAGCGGATTTTGCAAACTAGTCAGCATCTCTGAGAAAAGTAGATTTTTGCAGAAGAGACATCTTGCGTGAAGATTTGCGTGAAGAACAATACCGTTTCCATAAAAATGGGTTTTGTTTAATCCCTGATCCGATGAAGGTCTAACGATTAAAATTTGTTACGCAAAACAAGAAATAGATAAGCAGTTTTGACGAGTTGCCGAAACTGAATTGACTTCCAAAACGATGAGCCCCCGATTCAGCTTGAGCCAAACCGGGGACTGATTTCACCATTCAAAATGCGGAACCCGGGACTTGAACCCGGAAGTCTTTGCAGACACTAGAACCTGAATCTAGCGCGTCTACCAATTCCGCCAGTTCCGCACTAGCGCTTTTGGGGCTGCGATTCGCTATCATCCCCTAATCTTAGGCAACAGTCAAGCAAATTCTTAAGTCAATTTTAACCCGTAGAGGATTCTATCGTCAGTCCAACTCAATTGCTGTAAGTCAGAATTCTCAACATTCCGACGCTTTCCGGTAGAATCAGAACCAAATTTGAAGTCATAGACATACCAACCGATTCTGGAGGACAAACCCATTACTCCTTCTTTTAATTCATCAAGCCCTCGTTCTCTGCCCGAGGAAGGCGACTCAGTGCTAAAAATCTGGGGTAAAGCTCCTTTACAGGGACAAGTCAAAATCAGCGGAGCCAAGAATTCAGCCCTGGTCGTTATGGCAGGCTCATTGCTTTGCCCCCAAGATTGCCGCATCCGCAACGTTCCCTCACTGGTAGACGTACAGCGAATGGGCGAAATTTTGTCGTCTCTAGGTGTGAAATTAGAACGGCATGGTGACGCTCTAGAAATCGACTCGCGGCACATTGGGCAATCCAAAGCCCCTTACGAGTTAGTCAGCCAGCTCCGAGCTAGCTTCTTTGTGATTGGACCCCTGCTGGCGCGACTGGGGGTGGCAAGAGTCCCTCTACCGGGTGGGTGTGCGATCGGTGCTAGACCCGTAGACCTGCACGTTAAAGGGTTACAGCTAATGGGCGCTGACGTGCAGATTGAGCATGGCACAGTTCACGCCTACACCACTGGGGCAAACAAGCGGCTCAAAGGAGCCAAAATCTACCTCGACTATCCCAGCGTGGGCGCAACCGAAACACTTATGATGGCCGCTACCCTGGCCGACGGGGAAACGATCATCGAGAATGCTGCCCAGGAGCCAGAAGTCGTCGATCTGGCAAATTTCTGTCGGGCAATGGGGGCAAAAATTCGCGGTGCAGGCACCAACACCATTTTGATTTCAGGTGTGCCAAACCTACATTCCACCGACTATTCCATCATTCCCGACCGAATTGAAGCAGGAACTTTCCTGGTTGCTGGAGCAATTACCCATTCTGAAATTGCACTAGCTCCCGTCGTGCCGGATCATTTAGCCGCAGTCATTGCCAAACTTCAGGCAATCGGTGCAGAAGTCGTGACAGAAGCCCCCAACCGTCTGCGGATCGTTCCGGCTCAAACTCATTTCGCCGCAGACATTGAAACCTTGCCCTATCCGGGTTTCCCAACCGATATGCAGGCACAGTTCATGGCGCTACTCACCCTCAGCGAAGGTGATAGCGTTATCACAGAAACCGTGTTTGAGAATCGTTTGCGTCATGTAGCAGAGCTAAACCGCATGGGTGCAGACATTCGGGTTAAAGGCAATCACGCCATCGTTCGCGGAGTCCCGCTGTTGTCAGGGGCCCAGTTGTAGCAACTGACCTGCGGGCTTCGGCTGCACTGGTGCTGGCTGCACTGGCAGCCGAGGGCATGACCACCATTCAAGGGTTACAGCATCTCGATCGAGGGTACGACAACCTCGAAGTTAAGCTGCAAAAACTAGGAGCTAAACTGCAAAGAGTTCCGGCAGACCCCTCTGAAACAACGCAGCCTTCAACTGACTCGTCTGAAGCGAGTGTTATAGCTTAGTCAATTCTGGAGTTAGTTCTCCTAACGCGATCGCCCCCATGCTCGGCGATCGCCCCCCCAGCCAGCCAAACTTCTCGCTATACTAAACTCGAAGCCAGGTGTAATCGGCTTCACCCAATTTCCCTTCAGTTCGCCATGCCCTTCTCCAAAACTTTCCTAATTGGTCTCAAGTCAGATCAGTTTCGTCACCCCTTAGATTTAAAAGCAACCCAGGCGTTGAAGCAGCTTCCTGGACTAGATCTGCTCATCCGAAATCTACTCGGACCGATCGCTGAACAATTCTTCTATCTGGAAAATATTGCCTCCAGCATTCTCATCAGTGAGCAGCAGTTACCCAACCTACACAAACTTCTAGTCGAAGCCTGCCAGGTTCTAGACCTAGAGACTCCGCAGCTTTACATTCGCCAGCATCCAGCACCCAACGCTTACACCTTCGCGGTGCGCGGCAAGCAGCCCTTCATCGTGATTCACACCTCCCTGATTGAGCTACTGACCCCTGAAGAAATCCAGGCTGTAATTGCCCACGAGTTAGGGCATCTCAAGTGCGATCATGGCGTTTACCTAACTCTGGCAAATCTTGTAGTGTTAGCAGCAGGACTGATTCCGCTGGGAGGAGTAATCGCCCAAAATCTTCAGGCGCAAATTTTAGAATGGGTTCGTTGTGCCGAGTTTACCTGCGATCGCGCTGCTCTGCTCGTAGCCCAAGATCCCCGCATCGTCGCATCCGTGCTGATGAAGCTGACTGGCGGCTCACCCACCCTCGCCCCCCAGCTAAACCTCGACGCATTTCTAGCCCAGGCTCGCTCTTACGATGACATTAGCGACAGCGAACTGGGTGAACTGTTGAAGCAAGCCCAGACCGCTCAGCTCACCCATCCTGTTCCAGTTTTGCGGGCAAGAGAAATCGATCGCTGGGCAAGCAGCCAAACTTACCAATCGCTATTACAAAGCCGCACAATCGGCTATAATAGTAAGGCTATGAAGGGCGGATGGCGAAATTGGTAGACGCACCACACTCAAAATGTGGCGGCTTCGGTCATGCGAGTTCGAGTCTCGCTCTGCCCATAGTTAGGTAAAGCAGTTAGGAACATAACCAGGCAAATCTGCCAGGCAGGTTTTTCTCAGGCGAGTTCTGGAGAACCTACTTGAGATAACCACTCGACAGGAGGAAAGCTATGTCTCAGCGACTCAAGCGGTGGGAATCTCCCCGCCGAGAAGGTAGAAATGATAAAGGCAAAGGCGGCAGTGCCCGACAGCGACAAAAGCTAAAGCAGCTAAAGGGTTTGCGACAAAAGCTAAAGCGGCAGGCAAACCAACCAGCATCAAAGTCAGCAAAAGAGAGGGGAGAGGGCACAGGTTCTCTCCCCTCTTTTGCTTTCTCCAACCTTTTACAGCAATTGAAAATTGCCTAAGCCCTAGACTTTTTGCTGGGTGCCGCTCTGAGCACGGCACCCAGCAAAAAGTCTAAACGCATTTAAGCGCGAAGCGCTGTAAGTTCGGATAGACTTTTGAAGAGCTAAGACCTACTGCACATAGGAGATGTTTGAGCGATCGCGGGAATAATGCGTATGAGAAAACATTTTTGTCCGTAATTTCCGGCAATCGTAAGTTGCAAGACCTGAAAAATCTCTGCTCATGGAATCGAAACCAGAAGCCCAACACTGGGATGCCCCCCCGCTATCAGTCGTGTCAGCCCCTGAAACCGCTATTGCAACGGCAAGAGACGAGAATGTGAATAGAGAAAACTTGGATCAGCAGCCTGAAACAGCCGAGGGACAGTACCAGGAGTTATTTAACCATGCCCCAGCAGGTTACTTCGTTACAAACCAGACAGGAGTTGTGCGTGAGGCAAATCAAGCTGCTACAATCCTGCTTGGAGTCGCGGACAGCCAGCTTCAAGGCAAGTCTCTAGATGCATTTGTGGCTGCTGAAACCTCAAGACAATTTTCGCTGATATTGTCTCAGGTTCAGCAAGATGCAACAGAGCAATCGGCAGAAATTAGCTTCAACACAGCAAAAGGGACTTTGCTCCATACGATTTTGAGCGTCAATGCAATTTGGGATTTGACGGGTCAAATTACGGGGCTGCGATGGCTGATTCAGGACATCAGCGATCGCAAACAAACCGAGGCACAGCTTCAGCAGCAAGTAGAACAAGGAAGGTGGCTAAGTGCGATCGCCCGCCGCATTCGTCAGTCGCTCAACCCTCAAGAAATCCTGGATACGACAGCAACCGCCGCCAAATCATTCTTTCAAGCCGATCGAGTGTTAATTTCTCGTTCTCGCTCAAACGGAGATTGGGTTAACATCACCGAAGCTCTTGAGCCAGGTTGGGTATCTGTCTTAAATCTTGCAGTAGAGCAAGAATGGGTGACAGAGCGTCTTCACTCCTATCAGCAAAGAGGCGCGTATGCGATTCACGACATTGAGCAGTCTGGGCTTCCCGCTAAAAGCCTGGAACTGCTGCGTCGCTATCAGCTTAAAGCGCTCCTGTCCATTCCGATTATTCAAGATGGGCAGGTTTTAGCATTCTTATCAGTGCATCAGTGCAGCACCACGCGCAACTGGCAAGCTTCAGAAATTGATTCTCTCCAGCAGTTAGCCGATCATCTGGCAACTGCCCTGCACCAGTCTGAGCTTTATCAGCAGATTCAGCAACTCAACGCCAACCTGGAAAAAGAAGTGCAGCGGCGCACTGTCGAAGTTCAGAGAGCGGTCGCATTTGAGTCAATGCTCAAGCGAATTACCGACAAAGTGCGGGACTCGCTTGACGAAAGCCAGATACTTGAAACTGCCGTGCGTGAACTGACGCTGGTGCTGGGCTTGAGTGGCTGCAACGCGGCTCTGTACGACCTCGACCAGGGCACCTCGACCATTCACTATGAGTACATTGACTCAATCCCCGCCTATCAGGGAAGAGTCGCTCAGATGAAACATTTCCCAGAAATTTACAGCCAGCTACGTCAGGGCTACTACTTTCAATTTTGCTCTCTGTCGCCCAACCCAGTGCGGGGGCAAGTCGCTATGTTAGCCTGCCCTATTTTCGTTGATCCAGAATCGTCTCAGGGCGTTGAACAAGCAGTGCTGGGCGATCTATGGCTAATCAACCATAAGGATTATGTCTTCAGTGAGTTTGAAATTCGCCTGGTCAGGCAGGTTGCTAACCAGTGTGCGATCGCCATTCGCCAAGCTCGGCTGTACCAAGCCGCTCAGGTTCAGGTACGCGAACTAGAAAGACTCAATCGCCTCAAAGATGAATTTCTCAGCACCGTTTCCCATGAACTGCGGACTCCCATCTCTAACGTCAAGATGGCAATTCATATGCTCAGAGCCGCCACAACCGAGGAAAAACGACAGCGGTATCTGGAAATTTTAGATGCAGAATCGACCCGCGAAGCAGAACTGATTAACGATCTGCTCGATTTGCAGCGATTAGAAGATACCTGCTACCCTCTCACCTTTGAGGTCATTCGTCTGCAAGATTGGCTGCCAGGGATTGTAGAACCCTTCTATACTCGAACTGCAACCCACGAGCAAACCCTGGAGGTGTCTTGTCCTCCCGATTTACTGCCAATGACGACAGACCCCATTGTGCTGCGGCGCATCATTGCAGAACTGCTTAACAACGCCTGTAAATACACCGTTCCCTCCGGAGAAATTTATTTCAAGGTACACCAAGAACTGGACCCTGGCTGGAACTTAGCTCCAACCACGACTTTTTCCCTTCGCAACCAGGCGGACATTCCCTCCTCTGAACTGCCTCACATTTTTGAGAAATTTTACCGAGTTCCCAATGCTGATCCCTGGAAACAAGGCGGAACGGGATTAGGATTGGCTCTAGTACAAAAGCTAGTAGAACAGTGTGGTGGCACCATTAAAGCCGAAAGCGTGGACGGTTGGACATCCTTCACCGTGCGGTTGCCGACTCAGCTTCAAGCAGAGATTTAGAGATCGGGAATTTTCCATCGAGTGGCGATCGCGCTCCAAATCTGGCAGAGTGATTCAGAAGGTATTGCCGCCATTTACCTATGCTATCTGCTCGATTTCTTCGATTTTTTCAGCACCTTAATCTAACAACCATCAGGAAAACGATTGATTGCGTTGGCAAGCAGCGTTTACCGGGGCTAGCTGCTGAGATGGCTTACAACGCAATGCTGGCCCTATTTCCTGCAATCCTGGCAGTACTGACTGCGATTGGTTTGTTTCAACCTCTGCAAAACGCTTTTCAGCGACTGGCAGATGAAGTGAGTGAACTAGCGCCCCTGGAAGCATTAGGGCTGATTGAGGGAGTTGCCAGAGATCTAAGCGAGAGTAGCAATGGCGGCTTGTTTTCCTTGAGTTTTGCGATCGCACTCTGGGCCTCCTCTGGAGCGCTAAGTGCCGCGATGACCGCCCTCGACCAGATTCACAAAATTTCTCCAGAAAGAACCCGCCCCTTCTGGAAGAAAAAGCTAATTTCCATTGGATTGACAATTGGAACGATTTTACTGCTGCTGTTAGCTTCCACCCTCGTATTTGTCGGTGATCTAGTGGTTCGTCGGCTAGCAGATGTCAACCTACTAGAAACGCTATGGCGGCTACTGACCTTTCCGTTAGCCCTGGGAATTGTATCGATCGCCTTTGCCTTTGTCTATCGCTTTGGCCCAAGCCAGTGGGTTCCTGGAAAACCGATTCTTCCTGGGGCAGTCCTGGCTGCAATATTTTGGGCCATCCTGTCAAACTTATTTCGCCTTTATGTTGCCCACTTTGGCAACTACAACCGAGCTTACGGGGCAGTGGGGGCCGTAATCGTACTGCTGCTGTGGCTGTATATGAGTTCCCTGGTGATGTTGATTGGGGATCAGCTCAACGTCACCGTTGGAGAATCAATGCAAAGACGCGCAAAACTGATTCGGCGGCAGCACGATGACGCTGAGGATGTAGCGATCGTTAAACCCACCCCAGAAGAACCTCAATCGCGCCGTCTGAAGTTGGTGCGAGGATTTCGGATTGGTCGTAAGTAAACTCGTTGAATATTCCTAGCTTTTAGCGCTTTGTGCGCTGGATAAAATCAAACACCCCGGCTCCAACCGACAGCAGAATGAGGAGCCAGATCACCAAACCTGGCAAAAAAGTCAAAAGCCCGACCCCCCTCAGCACCCAAACAACCAGCGTAATTCCCAAGAAAGACAGAAAAACGGCCGTCTCTGGTCTGATTGCTCTGCTCATTCCTTTCCCTCATACGGCTTTTATACAGCTATTTCGCAGGTATCTAAAGGCTATCTAAAAGCTATTTACAGCGGATACAAATACAGCATATGTAAAGCGGGTCACGTCCACCTGCGGCTTTGAATGCCCGTCAAAATTCCAACCCCGATCGCCAACAGCACGATTGCCCCGACTGCGGGCCTGGGGATCGCGACTCCATAAGCCTGTAGCAACAGAATGATCGCCACTGCAACCAGCGAAAAGCCGAAAACGTAAAGAACGATCGTAATGGCAAGATTTGGGGTTCTACCCACAAACTCTTCTCCTCACACCTTCAAAAATTGCAACCCCCATTGTGACACGGCAAGGGTCAGCCCGTTTCAACAAAGCGACAGCAGGGTATTTCGTAAGGAAAACTTAACAAATTCATCAAAATCTTTATAATTGGTTGAAATTAGTTTGGTAATTTCCTGGATGGACGTAGCTATGGTAGTGAATGGAGTTTCTGCGAAATTAAGAATCAGCGACTGGAGGACAGATTCATAGAGAAATCAGACCGAGTTTTCTGCAAATCAAGGGCAGTCTAGATTGGATTGAACCAATTGCGTTAAATCCATCTAACCAAGCTTGGAGTTGAGCTATTTCACTACTCTGTTTTACGTTGTTTCACCAGGAGTTGCTGAACTGAAATGACCGGATTTGCTATGTTAGGCTATGCTGGCTCCGAGTCAGGTCAAAGCTTTGATGTTAATGGAGAGCGTGCGCTTTTAGACGGAGAAATTTTGTTGCAGACGCGATCGCACTCTGCCTGGGGAGGGGCTGTCACCGCCTGTATGTACTTGCCCCTGGAGCGGATACAGGTCTGGCGGCAGGTGACAGACTATCCCCGCTGGGTGCAATATTTCCCTGATCTGGTGTGCAGCGAAGTGCTATCAAACGGAGAAGGGTTACAGGGGCACAAACGCCTCTATCAGGTTGCAAAAGT
>JAAUQZ010000107.1 GCA_012033355.1 Leptolyngbyaceae cyanobacterium RM1_406_9 | reverse complement strand
CTGGCAAGAATTTCTCAGCCTGCTAGAAATTTTGCAGCACTTCGGCTGCGTCGAAGCAGTCACCCCCACCGCCCTCGGACAGGGTCGCCGCCGCCATTCGTGGAGATAACGAACTGTGGTTAGGGCTGGCTCTAGCATCTGGCGAACTGGACGACCTCGACCCCCATCATCTGGCAACCGCCTGCGCCGCCCTGGTGACAGAAGTTTCGCGTCCTGACAACTGGATTCGCTACGACCTTTCCCAGGAAGTTGAAGAAGCCTTGAGCGGACTGCGGGGCATTCGTCGTCAGTTATTTCAACTCCAGCGGCGCTACCAGATTGCCCTCCCGGTGTGGCTGGAGCTAGAGTGGATTGCCCTGGTTGAACAGTGGGCCCTGGACGTAGAGTGGGCAGAGCTTTGCACCAATACCAGTCTAGATGAAGGAGACATCGTGCGAATTCTGCGCCGCACCCTCGACTTTCTGTCCCAGATTCCCCATGTGCCTCACCTGCCTGGTGTGTTGAAGGACAATGCTAACCGAGCGATTCAGCTAATTGATCGCTTCCCCGTGAATGAAGGGATTGAATAGGCTTTACGGTCTTCAAATTCTGGATTAACGTAATACCCACCCCAAAATTAGGGCTACCTATGAAAAGGCTCCTCTTTGCACGTTCGTTTAGCTGATGAAGATTATGTGTGACGCTCGACAGCACGGTTTTCAGCATAAAGCGAAGACGGTAGGATAAACGACGGAATAGTCAAAGGAAAGCGATCGCCCGCTGCATGGGCAATTATTTTCCCTTCCACAACGAAGCGTTAGATTCCTGATTAGACCGCCTGTCCCAGTAGAAGCTTGTATGAGGGATATATCTGTCATGATTTGAGCTAACTGCTCTGCCATTGAGCTACTCACAGGCTACTCAATGTGGCTGGTTAGCGTGGTTGGCTGTGCGTGGACGAGTTACTCACCCCTGGAGTTTCTGGCGGACGGCCAGTGAGAATTCAGCGGACGACCTGACAAACAATCGGTTTTCAATTTGCTGCTGGTCTGCTCAAAGGCTCAGACCCCACCGCACCTTGCAGACCAAGAGCCAAAGCTGAATTGAGCCTCAGACCAGTCAGACCATTTAGACATAAACAGGCACAAAACCCAAGAATAGCCATGCTTTTGCAAGGTGTTGACCGCATTTTGGACGTGAGGAGTAAGTTTCATTGATTCATCGCTTTAGTCAGCCGCCCCGTCAGACCCAGGCGCGGCGGAGCCACTCTACCGCCAGGTGGAAAAGAATTTTAGCCGGAACCCTATCTGGAACACTTTTGTACGCTCCAACTCTACTGTTGAGCGTTCAGGCTGGGGCAACCCCTAGCTTTCGTCTTGCACAGGCGCGGCGATCGCAACCCCTCACTTTAGGAGTGGTTCGCAACTCAGACAACGCTGCCCAGTGGGATCAGGTTACGGCTCGGCTGCAAGCCGCAGAATTGCCTTACCAGGTGATTGAGTTACAGCAAGTGCAGCAGGCTAGTGATCTAGAAGGCTTTACGGTCGTTTTCCTGCCCAATGTACAAACGATTACGTCTGCTCAGCTTTTGGCGATCGAGTCCTGGATGAATCGGGGCGGCAGGCTGATTGTCAGTGGTCCGGCTGGCAGTTCCTCATCTTACGGAGTACAGCAGGCCTTGCGATCGCTTCTAGGGGCCTACTGGGGCTTCCAGCTTGAGCAGCCAGCGGCTCTGGAACCCACCTCTGACGCAAGCCAAGCCTGGGTGAACGAAGCAGAAACGTCGAGTCAGGTTTTGGGGGCGGCTGTCATTCCTAACGGGCTGTCTAGCCAAACCGTCGCCACCTGGAAGAATGTTGCAGGTAACGGCTGGTTTGAGCCATCAGAAACCGGAAGTAGAGACACGGTTCCGGCTGTGGTAATTACAGAGCGAACCACCTTTTTAGGCTGGCACTGGGGCGATACTGGCTCCTCAGTAACGCTCGATAGCACTTGGCTGCGGGCTGCGCTGGGTCGTCACGGCGATGTTACGTCTATGTCAGAGGCGGCTTCCCCTTCACCCTCTGCTAGCCAATCGTCCCAGGCTAGCTTTTCAGCCGAGTCCTCCCGTACTGTAACGCCAGTGCCTGTGGCTCCTGGGTTGCCTGCCTCCCGTCCAGTTCCCCCTTCCGCAGACCCAGCAGAACAGGTTGCCCCAGCAGGCGTTCCGGTTGAAATGAGCAGTCTGCCAATTACAACATTGGAAGCGATCGCCATGCGGCAGGAGCTAGAAAACCTGATCGGTCGGTTTGAAAGCGCCTTGCTATCTGCCAACTCAGCCAACAGCAGCATTAGTTTGAGAGGGGTTGAATCTGCCGAAGACAATAACCCTGATGCCAACGAGGTGCTGACTGCCAGCGCCGACAGCACCATCCCCACCGAAGTAGCTTCTCGTAGCGCCAACGGCACCGTACAAGAGGCACAGCAAATTTCAGAGGAATTTCCTCAGCTTGTCGCCGCACGAGACTATGCAACGGCACGCCAGCAGTGGCTTCGGGCTAGAGAAATCCTGTGGCAAAACTTTCCCACCGATCGCCCTCTGGCCCAACCCGAAATTCGCGCCATGTGGCTCGACCGAGGTACGATTGTGCGGGCAGGGTCACGACGCGGACTAGAGCAAATCTTTGACCGACTCGCCGCCGCCGGAATCAACACGGTCTTCTTTGAAACGGTGAATGCAGGCTACCCCATCTACCCCAGTGACGTTGCACCTCAGCAAAATCCGCTCACCCGCCACTGGGACCCGCTAGCCGAAGCGGTCGATCTGGCCCACGAACGCGACATTGAGCTACACGCCTGGGTTTGGGCGTTTGCAGCAGGTAACCGTCCGCACAACACACTGGTCAACCTTCCGGCAGACTATCCCGGACCGGTCATTTCAGCCCATCCCGACTGGGCAAACTATGACAATCGAGGCAATATGTTTCCGCCGGGGCAGGGAAAACCCTTTCTAGACCCTGCTAACCCTGCGGTGCGAAGATATCTGCTGCGGTTATTTGACGAAATTGTCACCCGCTATGACGTGGATGGCTTGCAGCTTGACTACATCCGCTATCCGTTTCAAGATCCCAGTGCAGGACGCAGCTACGGCTATGGCATTGCTGCCCGTCAGCAGTTTCAGCGATTGACAGGCGTTGATCCGGTTGAAATTTCACCCAGCGATCGCCAGCTTTGGCAGCAGTGGACAGACTTTCGCACCGACCAAATTAACTCCTTCGTTGCCGAAACTGCCCGTCAAATGAGGCAACGCAACCCCGACTTGATTCTGTCTGCTGCCGTCTTTTCCATGTCAGAACATGAGCGGATACAAAAAATTCAGCAAAATTGGGAGGTTTGGGCGCGACGTGGCGACGTTGACCTGATCGTGCCCATGAGCTATGCAATGGACACCAACCGTCTACAGCGACTGGCTGGTCCCTGGCTAGAGTCTGACGCAGAACTAGGTTCAATCCTCGTGCTACCAGGAATTCGCTTGCTCAACTTGCCAGAGCCAGCCGCTCTAGATCAGATCCAGGCATTGCGCGACCTGCCTGCTGGAGGCTATTCTCTATTCGCAGTCGAAAATTTGAATGAGAGTCTACAAGGGATCTTTAGCCGGACTCAAAGTGAACCTGCCGCTCCCATTCCCTATCGTCAGCCGTTTGCTGCCGCAGTAACGCGCTACAACGCATTGCAGCGAGAGTGGAGTTATTTACTAGAGAACGAACAGCTTTGGATGCGCGACCAGCAGCTAGAAGAATGGCGCACTCAGGCAGAAGCTCTGGAACTAGCCCTGAATGAACTGGCAGATCAGCCGTCCAGACAAAAGTTAGAAAGAGCCAGGGCACAGTTGAATAGCTTTCGTTCTAACTTCAATCGATGGATGTATTTGCAATCGCTGAATCACAGCTACCGAGTCAGCACGTGGGAAAACCGCCTGGAAGTTCTGGATACGCTGCTCAATTACGGGGAAAGAGTGGTGATTGAGCAGAGAAATTCTTCAGCTCAGGCTACCTCGACCCCTTAAACAGAAATGTGATGACCAGTCTAGACCCTCGATCTCCTCCAGGTAGGGCGCTCTGCACCCTGCTTAGGACGGTAAAGGGGTAACGCTATAGACTCACGTTTTTGCGGAGGTAGCTTGCTAGGATGAAAAGGCAGTTGTGCTAGCAAGGGATTCCTAATAATGAGCGTGTTTGAGGATTTCAGTCGGTTTTTAGAGACTCGGCTGGAGGAGTTTCTACGCAACAACCCGCACCTGGAGCTGCAAGCGTTGGAAGAAAAGTTGCGGGAGCAAGAAGAAGAAACCGTTCGGCTGTTGGCAGATTTGCGATCGCGCGAAAAACGTCTACAAAACCAAATTCTAGAAACCGCTCAGGAAGTGCAGCGCTGGCACATTCGGATTGAGAAAGCAAAAAATGCACGACGCACAGACTTGGTGCGTCCTGCGGAAGAACGGGAGGCGGCTCTCTTAAGTCAGGGCAATCAGATCTGGGGACAGATGGAAGTGCTTAAAGACCGCAGCAAGCAAACGCTAGAGCTACAGCGCCAAATTCAGCTTCGGCGCAAAGAAGTACAGACGAAGGTAGCAGAAGCTCAGGCAGTTCGCGCTACCCAGCAAGCCGAGCAGCGCTGGCAAACCACAGGCTGGAATCAAAACTATAGCTTTGGGAACACCTCCGCCGCTCATGATCCGCTGGAAAAAACCTTCCAACAGTGGGAAACCGAGGAAGAATTGCAGCAGCTTAAGCGGAATATGGGGATGTAGATGTAGCAGTAATGATGTCGTCGTAGTTAGTGGCGATCGCCGTCACCGACAGCAGACAGCTTTCTAGTTCCAGCACATCCATGTTCTCGCCGCCCAAAATGCTGTGGACAAACAAAATTTGTCCTGCCTCGTCAAGCTGAAATGCGCCAAACCGCATCTTGCGATTTTCGGTAAGCAAAAACTGAATCAAATCAGCATCGACCGTGCTGCCTACCGTAATGTGGCTGGAGGCTCGAACGACCGCCAATTCTGAATCTTCCCAGGGATGAATCTCCCAGGGCAAAACTTCCACCTCAATTAAGGTTGTCTCTTGATAGAGCAGGTTAAACTTGGGCGCATCTTCCAGGACGTGCATCAAGTCCCTGAACATACTGGTTTTGAGGTAGTCTAAGACGCGCTGGTAGGTCAACTCTTGAGCGTGATTGACAAACGTGAGTACCATAAGAGTTCCAGTGCAGAGGTTATGACAATAGTTTACAAATGTTTACCTTGTTTTGACATCACCTGAGTAGTCAAGATTGTTCACTCTATAGGTTAGTTTTCGGTGTAGACACACTTTTATTTACTCGTTTCCAGGTTCTACCTGGAAATGCCTTTGAAGTGGCTCTGTCACTTGTTTCAGGAGGCAGAGCCTCCGGTTCTGCATTTCAAAGCGGAGTCTTGAAACGAGGGATTACGACCTATATCTCTTAAAGCATGAACATCCGAGGATCGAGATTTTTGGGATCGTGAGCGGTAACGAATTCCTTCATACTGGTGTCCGATTCGAGGCGACCGTCTACCAGGTTGATGATGCGATCGGCGACATCGAGAATTCGGTTGTCGTGCGTCACCATGAGGATGGTGCATTGCTGTTCGCGGGCTAGCTTTTGCATCAGGTTAACGACATCACGCCCAGACTGTTTGTCTAACGCGGCGGTCGGTTCGTCAGCCAGGATGAGTTGGGGGTGGTTAACCAGAGCGCGGGCGATCGCCACTCGCTGCTTTTGCCCACCCGAAAGAGAATTAGGCTTGTAATCTACCCGATGCTCTAAGCCAAGCTGTTCTAGGACGCGATCGCCTGTGCCCGTTTTGAGCCAAAGCCACCCATTAGCTCGACCGCCATTTCTACATTTTGGCTAGCGGTGAGTGATTCAAATAGGTTGTGTGCCTGAAAGATAAAACCAATGCCGCGTCGCACTTCTACCAGTTGGTTGTTACTCATACCCACCAGTTCGCGCCCCATCACTTTGAGGCTGCCTTCGTGTAGCGTTCGCAGTGCCCCAATCAAGCTGAGGAAGGTGGTTTTACCAGAACCAGAGGGGCCAGTGATGATGGCAATTTGCCCACGCGGAAAGTCGAGACTGATATCGAACAAGGCCTGTTTGCGAAGTTCGCCCTGACCAAAGTAATAGTTAAGGTGACAAATTTGTACCGCCAGATCGGAAGCGTCTGCGATCGCCACCCTCCCACCTGATACTGGTTTTGCACCATTAGCTTCCATTATCCAAACACCTCCGCTGGGTCAGTGGCTTGAACTTTGCGAACAGCGATCGCTCCTGAAATTAGGCACATGATAAAGGTTGCCACCAGGGTAGAAACAGCGCGATCGACTGTCATTTGCATCAGCAGCCCGGTTGCATCGGCAGTGGCGTTGTAGAGCAAAACACTAATGCAAAAACCTGGGATGAAACCCAGAATGGAGAGGATTGCGGCTTCCTGTAGCACTACACCGAGTAAAAAGAAGTTGCGGTAGCCCATTGCCTTCAGCGTGGCATATTCTGCCCAATGGTCGGCTACGTCCGTGTAGAGAATTTGATAAACCAGAATGATTCCGACAATGAATGCCATTGCGGTAAGTAGGCTAAACACAAAACCAATGTTGGTGTTTTCCTGCCAATAGGTGAATTCTTGTTGAACAAAGCCTTCCAGAGTTAGTACTTTAACATCTTTGGGCAAGTTCTCACTTAGAGTGGCTGCAATTCGCTCTGCGT
Source organism: Leptolyngbyaceae cyanobacterium RM1_406_9 (assembly GCA_012033355.1). Taxonomy (GTDB): domain Bacteria; phylum Cyanobacteriota; class Cyanobacteriia; order Elainellales; family Elainellaceae; genus JAAUTN01. Next base: position 9,901 of record JAAUQZ010000107.1, on the reverse strand, counting down.
CTGCGCCTTCGGCAACTTTCACTAACCCAATATCTGCTGTGCTGAGGTTGCGTTCCTCGTCTTCAGGATTCACTTGAGAAAAGTATCTCAAGTAGTTTTGGTCACTCATGATCAAATTGCCGTTGCCGGAAGCAAAATCAGTGCCCAGGCTGTAATTTCCGACTACGCGAACGCGGCGATCGCCCAGTTCTGTTTCGACCCCTTCAGTAATCGGCCCCAATTCTGGACGCGATTGCAGGTCAACTAATACCGTCTCTGGAGCTTGCAGTTTGGAGACTTGTGACTGCACTTCGGGTATTCGTAACACCGGATCTTGCGGGTTAAAGGCTAAAACCCGGATCGGACGGGTAGTTCTAGTTTTAACATTTTTCCAATTTGCAGTGTTGATGTAGAGCGGGTAAGCATCCTCAACGCCATCAAAAGCTCGTGCCTGATAGAGCCGCCTGCGGGCAAACGGCTCTGGCACAAACATATTATTCTTTTGCGTGTTGATGATAATGATGTCAGCATTCAAAAGCTGCAAAAGCTGTACCTGACTGTCATACAGGGCATTCTTAAAGCCGTTAAACATAAAGATGAGCAGCACTGCAAAGGCAACTCCACCCAGAGAAGTGAGTAATCGGCGACGATCGTGAGTCAGATTTAACCAGGCTAGAGGAGTATGTTTCAAAAAACTCATGAAAATACCTCCGCTGGGTCAGCCGTGACAACTTTACGCACAGAAACCAGTCCCGAAACTGCACACATCGTTACAGTCAGGGTTAGCACAAACACCAGACGACCAAAGTTCATTACCATTGCAAACCACCGTTAGTTGCGTTGGTGGCAAGTTCGTACAGTCCCAATGAGAGAATCAATCCGGGAATGTAGCCCATCACTGCCAAAATGACCGCTTCTTGCAGCACCACCTGAAATAAGTAGCGGCTACGGTAGCCCATCGCTTTGAGGGTGGCGTATTCGGGCAAATGATCGGAAATGTCGGTGTAAAGAATCTGGTAAACAATCACCGTGCCGACGATGAAGGAAACGGCTACGCCCATGCTAAAGATGAATCCGGTAGAGGTGGTGCCGATCCAAAAGTCCCGATCGCGCTCAATGATCTCCTCTTGGGTTAATACCTCTACATCTTGCGGCAGCATTCCCTTAAGAGTTTTGGCAACCGCTGCGATGTTGGTTCCGGGTTGAAGTTTGATTAAACCGAGGTCGATTCGATCTAAGGTGCGGGGTGAGAAGAAACGCAAGAAGTTTTGGTCGCTCACGATCAAGGTGCCGTCAGAGGCAAAGCCGCCACCCAGAGTAAACTGTCCGCCGATCTCTACCCGCCTGCGATCGGATTCGGTTTCAATGCCTGTGGTCTGTGGGCCAAACTCTGGACGTGAAAGTTGGTCAATTAGTACGGTGTCGGGGCGTTGAAGGGCGGCGATCGCCTCCGAGGTCTGCAATTCCGGCAGGCGAAACACCGGATCACGTGGATTAATCCCATAGACAAACATGGCACGATTGAGCCGCGTTTCAGGGTTACGCCATTGCTGATAGCCCACATACAAAGGCATCACCTGATCAACCCCTTCCACCCCTGCCACTTGATATAGCCGCTCAATGGGAAACGGTTCTGTGGTGCTAATCTCTAGCGTTTGGGGCGATCGCAGAAAGATCTCTGCATTCATCTGACTATAGATTTGAGTTGCAGTTAATGACAGCGCTCCCAAAAATCCCAGGTTCATAAAAATCAGCAGCACGGCAAAGGCGACTCCGGCGATCGCCACCAGTAGCCGCGTTCTCTCATGGAGTAGGTTTAGCCAGGCTAGCGGAGTTTTCATGAGTTGTGCAGATTATTCTGCGGGAGAGGGAGTTGGCGTAGCCGGGGCAACGGACGGGGCTGAGTTACCATCGAACTCATCTACATCAATTCGCACATCAACTTGTAGATTAGTGAGTCGGGCAACAGGTTCACTTTGGTCAAGGCGAATTCTCACTTCAACCACCCGAGCATCCGCATTGGCAGCGGGGTCATCATCTAGCACATCATTTTTAAAGATTTGAGTACCGATGCGCTCCACCGTGCCCGTCAGGGTTTCGTCAAAGGCTCCGTTGCGGCTGGTGATGGTTGACTCTTGCCCCAGTTCCACCAAGCCCACATCGGTTTCATAGACCTCAGCAACAACATACATTTGGCGGGTATTGCCCAGTTCTAAGATGCCGCTCTCACCGATCGCTTCCCCTGTTTGGGTGATGATTTGTAAAATCTCTCCATCACTGGGAGCGCGAATAATCGTGCGATCGAGGCTAGCGTTTGCCAGTTCCAAGTTACGAGCGGCGGAATCGACTTCGATTTGAGCTTGCGATCGTGTCGATTCGGCTTGTCTAGACTGCACTTGCGCCCGTGCATTCTCCAAATCGCGGCTGCGGGCCGTTTCCAGGCGTACCAGGCTGGCTCTGGCGTTGTTCAGTTCTTCTTGCGATCGCCGCACTTCGGTAATTTGCTGATCCAACTCTTGCTGCGAAATTGCCCCCTCTGCACGCAAACTGCGGGAACGCTCCAAGTCGGTTTCTGCCAGGTCTAACTCTGCCTCTAGCTGCCGTACCGTAGCCTGCTGCGCCTCAATTTCTAGCGACTGTGGGCGGTCAATCTGTCCTAGTCGGGTGCGGGCTTCCGCGACCTGAGCATTGCCATATTGAGTTTCAGCTGCTAACCGGGTTTGGGCTTCGGCAAGCTGGCTGGCAGCGTAGTTGCGCTCTGCTAGCCGTTCTTCGTAGCTCTCCAGGTAAGCTAAAATCTCACCCTGCTGCACATAGTCGCCTTCCGCCACAAGGAGTTGACTGATGCGATCGCCCTGCGGCCCGCTCACACTAATCACTTCTCCTTCTGGCTCCAGCCGACCCAAAGCCGCCACCATCACCTGACGAGGAGCCGGGGCTGCTTCCTCAATAGCTGCTTGCTGGGCGGATTGTTGAAACATCCTCACTGCGAGAAAACCCGCCCCCAACAAAACTAATGCAGCAATTCCTAACCATAGCCCCCGTCCTTGCCAGGAGCGCTGAGCATTACTTGCACTCATAAGTTTGTAGATTTTTCAAATCCAATAGCTACGTCAATTTGCTACGTCAATAGGGCTTATATTCTTTGAGGCTAAATAGAGTGACGCATCACGGTGTACAACCTCCGAGCGATTTGCTAATTGAGGTTGGCTAAAGAGACAGCGAGAATTTCCTGTCTGGAGAAACGCTGATTTCTAACCTCAAGTGAGTATACTGCACGGTATAGTGTAATCCTCTCCTCCCACCAGACTACACCGTGCAGTCTGGACTGTCTATAAAACTTTATAGATTATCCAACGTACAACTTTCGTCTGCCCTCATCCCTTAGTCAATCGTTCACGCTTTCAACCTCTAGCCCCAAATCTTTGTCTTAAATCGCCCTTAAAATCATGCTGAGTAACCAATCAACTAACGATATCGAAACTAGTTGCAAACCTGAACAGATTTTGCAAGGCGCTTTTCAGGTGTTTCTTCAGCATGGCTATGCTGGAACCAGCATGGATCGAGTTGCGGCCGAAGCGGGCGTTTCCAAACACACCATTTACAACCATTTTCAGGGAAAAGAAAGACTGTTTACTGCATTAATTGAGCGGCTGGTGCTGCGTCACTTTCAGATGGAGTTTGGCTGCGCCTTACCAGAAACCGCACCGCCCGAAAAAGTCCTGCGGCGATTTGCTGAAATTCTCCTGGCCCGCATGGATGACCCGGAATATATCGCCTTCGTGCGGCTCATGATTGCTGAATCGGGGCGCTTTCCTGACCTGGCTCAACTCTATGTGCGAGAAGTAATTCAGCGCGGTACAGAAGTATTAGGCAATTATCTCAAGCTGCGACCAGATCTGAACGTACCTGATCCGGCTATGACCTGTCAGGTTTTCTTTGGTTCTCTGATTTCCTTTATCCTCAGTCAAGAGGTTCTGCACGGCAAACTAATCATGCCTGCATCCAAAGAGCGCCTGATTTACTATCTGGTTGATTTGGTACTTAGCTATCACAAACAAATACAGGCTTAGCGTGAACATTTGCGATCGCAAGGTATTTCCCCGAATCAGGTGTAAAGCAACATCTCTAACAAGCAGCACAGTTTTATTACCTCACAGGTAATTGCTTCTATTATCTGCTGTTGGCACGATTAAAGCATCCCGATTCAGGTAAACCACAATGCTGAAATCAACAGAGGTTCCAGTAAAACGATCAGTCAACGTCTTGAAATTTGTCTACTTATTTTTCACAATCGTGGGTTCGATCGAACCCTGGTTTTGGTTGTCGCAGGACCCAGCCACACTGTTGTCTCCTGACCTATTTCTGCAAGCAACCTTTGCAAATAACATTACGACTGCCTGGGCAAGTGATTTGATTGTTTCGGCGATCGCCTTCTTTTGCTTTGCCTGGGTAGAGTTAAAGCGGTTAAACATTTCCCAGTTCTGGCTCATCTTATATGTTGGACTCACTTTTGGGGTAGGGCTTTCTTGTTCGCTACCGTTTTTTCTATATCGCCGAGAGCAAATTCTAGAGCAAAGAACTTTCACTCTTTCCCCTTGACTCTAACGTAGCGTCAGGCTTCTACCATAGATTTGTTTGTGGATTGAGATAGCTCTTAACCCAAAAGGAAGGAACAAATGCAGCCTGTAGCGTTAAAAGTAGGTGATCTCGCCAAACAAACGGGTGTGTCTGTACGAACGTTGCACTACTATGACGAGATTGGTTTACTCTCACCTTCTCAACGGACTGAAGCAGGCTATCGGCTGTACGGTGAAGCAGACATTATTTGTCTACAGCAAATCGTGTCTCTGCGGCAAATCGGGTTTTCCCTGGAGGAAATTCGGGAATGCCTGAAACAAGAGCAGTTTTCTCCCTCTGATGTGGTGCAACTGCATTTATCTCGCCTCAAAGAACAGATAGCCTTACAGCAGCGGCTTCAGGCAAAGTTGGAAGCGATCGCCACCCGTCTGCAATCCACTAAGGCAATCTCAATCCACGAGTTTATGCAACTCATTGAGGTCTCAACAATGGTCGAAAAATATTACACTCCAGAGCAACAAGATTACCTCAAAGCAAGAGCAGATCTGTTGGGTGAGGAAAGAATTCGCCAAGTCGAAGCAGAATGGCAAAACTTAATTGAGCAAGCCCGCACGGAAATGATCAATGGAACTGATCCTTCTAGTGAGTCGGTGCAAACCTTAGCACGACAGTGGCGATCGCTGGTTCAAGAGTTCACAGGCGGCAATCCTGGAATTGAGCAATCTTTGAATCAAGTGTATCACCAGGAAGGAGCCGAAGTTGCCAGTCGAGGTGCTGTTGATTCGGCTGTAATGGAGTACATGAGCAGGGCAATGCAGGGTTAAAGTGGAGCAATCGCAAAGGTCTACGACTTCTCCGAGAAGTCACAGACTCAGGCTCGAAGCTAAAACTCGTTAAGACGAGTTGAAATAATTTTCTGCTGGACGTTTGAGTCAGTTGAAACTGACTTAAACTATTAGCCCGGAATTGATTTTAGGGCGTGCTATGCCTATGGATATTGGTGGATGAATTGAACATCAAACACTTCCGCAAAGGAAGCAGCAATCTGCTGACGCACCTGATCGATGTCAATAGCCGGAAGAAACTGAGCCAAACTGCCAACAGGCTTATCGGCAATTCCACAAGGGACAATTTGACTAAATCCCTGCAAGTCAGGACAAACATTCAGCGCAAAGCCGTGCATCGTAATCCAGCGGCTCACCTTAATGCCGATCGCCCCCACCTTACATTCTTCCACCCATACTCCGGTCAACCCTGGCACCCGCTCACCCGGTAGCCCATAAGCTGCCAGCACTCGAATCAACACTTCCTCTAGCTGACGCAAATACCAGTGCAAGTCTTGCTGATAGTAGCGCAGATTCAAAATGGGGTAGCCGACAATTTGACCGGGACAATGGTAGGTCACTTCACCGCCGCGCTCGACTCGGCAAACCTCTACGTCTGATGTGTCAGGATCAAACTTTAAGAAATCTAGAGTAGCGCCTTGACCCAGTGTGTAAACAGGCGGATGTTCTAGCAGCAGCAGCACGTCATCCAGGTCGGGCTGGCTGCATCGGGTAGAGAGGAGCGATCGCTGCCACTCCAGAGCCGTTGCATAGGGTACAAGTCCCGGTTCGTAGAGCAAACATCGACGGGAGTGGGTGTTTGGTGATGGAGCGATCGCAAGTTTACCCAAGTCCATTTTTGAAATCAAGGGTGAATTGACACAAATTTAACTAAAAATAAGGCTGATTCAATCAAGAATTATCAACGGATGCAAAACATTTTAAACGACACTGTTCTCCAGAATACAAAGTGCTAGGGTGAAAACATAACCTAAATACGCTAGGGGAGGCGACTCCATGAAGCTTGTTATCCAGGGCAAAAACATCGAAATCACCGATTCGATTCATGAGTATGTACATCAGAAGATTGAAAAGGCAGTCAATCATTTCCAAAGCTTAACGACTGAAGTGGATGTGCATCTATCGGTAGCCCGCAACCCTCGGATAAACCCCAAACAAACCGCTGAAGTGACGATTTACGCGAATGGCACGGTCGTTCGAGCCGAAGAAAGCAGCGAAAACCTCTATGCCAGCATTGACCTAGTTGCCAACAAAATTGCTCGACAACTGCGGAAATATAAGGAGAAACGGCAGGCAAAAATTCACGCTCCGGTTAAAACAGCAGAAGTAGTCAGTGAACAGCCTGTTGGAGCAGATCTAACGAAAGATCGCGCTCCTGAACTGCCGAGCGAAGTGGTTCGCACCAAGTATTTTGCCATGCCACCCATGACGCTTGAGGAAGCGTTGGAGCAATTAGAACTGGTAGACCACGATTTCTATATGTTCCGCAACTTAGAAACAGGCGAAATTAACGTGATCTACGAGCGGAATCATGGCGGTTACGGAGTCATTCAACCGCGAAATAACAACGGTCACGTAAACGGCAAGTTTGCTCAAATCGCCCACGAAAAGAGGACTGTTGAAACAGCAAATCACGCTCAATCGTAAAATCGGCATACAACGAGCGCTAAGGATTGCGGACTAAATAACCTGTGGGGCGGGTGTCTCACCCGCCCGGACGGGCAAGATGCCCATCCCACAAAATGTGCAGTTGGTTCTGGAGGCTCTGCCTTCAACTTTGAATCCATAGAGGCAGAGCCTCCAAATGAGGTTCCCAGCCAGAGGCTAGGAACCAGGTAATTTGGAATCAGGTGAGACTAATTCACCACATTAATGGGCTTGCCTTCAATGCAAGCTTGAATATTTGCGATCAATTCTGCGCCTAATCTTGCCGCCATTTCTTCACTGTTGTAGGCAATGTGAGGGGTAGCAACGACATTGCCCAGTCTGATTAGCTCCAGCATTTCTCTGGTTGGCAGTCCTGAAACAGGTTCATCTTCAAACACGTCAAGGGCGGCTCCAGCAATGCGCTTTTGATTCAAGATTTTAATCAACGCTTGCTGATCGACGATCGCCCCTCTAGCCGTGTTAATCAAGTAAGCTGATGGCTTCAACAAATTGAGCCGCCTTTCGTCAATCAGGTGCCGGGACTGTTCCGTTAAAGGCAAGTGCAGGCTGAGAATGTCAGAGGTGGCAATGAGCCGATCGAGATCGGTTGGGGAAGTTTTAGAGGTGGCATGGCTGACGTGCATTCCGAGGGCGATCGCCAACTTTTCCACTTCTCGCCCACTATTCCCATAACCGATCAGCCCTAGCTGTTTGCCGCGCAATTCTACCCCGCGAAACCGCTGCTGATTCCAGTTGCCTTCTCGCAAAAACAGGTTCGCTTCCAGGATTCTGCGAGTCACAGCAAAGATTAGCCCAATCGTGTATTCTGCGACCGCTAAAGCATTGTGAGTGGGACAGTTGATCACCTTCACATCGGCTACACTGGCAGCTTTCAGATCAATCTGGTCGTAGCCAACTGCCAAAACTACAATGTATTTCAGGTTGGGACTGCTGCGGATAATATTCTCAGTGACGTTAATCCAGCTCACCGCAATCATTTCCGCGCCGTCAATTCTTTGAATCACCTCCTCTTCTGTGGCAGGCATTTCCTCATAGAAGGTGGCTTCTCCTAAGCTTTTTAATTTAGCTTTGTCGGCTTCTGATAAGTCAGAAGGATCAGGCAGGACAAATTTCATTTATTTAGCCTCATCGGGTTCCAGGAGCAGTTGTTCAACCCGTCGCTGCATTGCCTGATGCCGCTCTACGCCTTCATAGGTGTAGCGGTTGTAGCCGTTGAGTTCAATCTGCGTTTCGATGTTTTCAATCCGCTCATCGGTATCAGGATGGGTTGAGAGCCAAGCAAACGGCAGGCTTTCTTCTTCCGCTTCTTCCAGGGTAATCATCAGGTTGCGGAGTCCGTCAGCCGCATAGCCCGAAGTTGCCAGAATGCGAGTGCCCAGGGCATCTGCCTGACGCTCCATGTCGCGGCTGTAGCTCAATACTGCCAGGTTTGCAGCGTAACCTCCATAGGGAATGAATTGCAGCAGATTAGCAGTCAAGTTGCCGCTGGTGACAAGCTGGAAACCGTGAGAGAGAACGGCATGAGACAGTTCGTGCGCTAGCAGACCCGCTAGCTCTGCTTCAGAATTGGCTTCTAGAATCGCTCCAGCATTAACAAAAATCTTGCCGCCAGGAAGGGCAAAGGCATTTAGCGTTTCGTCTTCAACCACGTAGAATTCATACTCAAAGTCATCTCGTCCGCTGACCTCGGCTAGCCGTTGCCCCAATTCATTGACGTAAGCAACAACGGCTTCATCTTCGACTAGCTCTAGCTGTCGGGTTGCCTGGTTTGCGATACTTTCCCCCACCGCAGACTCGCCGCGCAGCATCAAAATGGTTGTTTCAACGGCAGATAAAGGACCAAATAAATTTCCTGTGAGAACGAAGCTGGCTGCTCCGGTGACGAAGTTGGCGATCGCATTTCCCCTCAGCCGACTCCGAGTGCGATCCTGAAATTCTTCTAGATGCTGGTCTGCTAACGTCTCAAACTCAGCCCTATCAGGGCGATCGGGATTCAGCAAGGCAAACTGTCGAGCTGCGATCGAGGCTTCTAGCCAATGTTCATTTGCTGCCAGAGAATCAACTCGTGCCCGGATTAACTCCGGCTCATTCGGGTAGAGCGTGGTTGCCCGTTCCAGAACTGCTAAAGACTCTTCGGGTTTGTCTTGCTCGGCTAAAACTTCGGCATAGAGCAAATGACCGGGAATAAATTGAGGATATTCTGCAACTAGAAGCTCCAGAGGAACCATCAATCGGGTATACAGTTCTGCCGCTCGTCCGGCTTCAGCTTCGCGCCAATAAACCTGACCCGCAGGAGGCAGTTGCGTTGGGTCAGATATTGCAGCGGGACGTTCCTGCACTGCCTCAGCGACAAACGGCTCCTTTGCTTTGCGATAGAGGAATTCTGCCTGTTCATACTGCCCTTGCAGATAGAGGCGATCGGCTTCGATCAAAAGCTGCTGCCGATCTTCGTCAGCCAGTGTTGTAGAAGGCTCTGCCTCAGCAGGAGAATCGGCGGGATCAGTCGGTGAAGTGGGGGCGATCGCCTCTTCTTCGGCATCTGTAGAACCTGCGGGAACTTCACCATTCTCTACATCGGGCTTTGGCTCAACTCCAACAGAGTCAGCTTCCTCGGATTCAGGCTGTTCTACTTCAGAGCTTTCTACTTCTAAATCAGGCGCTACTGCATCATTGTTCGTTGGAACTTGAGGATCAACTGTTGTGGGTGGGCGATCATTGATTTCGGGTAAGCGATCGCTGATTATGAGTTCACGTTCGTTGATTTCGGGTAAGCGATCGCTGATTATGAGTCACGTTCGTTGATTTCGGTAAGCGATTATTGACTTTCG
>JAAUQZ010000106.1 GCA_012033355.1 Leptolyngbyaceae cyanobacterium RM1_406_9 | reverse complement strand
TAAATTTCGCTATCTGCAATTAGAATTGAGTCGGCGATGCTCAATTGTTCACTGGAGCTATGATCTGCTGCCAGAGACGCTTGTATAGTCTGATGTAAAGTTTTGTGTCTAGATTCAACACTTCTGCAGAAGAAGTAATGTGGTGACGCTAAAACCAATCATCATGGCAACGGAGTAAAGATCCGTTGAAGCGATGTGCAAAAATTGTTGCTTGTTTTCGGTATTGTCTGTCATTGCTCAACTTAGTTATTGAGATGCTTCCCCTTTTCTGTGGGATAATGTCAGTGTTAATATATCCTGCCTGCGCTACAGGGATGGATATTTTTTCGTGTTTGATGGCGTTACTTCGTTCGCAATGAAGAAAAAGCTAGATTTCTAGATAAAGGGCAGCGACCGAAATTTATTTAAGTTTAGTAGCCTCTTTAACTGCGAATGGGAAGCTTTTTGGGAAAGAAAAAGTTAACCAGACAACACCTGATGAAATTGCTGAATTTCATGCGATCACAGAGTTGGATCGTAATTTTTGCTCACTCTCAAGGCTCCAACAAATCGGGAATCCATCGAATCTTCATCGATAAACAATCGAATCTGACTCATATCGAGCGGTTCATCTCAGAGGCAAGTCGCTCAAAGTCTTCCTTCTCGGCTAAAAGATAACCTTCAATTTCTGTTCGGTTGGCATGGTAGTAAGTTAGGGCTGCGTAAACTTGTGCAAGGTTGAGATTGCCCATTCGTTCGATAATTTCTTCTGCATTTAGCCCCATCTTGTACCAGGCGGCAACCCGCTGCACGGATATCCTGGTACCTGTGATTGCGGGGCGATCGCCCAAAACGCCCGCTCTACGAGTAATCAATGTGCCAATGTCAGTAACAGCTTGCATCAGTGGCTTTCAACTATCAAAATTTTGCCTTTATCATAGCTCAGTAATCGGAAGCCAGACTCAAGTGATAACTTATATCAATGTGATGGTTACTGCTCAAAATGGCAATTACGACACTTGAACTACCAATGGAAAGAATCGCTGAATTTTGTCAGAGATGGCAGGTGACAGAATTTGCTTTATTTGGTTCTGTTCTGCGTGATGACTTCCGCCCAGACAGCGATATTGACGTGATGGTGCAATTTCATCCAGATGCTCATCCCACCTTTCGTACTCTAGATCAGATGGAAGCAGAACTCAGAACCATCTTCCATCGAGAGGTCGATCTGATTACTCGTCAGGGGATTGAAACAAGTCGTAACTACTTGCGCCGTCATGAAATCCTTTCCTCTGCCCAGGTAATTTATGCAACGGGATCTTCAATTCCTGCTTGATATGCTGCAATCCGCAGAATTGATTGTGACCTACACAGCTCAATGCTCAAAAAACGAGTTTGTTTCAAACGTGCAGCTTCAAGATTCAGTCATTCGGCGGCTATTAGTCATTGCTGAAGCTGCAAGACGGGTTTCAGAGGCGACCCAGCAGGCATTGCCAAATATCTCTTGGCAGGAGATTAATGGAATGCGAAATCGGCTGGTGCATGAATATGATGATGTCAACCTCAATATCGTTTGGGATGTGGTTCAATTTGAAATACCACTTTTAATTGAGGAATTGAAGTTACAAATTCCCCCACCACCTTGAGCAGTTGACATTGCCCATTCGCTCAAAGTTTTCTTCTGCATTTAGTCTGCTTAGTCGCTGTTCTCCAGATCATCAGCAGTTATTGGACTTTGAGAACTGTGACGTACGTGCAGTATATAAACTGTTGTTCCTCGAATAGTGAACAAAACTCGATACACGTTTTTAGATTTTCCATAGAGGAGTTGACGAACTTCTTCGCTAAAAATTTTATGCTCGATTGCGAGAGAGCAGCGATGTGGACTTGTTTGAAGAGTTGCAATTGCATTCATCAAATTGCGAAACCAGCGGTCGGCAAATTCAGAGTTTTGCTCTCGATACCAACGATAGGCTTGCTCAATCTGGACTTCAGCAATTGGAGTGATCTCAATCTGAAATGCCATACTTCTGCTGCATTTCTTGATCAAATTGAGAGATTGAACGAGTATTTCCAGCGTTAAGTTCTTCAAAACCTTGCTGAAGTCCTGCAATTGTCTCTAACTGATCAACGAACTGACGCAGCTTTACAGGGTCAATGGTGCTGGAATTTAAAAACGTAACGAGAACATGGATGCGATCGCCTGTTGTCTGGGGCTGTTCGCTCAGCTCGATCTTGCCATTTTGATAGGTTCCTTCAATGATTTCAAACATAGAAGCCGACTGTTAGGTTTCTTCGATATTAAGGTTATCTTTCTCAATTAGAAAGATAACCTTCAATTTCTGCTCGGTTGGCATGGTAGTAGGTTAGGGCTGCATAAACTTGCGCCAGGTTGAGATTGCCCATTCGCTCGACGATCGCTTCTGCATTTAGCCCCATTTTGTACCAGGCGGCAACCCGCTGCACAGATACCCTGGTGCCTGTGATTACGGGGCGATCGCCCAAAACGCTATCTCTAAGCTGCGGCAATGACCATGCCACCTATCAGAAAGCCGAACGTGTGGGGACTGCAACTGAGACCCAAGTCCCGTAGGCAAGAAATACGGCTACTAAAAAGCCGGGGTCATGTCCCGGCTTCTGGATCTGCGTCGTCTCGATTTAGCAACCGTCTGGACCACAGAAGCTGTGCCCGTACAGTACCTCCGCATCACAGATATAGATCATGCCCGCATAATCGAGGAAAAACTTCACCGCGACCTGATCGGCAATATCCTCGGCCATATCCCGATCGGGGGTGAGCACCTCGAACTTCACATTCACACCAGTTTCGGAAACGTGGGGTTGTCCCGACGATCGCACGTTGCGACTGCCTTTACCGCCAGTTTCCAGAACCGTATAACCAGTCGCTCCGGATTCTTCGATGATCTCGGCAATCTTTCTGAGCAGAATCTTTTCCGTGACAATGACAAGCTTTTTGGCCGGCTTAGCCATGTTGGTTACCTCCTTACAAATACATACTGACTGCTTGGTCTGCCGAAGGGAGCGCCGACAGACCACGACCTGTCTAGAATTAGATGCCGCCTATCGCCTGTGCAAGTCCGAGGAAGAGCGGTATACACACGCCGATCGCAACAGGCGTACCGATAGCTGTGGACGAACCAATGTAGGCGGAGGGATTGGCCGATGGGATACCGGCTCGTAACGTTGGCGGACCCGAAATGTCTGAACTGGAGGCGGCAATGACAGCCAGAACCACGACACCACCCAAGCTGAAACCTGTGGCGTAGTGGGCAATCAGTCCGAGACCGAAGGCAATGAACCCATGCACAAACGGTGCTACCACGCTATACACGACATACCACTGGGCTACCTTACGCAGTTCGCCAAGCCTTGACCAAGCCTCCATACCCATGACCAGCATCAAGACCGAAAGCAGTCCGCGAAAGAGGGGATCGAAAAAGCTTTCGTAGACACTTTCCGGTCGGGCCAACAGACCAAGAGTAATGCCGAGCAGCATTGCCGATAAGGCAGGTCCTCGGAGGCTTTCCTGCACAATCGGCCAGATCTTAACTCGATTATTCGCAGGAGCGTTCTGATTGCGATACTCTTGGCGGCTACTAGGATAATCACCTGCGGCAGTGGAAGAGCCACCTGTGGTACTGAAAGCCGTACCTGCGGGGAGAGGTGCGCCTGCGGTACTCAAAGCTGCGCCTGCGGGACTGACATACTCCTGCTTGCTGAGATACTTGTCTGCTTTATGCTTCTTCTTGTTGAGATAAATGTTAGCCACCACAATTGCCATTACGAGCGCGGGAATATCCATAAAGGGATAGAGTGCGGCAGCCCATGCTTCATATTGCATATTTTGTTCTTCCAAGAGCGTCAGGGCGGCTGCCATGGTAGAGCCGCTCACAGCACCAAACAATCCCCCGGTCGCGATCGCATCTACGGTTTTAACCTTTGGCAGCTTGGCCAATGTATAGCGTGCGATGAATACAATAAGAATCCCTGTTGCTACAGAAAACAGTGCGGGTAAAATCATCTCCACCAGATTGGAATTGCGGATCGCAATACCGCCAGTTAAACCGATCTTGGTGAGCAGCATGAAGACGATGATCTTGACAATTGACTCTGGAATAATCAATTCGCTACCAAGAGCAGCAATAACCATACCACCAATCAAAAAGCTGAGGGTTGGAGACTGCAACTGCTTAACAAAGTCCATTAAAAACAAGGACAAAAAATCCACGAATACCTCCTTCCGCCTCCTCTAACGAGGGGTAACTATTGTGATAAGTGAGCTTTAAAGGGTAAGGGAGAAGCGCTTCATCCCTACAGTACAGGTGTCCAGCGAGAATATGTCGCCAGGGTGTTCAGCAATAGTTGCTCTCGCAATGGGGCTGGAAGGTGGTAGCTATCCTGCATTACCATCCATAGATTTTTATCTATTAATTTCCAAGCTTCCATGTACTTGAGTCTATCGTTGTGCTTAAGTCTATCGTTAAATCCGCACAAATTTGCGATCGCTTCACATAGATCTGCTAAGTAATGTCAAATGCAAATCATAAGTTTTCCTTTTATTCCTAGAAAACTCGTATACTTCTGGTCAATGTGAATTGCGATCGCAGGATTTTCTCCATGCGACATACCCTTTACCAAGTGGTGCGAAGAACGATCTGACCTACCGCCTGCCACTATGGGTCGTATCAATCCACTTGCAATGCGGGTGACTCTGTGGGTGAGGTCGGCTCTAAGGGGGGACTGTAGCGAGCGATGTTAATCCAAATTACCGAGAGCAGTAAACCAACACCGCAACCGATCAAGAAGATCCAACCGTGGGAGGGTTCTAAAACACAGAGCAAGCGGCGATTACTGCCATATACCTGCACGACCCACCCCTCATCCGTATCTAACTTTAGCTGTGTCTGCCTCGATTCAAACTGACTCATGGTTTTTGCTCCATGCTGGTTGTGTATATCGCTTACAGGTAAGCAGACTGCACCGCGCGGAACACCTGCCGAAAATCCACCTGTATGATGTGGGTAGCGACTTTAGACTAGTGGTCTTGTCTTCGCTGAATTCAGTAGATATAAATCTATGATTCAAGCAAACACCATATACTTAAGCTTATACAATGCCTGACTAACAAGCAGCATTTTATTGGCTCAAACTTGCTGAAGCTTTTGATAACCGAACTTTATAAGTTGAACCTGCTCGGCTATACCGCACCTGGTTTCTGTAAGCTTTCGTTGATTCAAGTGCTTCTGAGGAATCAGTCGTCAGATGATGCTACTCCAGATTTCGCTCTTGATGGGGCGATCGTCCAAAACGCTATCTCTAAGCCATCTCTAATAAGTAATTGACGTACCAATGTCAGTAACAGCTTGCATCGGCAGCTTTCAAACACTTGATTTAGGAGTGTAATATAAACTCTTGCCGCAGCAGCATTTCTGCCATCGCATGATCAACTGGCTTTGAGAAAAAATAGCCCTGTACGTATTCACAGCGTAACGCTTTTAATTGAGCCAGTTGCGGTGCAGTTTCGACTCCTTCAGCGATCACATCCATGCCCAAATTCCAGGCTAGCTTGACAATTGCCCTGACAATTTCTAACTGCTCGGCTTCAGAATCAATCCGGGTGATGAAAGACCGATCGATCTTCAGCTTATCGATCGGCAACCGATGTAAATAGGACAAAGATGAATATCCTGTACCAAAGTCGTCCACATAGAGTTGTACACCGAGCGTCTTGAGTTGCTTCAGCACGGCTGTCGCCGTTTCAAGACTGTGCATGATAGCGCTCTCGGTAATTTCTATCCTCAAACTGCCTGGATCAACTTCCGTCTGTTGAAGAATTTGCTGGATCTGGTGAGGTAAGTCAGATTTTGTAAATTGCTGAGCAGAGAGATTGACGCTAACAGTCAGAGGCGGTTTTGTCGGAAATTGCTGTTGCCACTGGCGCAATTGAGAACAGGCTTGATAGAGAACCCATTGACTGATCCGGCTGACCAACCCCATTTCTTCTGCAAGGGGAATGAATTTGGTGGGTAAAACCAACCCTCGCTGTGGATGTCGCCATCGAATCAACGCTTCAAATCCACTAATTCTACCCGTCGCAAGAAATACAATGGGCTGATAGTAAAGCTGAAATTCCTGTCGCGCTAAAGCCATCCGCAGGTCGGTTTCTAGCCTTAGGCGCGAAGTCGCCTTGACGCGCAGTTCAGCATCAAACAGTTCACAGCGAGCTTTGCCCAGAGCTTTAGCCTGATGCATAGCGGAGTAGGCGTTGTGCATCAGGTCGTCGGGCTGGTCGTGGGCTGTACCCGTTGCAATGCCAATGCTTACAGTAAGGAATAGGTCTTGTCCGTTGAGGTCAAAGGGAGTTGCAAAGACTTGCTGAACTTTTTCGGCAATGGCGATCGCCTCTCCCGTAGTTTGAACCCGTTCTAGAAGAATGCTAAACTCATCTTCCCGCAGATGAGCAATCGCCTGTACCAAGGGCAGATTTAACACTAACCGCTGAGCGACCGATCGCAGCAATTGATCGCCTAACTCTCGTCCAAAACTGTCATTGATGACGTTAAAGCGGTCTATGTCAACCAGCAAAATTACTAAAGTTTGCTCTGGTTGGGCAGTGGCGATCGCCTGCCTAAGCCACCTCATAAATAGGGTTAGCGTTGGTAAAGCCGTTAGCTCGTTGTAGAACCGTTGCTGCCAGTTAGCTGCCGCCAACTTGTGCAACAGCGATTCTGAGTTTTCTGGCTGCCGCAGAATTGCGAAGTCATTACCAATGCCCGTACTGATGTTCGAGCCAATCTCTGGACAACTCCTTAAATCAATTTCTGGATCAATCTCTGCACCAATATCCGAATCTGATTCAAGCAAATCAACCAGACGCATCAACCGTTCTGTATTACTGAGCGCAATCTCCAGCATTCGCTGTCCCTTTTCGGGCAGAGTGCCTAGCATTCCCGTTAACAGCAAGCCCAGCGCAGCCCGAATCGAAGTCAGCGGGGTTCGTAGCTCATAGCTCACGACCGAAGCAATATCATTTAACTTGAGCGATGATTCTGCTGATAAGTCCGGCACTTCAGTCAACGGAGGAATTTCCGGCTCACCATTTGAGTTAACCATAGTTGTTTATAAACTCCAGCCCAGCGCCGCTGCAACCTGACCAGCCAGCGCAACCGGATCAAATGGTTTAGACAAAACAGCCGTCACACCCAAGTCTGCAAATCGTCGCCGATCGGCGCTTGCACTTTGGCAGTAAGCAGCACAACTGGAATTTCACGGGTAGCTGGCATTGCTTGAAGCTTTTGAAACGTCGTTGGCCCATCTATGTCAGGCAGCATGACATCCAGCAAAATTGCGTCAGGCTGTTTAGTCTCAGCTATCTCCAGCCCTTCACTGCTCGAACTGGCAGTCATCACCTCCCATCCTCCCATCATCTCCAGGCTTGCCTGAGCGACTTCCCGGATATCATCTTCGTCGTCAATAATTAAAACTCGCTTTGACATTAGATAAACCTCCAACCCAATAAAATTTCAACCCCTTGCTACTTACCTGTTTCCAGGTGAAGTAGATGCATGATTTGCTCTTCCAAGTCCTCTGGAACCCCTCGACTTTTAGTAACAAATTCTGTTTGCCCCAGTCGCAGACGTGAGCGCTCCTTCTCTGTTAGTTCCTGAGCAGTGTAAACCACCAGGGGCATTTGACAGAGGTGTTCTTGCTGACGCAGCCAATCTACAACGGCAAATCCATTCCCTTCAAACAGAGTTAGGTCTAACACCAGCACATCGGGAATGAAATACTGGCAGAGTTCGATCGCCTCTTGCTGAGTTTGCGCGGATGCGGTTTGAACTCGATGACAGTTCAGCATTGCCGCGAGAACTTTGGTCAAATCCAGGTCATCTTCCACGATTAGCACTCGTCCAATCTGACCTTGCTGAATTGCAGCCTGCTTTAGCACCTGAAATAGGGAAGCGCAGTCAGCAGATTCGTAAACCCAACCCATTGTGCCCAATACTTCGGGCTGAAGTTGCGAAGACGGACCGTTGAAGATGATTAGAGGAATATTTTCGATGCTTTGACGCTGTTTAAGCAGGGCTAGCAATTCCCAATCATCGGTTTCAGGATTGCCCAGGTCTAACAAAATTGCTGTTGGCTGTGAAACTGCTGCCCTGGCGATCGCCTCTTTCACCGAAGCAACCATTGTGACCTGACAGTTCTGTTTTTCCAGCAAAGCTTGCAGAGTGTCAAAGTGAGTAGAACTGCGATCACATATCAAAATGAATTGCCGATCCTCAGCAGATTGCTCCCCATCTAGCAAAGCAGGGCTGCTACAGCCAGCAGAGCAACTGACAAGGGAAATTTTCTCATCCTTTGCCTTAGCAGCAGGCAGCGACAGGTAAAAGGAACTGCCTTGACCCAACTCACTTTCTACCCAAATTTTGCCACCGTGCTGCTTGACAATACTGCGGCAAATCGCCAGCCCTAGACCCGTTCCTCCCTTTTGCCGCGCATCAGACGCATCAACCTGCTGAAAACGCTCGAAGATAGTCTCTAACTTGCTGGCTGGAATACCTCGGCCCTGATCCTGAATATGAATCAGGAGACTGGGAGGATCTGAGGAGAAGGGAGCGCAGCGAGATGGAGGGAGTTGAATTTCTGTGGTGAGTTGAATGATGCTACCTGGAGGGGAGAATTTGATGGCGTTGCTGAGTAGATTAGTGAGAACTTGCAGCAGGCGATCGGGGTCGGCGTGAATGTTGACCGATAAACTAGAATTTGAGAGAGTAACTCCTGCTCTTTCAGCCATAGGCTGCATGACTTCAGTTGCCTGTCGCAGAAGGTCGGCAATGTTGCAGGACTGCGGATAAAGGGTGAATTGGTTAGACTCTAGACGCTCCAGGTCGAGAATGTCGTTGATAAGACGAATCAGGCGATCGGTATTATTCACGGCAATCTCTAACATACGATGCCCTTTGCTTGTCAGGTTGCCCAGTCTGCCTGTCAGCAATAGCCCCAATGAACCGCGCAGAGAGGTCAGAGGGGTGCGAAGTTCGTGGCTAACGGTGGAAATGAATTCATCTTTTGTCCGCTCAATGGCAATGCGATCGCTAATATCTCGCACGATTACTAATACTTCGTCTTCACCGCTCACCACAATTCGAGCTTCTTGAGTGCGTAGCTCGCCAGCAACCTGAAGCTGAAACTCATGAACCTGCATTTCGCCTGTTTTCAGGGCTTGTTCGACGTAATGCATTCGCTGCTGGGCAAACTCAGGCGGCATACATTCGTATACTGTTTTGCCCTGCGTTTTATCGAAAGAGATAAACTTTGCTTTATCTGTAGCAGAGAGAAAATCTAGATAGGTGCCGTCTCGATTGAGCCGAATCAGCAAATCAGGAATCAACTCCAGCAGGGCGCGGTTAGTGGTTTCGCTCTTCTGTAGTGCCAATTCGGACTGACGACGTGCAGTGATGTCAATTCCAGTTCCAATAATATACTCTACGGCTCCTTCGGCATCGAGCAATGCCGTATTTGACCAGGCAATTAGCCGCCGCTCTCCGGTTTTGGTTAACCAATTGTTTTCGTAAGCGTTTGGAAACTGTCCTGCCCGCAAGTTAGAAAATACCGCTTTAACGGGTTCTATCTCTTCACGGGGCAGAAAAATATCCCAAAAGGGCCTGAGTCGGACTGTTTCAAAGGTGTAGCCTGTTGTCTGAACACAGCGATTGTTAAACCGAATAATTTCACCGTGTCGATTGAGAACAATTACTAATGCCCCAACCGTATCGAGAACTGCTGTACTAAAATCACGCTCCTGCTCTAGTTTGTTCTCCGTTTGGCGATGTTTAACCATTTCCCGACGAAACAGGTAAAAGATGGAGGACAAAACTCCTGTATTTACAGCAGCCAGCAGCAAAAATTTGCTCTGGTGGGCGATCGCATCTACTCCTATGGTTAGGGCTGAAATCGCGCCAAGCCCCAATAGGATTCTTTGCCAGAAGATTTGGGGGCGTTTTACTGGCTTGGACTCGATCGCTTTTCGCTCTAAATCAGTCAAACTTCGATGCAACTCGATTTGCCTGGTAGCCTGTTGAGACAAAATCTGAAGCGCTTCTGTTTGTTCAGAACTTAGCTTTCGGGGTACGTGATCAAGCACACACAGCGTTCCCAATGCGTATCCTTCCGAAGTCAGCAGCGATACCCCCGCATAAAATCGAATGTAGGGTTCGCCAATGACCAGTGGGTTGTCTGCAAATCTTGAGTCGGCCAGGGTATCAGGCACAATCAGTAAGGATTGCCCAATGGTATGGCTACAAAAAGCGATGTTTCGGGCAACTTCGGTTAGTTCTAGCCCAACGTTGGCTTTAAACCATTGGCGATCGCTATCCATTAGACCCACCAGGGCGATCGGTACGTCACAGATTTGAGCAGCCAGGCGAACGATATTGTCAAAGCGGCAATCACCCTCAGTATCCAGAATTTTGCATTGATGAAGCGCTTGCAGCCTGTCCGACTCATTAGCTGGTAGAGGTGCATCAACCATAAGGTTCAAAACTTTGCTATTGGGATGCTTTCGGTCTAGCGTTCCCGAAATCAGCAGGAAGCTTCAGATTGTCGGCATTGCTGATTTTTAGGGAACTCTTGGATTGCAGATTGAGAGTCTGTCTCTGACTGTTACTGATTGTTAGCAATGAGAATCCTACTGGTTGAGGATGATGAGTATCTAGCCGAACTGCTCACCCACGCTTTAGTCGAGCAGCATCACACAGTCGATCGGTCTGCCGACGGGCTGACAGGCTGGACGCTAGCAGAAGAACGAACCTATGACCTGATTTTGCTAGACGTGATGCTGCCCAAACTAGATGGCATCAGCTTTTGTCGTCAACTTCGGGCGAAAGGTAGTCAAGCGCCGATTCTGTTAATGACGGCTAGAGATGCCAGCACTGATAAAGTGATCGGGCTGGATGCAGGTGCAGATGACTACCTGGTTAAACCGTTTTCACCTCAAGAACTGCTAGCTCGAATGAGAGCACTATGGCGACGAGGAACAGTTGCTAAGTCGCCTATCTTAAAGTGCGGAGAGCTACACCTTGACCCCAGTGCTTGTGAAGTTACTTACAGCGGCGCACTGGTGCATTTGACTCCCAAGGAGTATGCCATTCTGGAGCTTTTTCTGCGAAATACTCAGCGAGTCTATAGCCGTAGCGCCATTCTGGATCAACTTTGGGGATTTGAAGATTTGCCGGGAGAAGATACGGTCAAAGCCCACATTAAAGGACTGCGGCAAAAGCTGAAAGCGGTCGGAGCCGCTGATGTGATTGAGACCGTTTATGGCTTGGGCTACCGCCTGAACACTAGCAATACCACAACTCCGTCTGTGGTGAGGAACCCTGCTCTAGATTTGTCTAAGTCTCCTAAGAATCCAGAGCAGCAAACGCGATCGCTCGTTGCCAAGATTTGGGAACGGGCTAAAACCAAAACACTTCAGCAAATTGAAATACTGGAGGCAGCAGTCAGCCCAGACTCAGCTTTAGAAGGGGGCGATCGCCTCTGGCGGCGAGCTAGACAAGAAGCACACAAGCTAGCAGGTTCTCTGGGCACCTTCGGACTGGCAGAAGGCTCTCAATTGGCACGGCAGATTGAGCAAATTTTGCAGATCGAAACAGCACTCAGCCCTGACCATCAACAGCAGCTTCAGCAACAGGTCGCCAGTTTGCGTCAAGTCCTAGAGGAAGCGATTTGTCCTTCCTTACACAAGCAGACCAAACCTTTACCGGATAAGCCATTCAAGTCTTCGACCGCTCAGGAACCTCTTCTGCTAATTGTGGATGATGATCAGCTATTGGCAGAGCGCGTAGGGCAGGAAGCTAAGCAATGGGGGTTGAGAACAGCGATCGCTCCTACTCCTCAAGTGGCTAGACTGATGATGGAGAGCGATCGCCCTGATGTAGTGCTGCTAGACCTATCCTTTGCAGAATCCGATGAAGCAGGTCCAAATCGCTCAGTGCAAGATTCAGAATTAGCTGAAGCGGGACTAAACCTTTTAGCAGAATTGAATCAGCAAACGCCTCACCTTCCTGTTCTCGTGTTTACCGGACGGGGGCAAGCGGTCGATCGAGTCACCGTAGCTCGTCTAAAGGGAAGGCGATTCTTACAAAAACCAACTACTCCCGCCTGCGTTTTAGAAGCCGTCACCGAAGTTTTGGCTCAGGATCGAAAAGTAGAATCTAGCATTCTGGTTGTGGATGACGATCCGCTGATTCTCCATGCCCTCCAGACTCTGCTAGAACCCTGGGGATTGCGAGTCGCAACGCTAGACAACTCGTTAAATTTTTGGGACGAACTAGAGGCTACCAAACCAGACCTGCTCGTTCTGGATATTGAAATGCCGGACTTAGACGGCATCGAACTTTGCCAAACGCTACGCAACGACCCCCACTGGAACTGGCTGCCTGTACTGTTTCTGACGGCTCGCACCGATGCCAGCACGATTCAACAGGTATTTGCGGTGGGGGCAGATGATTACGCGAGCAAGCCTGTGATTGCGCCAGAGCTAATCACCCGAATTCTAAATCGAATCGAACGGACTCGACTGCTGCGAAACCGCACTGAAACAGATTCGCTCACGGGTACAGCAAATCGACAGCAATCTACCCGCGAGTTAAACAAATTACTGCAATTGGCTCAGCGTTCTCAGCAACCTTTCTGTTTGTCTGCACTCCGGCTAGACCGTTTGAAGCAGGCAAACGACCAGTATGGGCATGGCTTTGGCGATCGCGTTCTCCAGCAAGTAGCGCAATTGCTGCAACACAAGCTGCGCCCCGAAGATGTGGTGTCTCGCTGGAGTGGTGCAGAGTTTGTCATTGGAATGTATGGCATGAGCCGCAACAACAGCGTAGAGTGGCTAGCAGAAATCCTGGAAGCCCTGCGGCAAATAGAAACCACAGTGGAAGGGAAAGCCGCTTCAACTGGAACATTTAGTGCTGGAGTCGCCCAGTATCCCGAAGATGGAATGCTGCTGCGAGATCTGTATCAGTCAGCAAGTGCAGCGTTAGAACTGGCAGAGGGAGCCGGGGGCGATCGCGTCTTAGCTGTGGGTTGGCAACCTCTCCAAGAGGCATCACTCAAAACCGATGTGGTGTTGGTACATCCCGATTCCGCTTTTGCCCAACCGCTGCTGTATGCACTGGAAACTAGAGGCTACCACAGCTATTGGCTTCAGGATAGCGAGATGGCGATCGAGCTTTTGGCGGGAAGTAATCCTGAGGTGCGATCGCAGATTATCCTAATCGAGAAAAACCTACCTGGACTCGATGGATTTGAGCTACTCAAGCATCTGTCGCAGGACAAAGTAACCCAATGCTCAAAGCTAATTCTACTGTCTCTTCTACCTGGTGAGTCCGAAAAGGCTCTCAATCTAGGTGCGTTTGACTACATCACCGATCCCTGCCGTTTGCCTATCGTCATGCAGCGACTCCGACGCGCCTGCGCTGTTTGAGCATCTGTCTCTAGGCAAATCCACCTTTGGAAATTATCTTTATTGCGATCTCCCCATTCTGATAGACTTTTAGACTGAGGCTCAGTCCGCAAAACGACGCAAAATCAGTAGTTGGGAGGCATACCTGGTGGAAAATACACTCGGTTTAGAGATTATTGAGGTGGTAGAGCAGGCGGCGATCGCCTCTGCCCGGTGGATGGGTAAAGGCGAAAAGAACACTGCTGACCAGGTGGCAGTGGAGGCAATGCGTGAGCGCATGAATAAAATCTATATGCGTGGTCGCATTGTGATTGGAGAAGGAGAGCGGGATGACGCGCCCATGCTCTACATCGGCGAAGAGGTAGGAATTTGCACTCAGCCCGACGCTAAAGATTTCTGTAACCCCGATGAGCTGATTGAAATTGACATTGCCGTTGACCCTTGCGAAGGCACCAACCTGGTTGCCTACGGTCAGAATGGCTCAATGGCAGTGCTGGCTATTTCTGAAAAGGGTGGCCTGTTTGCTGCACCCGACTTTTACATGAAGAAGCTGGCTGCTCCGCCTGCGGCTAAGGGCAAGGTGGATATTAACAAGTCAGCTACCGAGAACCTGAAGATTCTCTCTGAGTGCCTCAATCGCTCGATTGAAGAACTGGTGGTGGTGGTGATGAAGCGCGATCGCCACAACGAGCTAATCAAAGAAATTCGGGAAGCGGGCGCACGAGTCCGGCTAATTAGTGACGGTGACGTATCGGCTGCGATCTCCTGCGGCTTCATGGGCACCAACATTCATGCGCTGATGGGCATCGGTGCGGCTCCTGAAGGGGTGATTTCGGCTGCGGCAATGCGCTGCTTGGGCGGTCACTTCCAGGGGCAGTTGGTTTACGACCCAGCGATTGTTAAAACAGGTCTCATCGGTGAAAGCAAAGAGAGCAACGTCGAGCGTCTAACCTCAATGGGCATTACTGACCCCGATAAAGTCTACGATGCGGATGAACTGGCTTCCGGCAAAACCGTTTTGTTTGCCGCCTGCGGCATCACCCCCGGAACGCTGATGGAAGGCGTTCGCTTCTTTCATGGCGGTGCCCGGACGCAAAGTTTGGTAATTTCTAACCAATCTCGCACGGTACGCTTTGTCGATACGATTCATATGCTGTCTGAAGACATCCCGGCTTTGCAGTTGAGATAAATGTTGAGATAAATCAGAGCTGGTTCCCTCTATTGGGGATAAGCGATGTGCGGCTTTCTCAAGCCTCCTGTGGGATGGGCATCTTGCCCGTCTAGATTAGCCTCGTTCCCAGGCTCAGCCTGGGAATGCCCCTTCGGGAGGCTCTGCCTCAAACAAATGTGAGAGGCAGAGCCTCAGGTTTTCATTTCCAGGCAGAGCCTGGAAACGAGGGTGAAACCTGAAGAATTGTATCCTTGAGCGATTCATAAAAATTCATGTAGAAAAGTGCGCTAGAAGCGGTTTCAGCGCTTTAGTCGTCTACCTTGAGTTGATAAACTTCTTCTAGATTGCTGACTCTTATGAGTCAGTTGTTTATATTACGAAAACTTGATTAATCTTTAGTCTGGCTGATGGCTAACCGCAGTTGTTAGGGTTGAAGGAGCTAGCGGTTAAAGTACCGGGTTCAACTCATCTAAAAATCCCTTTAACCAAAAGGGCAACCTACTCATCAGCAGACCCGTTCAAAAACTTTGGGAGGAACGATGAATATTGCCGTTGTGGGACTGAGCCACAAAACAGCCCCAGTAGAAGTGCGAGAGAAGCTAAGTATTCCAACCCCGCAGATGGAAGCGGCGATCGCCCATCTCTGTAGCTACCCCCATATCCAGGAAGCGACGATTCTCAGCACTTGCAACCGTCTGGAAATCTACGTGGTCACTAGTGAAACTGAGCATGGAATGCGAGAAGTGGCTCAGTTCTTAGCGGAACACAGCAAACTACCCATTTATCAGTTGCGCCCCTATCTGTTTACGCTGCTGCACCAGGATGCGGTGATGCACCTGATGCGGGTGGCGGCAGGGCTAGACAGTCTGGTGCTGGGCGAAGGGCAAATTTTGTCGCAGGTGAAGCACACTCACAAAGTCGGGCAGCAGTACAAGGGAATTGGACGAATTCTCAACCACCTGTTTAAGAAGGCAATTGAGGCAGGCAAGCGGGTTCGCACGGAAACCAGCATTGGTACGGGCGCTGTTTCGATCAGTTCCGCAGCGGTGGAATTAGCTCAGCTTAAGACGCAAAACCTGGCATCGTGTCGGGTGGCGATCGTCGGTGCGGGTAAGATGGCGCGGCTGCTGGTGCAACATCTGTTACCCAGAACGCCTGCTCAAGTTTGCATCCTCAACCGTTCGCTAAATGGCGCTCAGGAGTTAGCCAACCAGTTTAAAGAGGCAGATTTGCGGCTGCATACGCTAGCAGAGATGCAGTCGGTGCTGGCTGATTCTGATGTGGTGTTTACCTGCACGGCTGCGACTGAGCCGTTGCTAGACCGCGCCAAACTAGAGATCATTCTAGAACCAGGGCAGCCATTGATGCTGTTTGACATCTCAGTGCCACGTAACGTCGATGCCGATGCAAACGATTTGTCGTATGTGCAGGCGTTTAACGTGGATGACCTGAAGGCAGTGGTTGCCCAGAACCAGGAAAGCCGCAGACAGATAGCGATGGAAGCGGAAGCGCTGCTAGAGGATGAGGTTGAGGCGTTTGAGATGTGGTGGCGATCGCTCGAAACCGTTTCCACGATCAGCAGCCTACGCGATAAAGTGGAAACGATTCGAGAGCAGGAATTGGAGAAGGCACTATCTCGCCTGGGTACAGAGTTCGCCGAAAAGCACCAGGATATTATCGAAGCTTTGACCCGAGGCATCGTCAACAAAATTTTGCACGACCCGATGGTGCAGCTTCGTGCCCAGCAAGATATTGAGGCACGACGGAAGGCAATGCAAACGCTGCAAGTTTTGTTTAACCTGGAGGCTGCATCGAATGAGCTGTATGGTTAGGGGCTAGGGATACTTTTCAGCTTTTCTGTAGGGGTGGATTCTTGGGGTGGCCGCTATTTTGGAGCCAGTTTGAGAAGCCGCCCCTATGCTATCTGTTTTCCTGGCAGAGATATTCATATCTAAATTCGGTCAAACAGCCTTAGCACCTGTAGGGGTAGTTTTTGCCGTTGAACCTCAGCTTCATGCAGGTTTTGTTTGCTAAGCCTACCCCTATATTGTTCAACGCCTCTCTGTCTCCAAGTCGCATTAGGATGAAGTTAAGGGTATATCCCAGTTTTGCAAGTTTGCCCTCATCCCCAG
>JAAUQZ010000001.1 GCA_012033355.1 Leptolyngbyaceae cyanobacterium RM1_406_9 | reverse complement strand
TCTGGACACACAAACCAACTGATTCTCTCACATGGGCCTAGTACTGCATCAAACCAGCTACTATCTCTCTTCCCGGGGACGCTTTGAGACGGCGATCGCTTATGGTGAGCGATCGCTCCAGATTAGAGAAACCCAGTTAGGCAAAGACCATCCCGACACTGCCACCAGTCTCAACAACTTGGCAGAACTCTACTGTTCGATGGGACGCTACAGCGAAGCAGAACCTTTGTATGTGCGATCGCTCCAGATATACGAAACCCAGTTAGGCAAAGACCATCCCAACACTGCCACCAGTCTCAACAACTTGGCAGGACTGTACGAGTCAATGGGACGCTACAGCGAGGCGGAACCCTTGTGTGTGCGATCGCTCAATATTATGGAGCAATGCTTGGGGACGGAGCATCCCTCAACTTGAACAGTGCGCCGAAATCTTCAAAGGATACAATTCCGACAACAGCCCATCAAACTTTGGCAGTGGGTACTTATCGTTTTCCTGCTGCCTATCTGGTTGCCCATTGTGCTGATAGTTTGGGTATACCAGAAGTTACTCCGGTCGCGTTGAAAATTCTTCTACATACTGCTTTTTCACGCTTTTGCAATGGCAACCATCGACCAAATTCGACAAAAATCCGAAATCGAGATTACTACTTGTCTTCCCATGCAGAAGACGAAATGGTAGATGATTATCTAGAAAGACAAGATGTAGAACACGCAATTCTTCGAGGTCAAATTAGGAAAACGATGACCCACGATACTCGTGGCACCCGTTACCAAATCGAAGGCTCTACAATAGATGGCAGGCTAATTCATGTAATTTGTCGATTTCGTGACGAGGGCAGCTTGATTATTATCACAGTCTACGCGCTGATGGAGGACAAATGATTTGTGAATTGTGTGGAGGAACAACCGTTCATAAGAAAGTTAGGCGGCAACACTGGCTTGAAGGCAAACTTTACATCGTCGAGAACGTGGATGCCGAAGTTTGCCTAGAGTGCGGCGAACGCTATTTTCATGCCACCACTCTCGATCGAATCGATACCTTACTTAAGCAAGAGCATTCTGTCAAACAACGATTAGACGTTGAAGTGGTGAGTCTATAACAGCGTTTAACTCTATGTCAGAAGCTAACATTCAAAATGACGACATGCTAGACGAGTATGATTTCAGTCAAGCTGTGCGTGGCAATCCTGATCAGCCTCTAACCCATTCAAAGGTCAGAGTTGAGACGAGTGATGGCGATCGCAAAGTTTCTATCAAAACCGTTGAAGTGCAAGCAACAGTTGACTCAGATGGCAAAGTAACAATTCAACTTCCACCTGACATTACTCCTGGAAAACATTACATGACCTTACTGATTCAGGAAGGGTAGGAGGTGTTTTGGTGAAACTTAGTTAAGCAAAAACTATCCTCACATCCCATCACACAGGCGCTTTTGCAAAAGATTCAGGCTCAGAATAGATAGAGTTAGAAATCATTAGTGCAGGTTTGCTTAATTTGGACGGTTCCTTCGGAGTTGCGTGGGGCGCTAATCGCTTCCTTCAAAATTGTATTGGTCAGGAGTTGGGGGCGATCGCTTTCAATTGCTAAAACTCGGTTAAGCAAGAACTATCGCTTCATTCGTTGAATCAGAATCAAGATGTGAAGCGTCAATATGAGGCAGTTGTTGTGGAACAATAACAATGTCAAATTTGAGGATAGGACGATTCTTCCAACACTCGACCAAAGCTTGAGTTGCATTCGACTTTGCCAAACCTTGTCAAATTTCTACCAAGACATTCAACTCTTTCGCTATAGTGACCGAACAGGGCAAATTTATCTTCTAGCGACCGACGAATTGCAAGTCGTCATTTTCCAAGATGGCAGTTGGAGGTTTGTATGACTGATTACGATGCAATGACCAATCAAGAGTTAAGAGCTTACATTCTGCGACACCGCGATGATGTAGATGCGATTGAAGCCTTTTTCGCTCGTCGTAGCCCTGACTCTGAAGCTGTTATCTTCCCCCCTGCGAAGACCGAGGAAGAGTGGCATCAGCAAGTAGAAACATTGCGACCCATTTTAGAACGGGGTCGAGAGCAACTATAAGAGTAAAAGGAAGTAGAGAGCGATCGCACACAGAACTATCCTCATATCCCATCACTCAAGCATTGCTGCAACAGATTCGTGAAGCTGGAGCAGAGTAAATCAACCTGTGAAATAATTCTGGAGTTAGCCTTGCAGAATTAAGTGCATTTGGGGTTTTGCATCAGTGGCAGAAGGCATTGCACTAAAGCCTTGAGATCAATCTCAGGCTCAAAGCTAAAACTCGTTAAAACGAGTTAAAAAGATCTTCCAGCAAACGATTGAGTCAGTTTCAACTGACTTTAGCTTTTAGCCCGGAATTGATTCCAGGGCGGGATGTCGAGGATCTGTTATTTAGTTGTACTGTACTGATGAGCGATCGCTATAAAATAGGAGAAACATCAAAAGAAACGATTAATCATCAGTATCAACTCTTGCTGCTATGTCATCTGCTAACCCTCGTCAACAACTTTTAGAAGCAATTGACCAACTCAGCGATCGCCAGCTTCAGGCAGTTCTGAAATTTATTCAATCTCTTGAAGCTCAACCAAATCCTGCATTGCCCGACACTTCCCTTGATCCATTAGCAAGCTTTGTTGGAAGCACCACTCAAG
Organism: Leptolyngbyaceae cyanobacterium RM1_406_9; assembly: GCA_012033355.1. Classification (GTDB taxonomy): domain Bacteria; phylum Cyanobacteriota; class Cyanobacteriia; order Elainellales; family Elainellaceae; genus JAAUTN01. Next base: position 75,094 of record JAAUQZ010000001.1, on the reverse strand, counting down.
GTAGCCTTGCCCAAGGAATCGACGAAACACTCTATGGCTAACTCTGTATTTGTCGATACTTGGGGTTGGTTGACCCTGAATGATGCAGGTGAACGGAAGCACAAGGCAGTCGCTAACTTGTATCAAACTTTAATCAATCAAAGATGTTCTCTCTACACCACCACATTTATCCTTGACGAAACCTTCACGTTATTCTTCAAGCGCCTCAACCCCTACCAAGCACAACAGGCAATGCTTCAATTATCGGCTGCATTCTCTACAAACCAATCTCAACTCATCCAGATAGATGAGTTGCGTTTTAGTCAGGCTCAAACGTTGCGGTTGAAGTACCTCGATAAGCCTCAAATTTCCTTCACCGATCTAACCTCAATGGTTGTGATGCAAGAGTTCAATATTCGTCAGGTTTTAAGCGAAGATGCTCACTTTACTTAAGTTGGTTTGGGGTTTGAATGTATACCTTAAAAGATCGCACTACTGGTGAATGCGATCGCCAAGATCTCCACTCTCTAGCTTTATGCCATTCTTCCAAAGCTCATACTCGCTAATATCAATCGCTTCATTCCAAACAATTGCATAGCCGCCTGGCTCAACCTTAAAATTCTTGAAGAAAGCAGGTTGTCGAAGTGGAGAGAACATTGGAATCTCTAGAAGATGACGAATATCGTATTTTTTTACTTCTTGATTGGTAAATTCAACGATTAAAGTTGTGTCATTAATCGCTCTGGCTTGAAGAATTCGAGGAGGCTTTATACTGCTCATGAACCTAAACTTAATTTAAAGGGGGTAACTTACGAAACTCCTGAATATTCCACATTTGTAGCAAATCCTGCTGATACAAAATTGCCCACTCTAGAACTAACTTCTGTGCCCGACCAGGCAAGTCTCCTTCAATGATTTCAAGCGACTCAATACTAACTAATGCATTGTACTCACCGTAAATCGCGTGAAAATGAGGTGGAGGATGATCGCCAAAGAACACCTTGATTATAATTCCATAGAACCGTGCGACTTCTGGCATACAGCGTACAACAAACACTAAACCATTCTATACTATCAAAGTACAATCACCCAGGCGATCGCACAGTTTCTATTAAAACCGTTGAAGTCAAGAACTATCCTCACGTCCCATAACACAGGCGCTTTTGCAAGAGAGTCAAGCTCAGAATAGACAGAGTTAGAAATCGTTAGTGCAGGTTTAGTTAATCAACCAAACAGGCTCACCTACTAAGCGATCGCAGTCTTTCGGGCGATCGCTACCCGTAATTGACTCTCTCATTGCCGCGATCGCCCTTCAACATTCCTTCAAAACCTTGCCTCATATTCAAGTAGAACTCTACTTTCTCCTGAGAAATTAGTTGAGCCGCGCAGCCGAAGCTCATTATTAATGCGATAGAGCAAGTTGTAGCGAGTGGGATCATCCGCCGCAATCACTTGGGAGATTGAAACAGAAAAATCATCGGTGATATCAACCACCGCTTCTACGGCTAGACCCAGCACAGAGGCTTCAGATTCGGGATCGGTCACAATGGTGGGAGACAGGCGTAACTCACTTAAACCTAGAGCTTCGCCGATCTCACTGATATTTCCTTGTAGATTAGAAAATAGTGCGGAGCCTGCCAGGTTTGCCAATCCCAGCGTTGTATCCGCTTGCCCTAGCGTATTGATAAAGCTACCGCCCAGCAGTGCAATAATTTCTGCATCGCTACGATTGGGGTCGCTGCTCAGCTCCAAATTCTCAGATAACTCACTAGCGGGGCCAGTGACTCTAGCTTCAATTTGAACGGTCTGTAGCGTTCCAAAACTGGTGACAGGAACATCAGCAATTTCAGAGGGTGAGGCTGTGTTGGGCAGCAAAGTCCCTGTGGCTTCTGGAACTGTAGCAACTAAGCGAATATCCAAAATTGGGTCAAGACCGCCACTAGGCGTAAATCGAGCGATTTGCTCATACCCTCGTGCCAGTCTAAATTGAGTGGTGAATAGGTCAACCTCTCCTCCTGTTAACCGAACGAGTCCTTGCGGTTGAAGATTGCCCAAAGTGCCGTTGAGGGTGACATCGCCTGCAACTTCAAAGTTAAGAATGGGTTGACGAGTTACGCGAGTATCTTCTCCTAGAATGAGTTGGAGATCCGCAAACTGCAAAGATGTGCCTGGGGTTCCTGTTTCTCCGGTTCCTGCTCCGGTTCCTGTTGCAGTAGCGGGTGTTCCAGTAGACTCACCGATCGCAATCTCACCATCGGTGAGTAAAATCGTTCCGCCGATTGCAGGCTCTAGCGCTGCCCCTGTAACAATTATCTCGCCGCTGACATTCCCCTCATATAATCCTTTAAGGTCAAGTGCCAGATCGTTAAAAGATACGGTGAGTGGATTGGCAATAGTGAGTGAGTCAGACTGCCGACGATCAAAAATAGGCAGGATTCCTTCAGCGACGATCGCCCCCTGGTTATACTGAGCCTCAATGCCATCCACGAAAATGCGATCGCCATTAAACCGCACGAGTCCTGTTACGTCGGTCAATGGATCGGGAAGTGCCTGTGCTATCAGGGTTGCATCTTGAACTGCGAGAGTGCCATCAACAATTGGTTGGTTTAAAGTTCCGGCGACGGCAACGTTAAGCCGTCCCTCTCCTTCAAGCCAGGTGACTTGATCGGTAAGGACATTAATTAACGCTAATCCTTCATCTTTAACATTGACAGTCAGGCGAATCTGGTCACTCTCTGGCTGAACTAAGGCAAAGGGGAGTGCGATCGGAATGCTTCCCCTGATCTCTAGCGGCTCTGCATCCGCCAGTTCTGCCTCTAGCGGGTCTGCCTCTAGCGGCTCCACCTCTAACGGCTCTGTCTCAGCCAGTGTCTCTATTGGCTCTATCACCGCTGGTGACTCTGTATTGGCTAGCAATACATCACTGTCAAAATTTAATCGAGCATTGTCATATCCAAACAAGAGTTGTGCGACTTGAATCGGTTGATTGTTGATCTCACCCTTGATCAGGTTAAGTTCCCCAGTGGCGCTGGGATTCTCTAAGCTGCCAGACAGGGTGACGGTTGCGTTGAGACTGCCTGCTACCTCAATGGATGATTGGCGAATCAGCGGGTCTAACAGTTCTACAGGTAAGCTCTCAACTCGCAACTGCCCGGTGAGTTGTTCAGGAGCGAGTTGCCCCGTGAAGGCGATTAAGCCCTCGCCAAAGTCTATTCGTAGCGGTAGGGCGGTTAAAGTTCCATCGGCAAAGCTGCCCTCAGCAATAACGCGATCGATGGTGTATTCGCCCCATTCCCAGTCTTGACCCAGCAGATCAAAGCCGATATCGAGTCCAGCTTCAAAAGAGCCAGTAATGGCGATCGCCCCGCTCAATTGTCCCTGGAGGGCAGAAAGGGGGGGAAGCGGTTGTGCCTCTCGTTCATCCTGCTGCTGTGCTAGAAGGACTTCAATTTCAGAAAGCCGTCGCAGTCGGGTTAGAAGCGAATTATCTGAAAGTTGAATTGGGCTGGGTTGAACGGCAGCGGCAGATGCCAGGTCTGGCAAGTCTAAACCTGTTGCGAAGTCCTCAAACTCAAATAAGCTGAGGGTTTGCAGAACGTTTTCAATTCTTGCCTGGTCAAAACTAATGCGAAAATCAATCGGCTGCTCTGCTCCAGGGTCAAATCCGCCACTCAGGGCAATGCGGCTTTCTCCTTGCAAAAACTCACCTTCGGTTAGCTGTGCTACTCCATCCATGTAGGTGAAGCGTCCCCGGAAGAGATCTCCGGTGACTCTGCCAATCTGGGGGTTGGCGATCGCCACTTCTCCTTCTGCACTCAATTCATCCAAATTAATGGCTAGCGCTCCAGAGAGATCTCCAGCAATTGAACCAATGTTTAAAGCCGCTCCAGGAATCAGGTTTTGCAGCACCGCAACCGGAAAGTTTTGCAGATCGACGAGCAGCGTTTCTGCTTCAGTTCTGCCTGTGGCGATCGCCTGATTGCGTCGCACCAAGAAGGATGTGGGGCGATTGTTTGACCCCAAAGTGAGAGCAATCCGGTCTTGAGTGCCTGAAACATTGAGTATTGTTTGTTCTCCGGCTCGATAACTCACGTTTCCCGTTAAAACCGGATCGAACGCCACTCCATTCACCAGAAGGTTTCGCAGCCGTAAATCACCCACTGCGTTAGGGGCTTCGGGTGTACCCGTCACTCGCCCTATGAAATCCGCCTGCCCTGTCAAATCAATGTTGTTAGGCAAATTAAAAGCTTGCAGATTGTAGCCTTCTGCCTGCACATTTAGATTTAGTCCGGCAATTTGGGGTGCGCCTGTTCCCTCTAGCTGAATGGCGATCGCACCACTGGCATTCAGTCCCGGTGCGGTTGCCTGCTGCACCAGCACTTGTTCCCCATTCCAGCGCACCTGAGCCGTTAAGGGCTGTTCGATCAGGGCTAACCCTTCTGAAAAACGTAGCCGCCCCTGAGCGCGAATGTCTGCCAAATTAAAGGAACTTCCCGACAGGTTGAGAGAACCGCTGAGCCGCCCCCGTAAACCCTCTGCAAACTGGTTGAGCCGCACCTGAGCCGCATCTACGACCGCCTGAAACTCACCCTGGGCATATCGCCCTCGTGCCTCTACTGTGCCGCCTGCCACGTTGAACACCGCATCTCGCAGCAGGATAGTCCCCTCGTTGGTAATCACCACTTCTCCCTTACCAGGATAGGTCGCTTCAGGAGCGTTAAACTGCACGACGGTTTGCAGATTGCTAGAAGAGCCAGAAAGACGGGCGATCGCCGATACATCACCAATGCGGATACCCGGTGACACCTCATACAGTCGCGCAATCACATCTCCCGGCACTTCGTTGGCGCGAAACGTGAACGAAGTAACATTTTGCTCCCCAAACTGAATTTGCCCATTCCCAACCACACGTCCGCCCGCCTGGGGAACTGCCCGAATTTCTGGAAAAGAGATTTCAGGCGTTTCTCCTGTGAAATTTGCCCGAAAGCGACTGGTGATTGAGCGAAAGTCAACCTGATCAATTTGAGCCGTGTTGATCGTGCTGACTGTGCCACTGAGAATTGGTTCTCTCAGCGGCCCTTCGACTTGCAGTTCAGCCCGTACCGTACCGCTGAGCGGCACAGGAGAATCAACCCTCAAAGTTTCTAACAAGTTATCAACGCTAACCGATCTGACCCGCCCTGAAAGGTTATACCCCGTTTCGAGGTTCACTACACCATCAATGGTGGCTGGCACTTGACCGTAGCGAGTATTGACATTTTCCAGGGCGATCGCTTCTCCTCGAAATCGCAACCGTCCATCTGCACTGGTAAACCGCTGGGGAATATTCTCAATTTGAGCCGTTACATTTTCAAGGCTGGCAGTTCCGGTAATACTAGGCTGCTGCTCAGGACGCAATTCTACATTCAGGTTGCCACTCACTAAGCCCGCTTGAAGGGTAATGGGCAGATTTACGAGCCGACTCATGTTTGCAACAGGTACATTCTGCGCCTGCACCATCAAATTTATTTCCTGGGCACCAGGGCGAGTTTCCCCCATAATGTCGAGATTGCCGCCTCTAGCAAACTCACCGTCTAACTCAAACCCAATTCGCTGATTATCTTGCTCCAAAAATTGCACCGCTCCATCGACCTGTTGCAGTCTCACCACCCCTTCGGGCAGTCCCGGTCTGGGAATTGGCGCTAGCACCACGTTGGCATCTTGAAATCGGATTGACTCCAGATCAGTTTGGATTAAACCTGAGCCTTCTTGATCCTGAAGTCTGGTTGAAATCCACTGCCCATCGGCAGATTGCTCCACATAGGCATCAGGCTCTACCAGCGTGATGTTGAGCTGTAATGTTCGGTTGAGTAACAGTTGCCAGGGGGAGAATCGTACATTAACGGCTTCAACGGTAACGCGATCGGGGTCAGTTGGAGTTGCGGGAATTGCCGACTCACCAAACTGTAAACTGTTAAATGAAACGCCTTCTACCTCTCCTAATTCAACAGTTCGGCCAAGCAACTGTTGCAGGTTATCTTCCACTAATGGGGCTAACTGTTGATGAATCCAAACCCATGCCCACCAAGCACCTCCCGCCAATCCAGACAACAACAGTGCTGCGACAGTCAGCGTGATTCGATTCGTCAACAAGAGCCGCAGACGATGATTTAAAGGTTCTGGATTCTGTTCTGAGTTGGGATTTGTCATCGCGCCCCCTTTTTCCTATCCATTGACCTGTTCGGTGAGTTGTCTCACTTTCAAGCGATCGCTTCATCCAAAAACAACACTTCGACTCAATCGGGTTCACTTAACGCTGGAACGGACGTTTTGATTTGCGTGAGTTGAGTGCCAGAGAGCGATCGCTGAATAATTCCGTAAGATACCTGAATGCGTTCAGCACTCCAGCCTGGAGCAGTCATCACAGGAGCTAAGACAATGCTAAGCGAACCCAATGTGAGCTTCAGCCAATCTTGCCATCTAAAGAAGTTACTTTCTCTAACTCGCATCAATCTTGCTTGCCCTGCCAAAGCCCCTAAGAAGGAAGAATCTGTCTAAAATCTTTTCACTAAAAAATGAAATCAGCCTGAAATCTAGCTACTCCTCAAGACAGACCCCCTCAGAACTGCTGTCTTAAAAGTCATTTGTAAAACTTGGCAACGTGCATCGAATCATCTGACATTAGGAGGAAGGGTGAGAAGGCATTTGCTTGTATAAAGGCAACGTAATAGCAATTAGAAGGAAAACATTTAGAAGGAAAACTACGTTGAAGCATATGTTGAAGCATCATGAGCAGCAAATAGGAGAACTGTCTTGACCCTGCGGATTTTGAGCATCGACGGAGGCGGTATTCGGGGCATTATTGCTGCCCGAATGCTGGAATTTATTCAGCAATGGTTAGACCAACCGATCGCCAATTACTTTGACCTGATTGCTGGCATCTCAACAGGCGCAATTTTGGCAGCAGGCGTTGCGATCGGAATGTCGCCCAGTGAGCTATATCAGCTATACCTGAACAAAGGACAAATCATTTTCCCTTATCGAAGTTGGCTCAATCCACAACGAATTAGTCTAGTGTTCAAGTATGGGCTGTCTGCTCCTAAGTTTTCAAATGACGGCTTAATACGAGTCCTTCAGGAAGAAATTGGGTTAGACAAAACTGTTGCAGACATAACTTCTCAAGGAATGCCCTCCAACAGAAAGTTAATGATTACAAGTTATGATACAGTCCAGCGTCTTCCTGTTCTATTTAAAAGTTGGCATCCTCGTGAATGGTATGCATCTGTTCCACTGTGGGAGGAGTGTGTTTGCTCTGCTTCTGCGCCCACCTACTTCCCCGCCCATCCTTTACGGGTCAGGCACGATCAGACTATCATCACTCATTCAATGGTGGATGGAGGAGTCGGTGCCAATAACCCAACCGCTTGGGCAGTAGCCGAGGCAATCCAACTTTTGCGCGCCAAGCAACTGGCTAAAGAAACTACTCCGCTCTCGTTGGATCAAATAGTCAATGAAGTTAGTGTCCTTTCATTAGGAACAGGTGCGCTGCTGCAAAGCTTACCCTGGAAAGAAGTACGCAGTTGGGGCTTAATTGAATGGGCACCGCGAATTGTGGATGTTGTAATGGACGCGCCCAATGATATCTACGAATACATTTCACGAGAAATCGTCACCAAAGCAGGCACGGAAAGAACACAACACTACCTGCGTCTTCAACCTGAATTAGACCAGAAGTTTGGGGCAATTGATAACGCTACTTCAGCTTATCTCAAGCAGCTTACCACCATCACGGATGCTTACTTGAAAACACAAGCCAGAGCGATCGGTGCTTTCTTTAATTAAGAATACGCATTCGCTGTAAAGCAATATTGCTCTCTATCCAGTTCAGAACTTTGAGCCGATTCGGCACTGGGGAGGACTGGCTCAGGCAGTTGAATCGTATCAGGGTTCACCTTCAGCACCACGCTGGAACCTTCAGAACGTAGCTTGGCTTCAAAGGAACTGCCAATCGGCAACTTGGGGGTATCGGGCGAGAAGGTGCCCAAGTTCTTGTCATCAATCTGCACGATCGGAGTGCCGTTGTAGCGGTAGTACTCAGAGTGAGATTCTGGCAGTTCAAATGTGCTTACCTGCAAACTCACAGCCTGATTACGCCATTGCTTACTAGCAAAATTCTCCCCCGCAAAATCATTGTGGCGAATGCCCAAGATCTTGATCTCATCAAACTGAAACGCCTGAAGTTGCTGACAGACCTCCTCTGTAAACAGGTTATATGCCAGTGCCCCTACTCCCGAATCTTGCTGCGATTCTGCCCAGGTATGATCGTTTTGCCATTGAGTTCCCCGTACTCTTCGAGATACCCGGAGGAGTCGCTTTCCTCACCTCTAGTCAATGTCTTACACAAAAAACTTGACACTCTCCAACTGTTCTGCGGCGATCGCATTTAATTAAGACCCAAAAATCTAGTTGAGGTCAATTCCTTACGATCGCCCATAACCACCCGCCTGCACCGTCTACTAAAAGCACCTAGAGTAACTTCTGACCCCTTCCTTCGGCAAAAGTTCAGTTGAACACTTCAGTTAGATTCTGCCGAACGAGGGTTTAAGACAGCTTGTCTTTATGCTTCTCCCTCTTTTGACCGATTTTATACACAAAGTCTAAAGATAACCTCCGAACAGAAACTTTTAATCCTTTAGGGTTACAGTCCCATGTCCATTAACGTCCATTAAATATTCATTTAAATCTTCATAGAACCCTTGTGAAATTGTTAAATCACCAATACATTTGTTAGTAATGCTCCCATTTTATTGCCCTCTGCATTTTCCAGAAATCTGTGTCTAATTATCTTCCGCCACTAAACGAGCATAACCTTCCCTATCCTGACACCATTCACCCCATCGTGGTGCATTTCGTGATCGCGATGGTTCTTTTGCGGTATTGTGCGATGTCATCGGATATTTCACAAAAAACTCCAGACTATATGAAGTGAGCTGGTGGAATCTAGCGTTTGCGACCCTCTCAATCTTTATTGCAGTTATTTTTGGGCAAATTGAGGCGGGTCTAGCAGAGCCTTATGCGGCATCTGTTTCAACCTTAAATGCCCATACGGTGCTGGGCTGGTCACTCTCGGCGATTTTGGCAGTGGTCACGGGGTGGCGCTATGTGATTCGACTGCAAGAAAGACCACAGTTGCCGATTCCTTATCTAGCAGCCAGCGTACTGCTAGTTGGATTGGTTTTTGTGCAGTCATATCTAGGTAGCTTATTGGTTTGGGTCTATGGTTTGCACTCAATTCCTGTCGTAGATGCGATTAGAGGAGGGCTGTCATGAATCCAGAGCTGCTAGAGCAATGGGGAAGCCTGGGCGCAAACGGGTTGCCCTATCCTATTCCCATTCATCCTCAACTGGTGCATTTGACACTGGGACTGTTTATTGTGGCGATCGCCTTCGATATCGTCGCTGCCCTCTTCCCGCTAGACAAAACCCTCTTCAAGTTTCTGGCAGTTCCTGTTACCCGCTCGTCGCTGTTTGATGTCGGTTGGTACAATCTGCTGGCATCCGCAATCATCACCTTCTTTACGGTCACGGCTGGACTGTTTGAAGTTTCTTTGGCTGTGCCTCTGGCAGATGTTACCAGTGCCTGGAGACTTCATGCCCTAGAAACAATGATTATGCATGGCGTAGGCGGCATCATCATTCTCACATTGATCGTGGCAATGACGGTTTGGCGGGGCTTCCAGCGCTATAGCTGGCGGAAGGACATGGCCAGACAGGTGCAGTGGAGCTACCTGGCTACGGGTCTGTTCGTTTTTGCCCTGATGTTTGCTCAAGGAACGTTGGGCGCACACCTGGGCGCTGAGTTTGGTGTCCACGTGACGGCAGACCAACTGCTGCACTTGGGCGAGAATCCCAATCAACTCTAGTATGGTGCGATCGCTCTCATGATGAAACTCCGCGCAATTTTAGTAATGACGATCTACGCCATCCTGGTAACGCTGGCGAGCTTTTGGATGGCAAAACAATCCTACTCCTGGTTTCCGCCAGAAGCATCCGCAGAATCAAAATTGACAGACGACCTGTTCAGTCTCTTCACCGGATTAGGTACGTTCATCTATTTGGGGGTAATTGGCCCTTTCATTTACTCACTGATCTTTCACAGAGCCAGTAAATATGACAGAAGTGACGCTCCACCCATTGAAGGAAATACCTGGCTGGAAGTAATCTGGACCGCAACGCCTCTAGTACTGGTGTTAACACTCTCCTTCGTCAGCTATCGCACTTACGAAAAAATGTCGATTCGTGGCCCAATGGAACTGGTGCATTTACACGTACCTCAGATGATTGAGCCTGCCTATGCTGAACCCTTTGACAGTACGCCCCAGCAAGATATTCAAAATGCTGTAGAGACTGAACCTATAGAGCAAATTGACGTGACGGCCCGGCAGTGGGCATGGGTGTTTCACTATCCAGAAAAGGATATTACCAGTACCGAACTGCACTTACCCGTCGATCGCCGCGTTCGGTTTACCTTGCGATCGCAAGATGTGCTGCACGGGTTTTACATTCCGGCATTTCGCGTCAGTCAATATGTAGTTCCCAACGAAGACATTAATCTTGAACTCACTCCTGTAAAAACAGGAACCTATCGCCTACGTGACTCTATGTACAGCGGCACTTACTTTGCCGCCAATCAAACTGATGTCGTCGTGCAGTCACCCAATGATTATCAACAGTGGTTAGCCGATGCAGCGGCTCAAACGCCCAACTCTGCCTTCAACCAGGCTGCCTACGAGTACAGCCAGAGTTCTGAACCGGGATCGGGTAACACGAAAGATAAAGTTGCTGTTCGGGGCTGGGCAACCATTCCACCCGCCCCGCCACCCGTTGTGAACTATGCGCCAAAGCATGAGCCTAAGAGTCCCCCCGCGTAGTTAAGCCAATCCAACCATGACAAACATCTCCCTAGAGCCGATCGAAATTGTACGCGGACAGCCCTACCCCGGTGCGCCTGACAACTGGAAGCGGTTTTTCACCTTCAGCACCGATCACAAAGTCATTGGCATTCAATACATAGTCACGTCCTTCATCTTCTTTTTAGTTGGCGGACTGTTTGCCATGATTATGCGGGGCGAACTAATCACCCCCGAAGCGGATCTGGTCGATCGCACCGTTTACAACGCCCTCTTCACCATGCATGGCTCGGTCATGCTGTTTTTCTGGACGTTTCCTGTTCTGGTGGGGCTAGGAAACTACCTAGTGCCGCTGATGATTGGGGCACGAGACATGGCATTCCCCCGACTCAATGCCGTCTCGTTTTGGATGATTCCCATCGCAGGAATCCTGATGATGTCGAGCTTTCTGATCCCAGGAGGTCCGTCCCAGTCGGGCTGGTGGGCTTATCCGCCTGTTAGTTTGCAAAACCCAACTAATAATTTGATTAACGGACAGGTTCTCTGGATTCTGTCAGTTGCCATTTCAGGCGTGTCTTCAATTATGGGAGCGGTAAATTTTGTCACGACCATCTTCAAAATGCGGGCACCGGGAATGACCTGGTTTAGAACGCCTGCCTTTGTTTGGTCAGTGCTAGCAGCCCAGTTAATTCAGCTTTATGGCTTGCCATCACTCACGGGCGGCGCAATCATGCTGCTGCTTGACCTGACGGCTGGCACCAGTTTTTTCACGCCTGAACGGGGTGGAAACCCGATTGTGTACCAGCATTTCTTCTGGTTCTATTCCCATCCTGCGGTGTATGTGATGGTGCTGCCCGTCTTTGGTATCTTCTCAGAGGTGCTGCCTGTCCATGCCCGTAAGCCGCTGTTTGGCTACCGCGTGATTGCTGTCTCGTCGGTCATCATCACTGTAATTAGCAGTGCGGTGTGGGTGCATCATATGTTTGCCAGTGCGACTCCTCCCTGGATGCGGATGTTTTTTATGGTGACGACGATGCTGGTTGCCGTTCCCTCTGGGATTAAAGTATTCGGCTGGGTGGCAACCATTTGGGGCGGCAAAATGCGGTTTACAACCCCGATGCTGTTTGCGCTGGGGGGCATTAGCAATTGGGTGTTTGCAGGGATCACAGGCATTTTCTTGGGATCAGTGCCGATCGATCTTCATGTTCACAATACCTACTTTGTGGTGGGTCACTTTCACTACGTGCTGTACGGGGCGATCGTCATGGGCATCTATGCCGGAATCTATCACTGGTTCCCCAAGATGACAGGACGGATGTATTACGAAGGATTGGGTAAACTACACTTCGTTCTAACGTATGTGGGCACGGCTTTAATCTTTTTGCCAATGCACCCGTTGGGGTTGATGGGAATGCCGCGTCGGGTTGCTTCCTATGACCCAGAGTTTGCCTTTTGGAATGTGGTTGCTAGCATTGGCGGCTTTCTGCTGGGGCTGTCTACGCTGCCTTTTATTCTCAATATGGTGAGTGCCTGGGTTCGCGGTGAGAAAGTGGGCAACAACCCCTGGCGAGCCTATGGTTTGGAGTGGCTCACTTCTTCCCCGCCATCTGTTGAAAACTATGAAGAGTTGCCGCTGGTGGTTTCCGGTCCCTATGGTTATGGTAGAAGTGAACCGCTAGTGTCAAATGTTCCTAATCCTGACTTGACCGAATTCTCTGAATCTCTTACCCCGCAAGAAGCATCATGACGGTAGAAAGAGCCATTTCCCAAGACACAGAAGCGACCGTTCGGCAGCACCAAGAGCATGACGAAGCCGGAAACAGTAAGTTTGGCTTTATTGTGTTTCTGCTGTCGGAAAGTGTAATTTTCCTTAGCTTCTTCGTCGGTTACACGATTTTCAAAACGACGACGGCTGACTGGTATCCTGAGGGCGTGACGGGGCTGGAGACGAAAGAGCCGCTGATTAATACCATCGTGCTAATTTCTAGCAGCTTTGTCATCTATGTGGCTGAGCGGTATTTGCACGACAAGAAGCTATGGGGCTTTCGGATCTTTCTGTTAGCGACGATGGCAATGGGAGGATATTTTCTGTTTGGTCAGACGGTGGAATGGAGCGGTTTACCGTTCAAGTTTCAGGACGGTTTGTTTGGCGGAATGTTCTACCTGCTAACCGGGTTTCACGGGCTGCACGTCCTCACAGGAATTCTGTTGCAAGGGTTGATGCTGGGGCGATCGCTCATTCCCAACAATTACGACAATGGCTACTTTGGAGTCGAAGCAACATCATTATTCTGGCACTTTGTCGATGTCATTTGGATTGTGCTGTACACGCTGATTTATGTTTGGCAGTAGGAGACTCCTATGATCATTGACGACCAATACTATGACGTGATTATCATCGGCACGGGTGCGGGTGGCGGTACTTTAGCCCGCAAACTCGCCCCGACTGGCAAAAAAATTTTGGTGCTGGAACGAGGGGAATTAATTTACCGGGAAAGCTCCGAGTTAGTTGAAACAGAAGTCTTCAAAAAAGAGCAATATCACGCCCCTGAACCCTGGTACGACAATGAGGGAGAGCCGTTTTATCCGCAAACTCACTACGCGGTAGGCGGCAACACTAAGATTTGGAGTGGCGTTTTGCAGCGAATGCGCGAACGTGACTTTGAGCAGGTGCAGCACCAGGGCGGGCTATCTCCAGCCTGGCCGCTGAAATATCAGGACTTCGAGCCTTACTATACAGAAGCCGAAAAGCTGTATCAGGTACACGGTAAAGTTGAGGGCGACCCGACCGAACCGCCGCACAGCGAAGCCTATCCTTCTGCAGAAGTTGCCCATGAGCCAATGCTGCAAAGCATTAGTGAAACTCTTTCTAAGCAAGGTTTGCATCCCACTCATCTACCTCTGGGGCTGGGCGATCAGGGTAGAACAGATGCTGAAGATACTGGAGTGACTCCAGCGTTAGAAAGTGAGAACGTGACGCTAAAGACTTCTGCTCAGGTTATTCTCCTACATACCAACTCATCTGGCTCGGAGGTCAAAGCAGTCGAAGCAAAAATTGGAGAGCAGTCCTACCTGTTTTTAGGGGATATCGTGGTGCTTGCCTGCGGCGCTGTAAATTCGGCTGCGCTACTGTTGCGATCTGCCAACGAAAAACATCCAAAAGGAATTGCGAATCGCTCTGACCAGGTGGGACGCAATTTAATGAAACAACTGTTATCGGTTGTGGTGCAGCTAACCTCTCCTGCTAACTCTGGCTCATTTCCTCGGACGCTTGGTTTAAATGATTTTTATTGGGGAGACAAAGATTTTCCCTATCCGCTGGGTCATGTGCAAAACTCCGGCGGCATCTATCAAGATGTGATTTTTGCAGAAGCGCCACCCATTTTCTCGGCACTGTCCAAACTGATGCCTAACTTTGGTTTGCGCCAGCTCGCCACTCACTCGGTTGGCTGGTGGCTCAAGACAGAAGATTTACCTCACTCCAACAACCGCGTTTACCATCTGGGAAACAAGCTGCGTGTGGATTACACCCCTAACAATGTAGAAGCGCACGATCGCCTCGTCTACCGCTGGCTTGATGTGCTAAAAAGTGTTGAGCAAGCCCAGCCGAATGTGTTTAATCGTACAACTCATCCCCGTAGCGATATGCCGATACAGGTTGTTGCTCACCAGTGCGGCACCTGTCGGTTTGGAGAAGACCCGGAAACTTCTGTACTGAATCTGGACTGTCGTACTCACGATGTCCACAACCTCTATGTGGTAGATAGCAGTTTCTTTCCCTCTCACGCCAGTGTCAGTCCTGGCTTAACGGTGATTGCCAATGCTCTGCGGGTGGCGATCGCCTACTTGAACAATTGCAGTAAAACTGAGAAGCTACTCGACTAGCGAGGATGAGTTTTATGCCTAGAGCAGCCGTCATTCAGCCCGACCAATCCTACACCTTTGCTGACTACTTTAAACTCAACTTTGCCCCGCAGGATATCCTGGCATATTTCAACGTTTCTCTCCAGCGTCAATCCTTAAACTTACCTCAATATCCTGGTACTCTTGACCGCCTGACTGATCTCAAAGCCCGAATAGAAGAAAGCTTGCCCCGCCTCAGTCTTACCAGTGAAATGGCACGACGGGAATTCCTGATTGCTCCCGTGCTGACGGATGTGCTGCACTACACTCAAGCAACCCTTAATGTTGAATATCCCGTTGCCGTAAGTAATCAACTCAAGGGTTCTCTCGATTACCTGCTGCAAAATCACCAAATATTTCTGGTGATTGAAGCCAAAAATGAAGACCTAGAGCGAGGTTTTGTGCAGTTGGCAATTGAATTAATTGCCCTCGATCAATGGATAGATTCAGAGCAGCCTATCCTATCGGGGGCAATTTCAACCGGAAATATTTGGCAATTTGGTCAGTTCGATCGCCAGTCTCGTCAAGTAACTCAAGACCTCGATCTTTATCGCGTTCCTGCTGATTTGGACGATCTCTTGCGGATTCTGGTCAAAATTCTTGAACCCTAAGCAACGGGTGAGTTAACTGGTTCACTCTGAAGCGTAGCGTAAGGATCTTTAGCTGAAGAATTAGAGTCAGGATCTTTGGTGTAAGAAATAGTGCAGGAAACAGCAGTCAGCCCTAACGCCAGAACCATTGAAAAGATAAGAAGTTGACGGATTTTAGTTATTAGCATTGGAACACTACTCATACTTGAATTCATATTAGATAGCGATTAACACGCCGTGAAACTTAGAGAGGAACAAGTTTTGGGAAATTTAGCAACACTTGTTCTGAAATCAGCTCATCTCCTAACTGGGCTGGAGAGAAGTGAACTTGAACTGCTCGCTTACCGTCCTACCTGGTTAAGAATTCCCAAAAGCGGTGTGACCTCCTTGCATATTAAGTGGAGCAGGATACGACAAACGGCAAAACGGGTTCTGCCGCTGGACTGGTTGAGGCGATCGCGCCAACTCATTTTTCTTCCTTCACAACCTCTAACTTTGACCCTAATCAGCCTATAAAAACGGGTTGGCTTCCATACTCAGCAGGAAGGGAGAGGTTGAGCAACCTGCAATTAATCCTTAGAATGAGATCTATGGGTTAGCGCTACTTCACTCTTGATTCATTTTGCTTTCACAATTTAGTTAAATTTTTCTCCGATGAAATCGACACAGCCCTATCAACCCCTTCTGCTTCGCATTTTGCACGGACTCACTGGGCTGTTTTTAATTGTTGCGATTCTGACGGCTTTTTGGACTTACGATACCTATGATGGACGCTGGGGAAGAATTCCGTTGCCTTCCTACAAAAACATTGAAGGGATACATGGAACCTTTGGACTGTATACTCTGCTGATATTTCCAGCATTTGTGTTCTACGCCTTCCATCGGGGGCAGAGGCGACTGATTCAGCCCGACTCGTTTACACAATTAGTTCAGCCTGGTAAACCTATTTGGTGGTACACGTTAAATCGCCTTACGAATACATTTGCCCTGATTACACTAACGTTTGCGCTATTCAGCGGCAAGATGATGGATGAGAAGTGGTTACCTAGAGGTGAGTTAAATCACGCCTGGTACCATGCTCACTTAATTGCATGGATAGTTATGGTAGTAGCGATCGCCCTCCACCTGCTAATGAATGCTAAGGTAGGTGGAGTTCCATTACTAATGTCTATGCTCAACTGGCAATTTCGTGATAAAGACAGTCCTAAGCTTTGGTCTATCCATATCTCTCAATGGTGGTCGAGCTTCCGCCAGGGTTCTTGGTCAAACTGGTTCCGAACCTCGCACTCTCTTTTGATGTTGGAAATAGCTATCTTAGTTAGCATTATTGCTGCTTGGATAATCCCTCTATTCAAGTGACACCAATTTTTTGTGAAGCGAATCTGAACAAGAAATTTAGATCGAATCGCGCTGACCAAAGCCCTTCCACAATCAGCGGTTTGCAGAGCAGTTTCTGTGCTAGGATGATAGCTAGTAAACAGTCAATTAGGTGAGCAAAGATGTCTACGCCACGTAATCCTGCTCTCCGTCAAGAACTTTTGAGCCAAAAGCCGCTTGTCATTCCTCCGAGAGAAAATGAGTCCATGTTTGAATGGCTAGAAAGCACGGGGCGGTTCAAGTCTTACGAAACAGATGAACCCTACAACTACAAGCCAACGGAAGAGTTGGAAGAGATTATAGATGCTCCGCTGTATGCTCTAGACAAGGAAGAAACAGAAGATTGGGAATCGGAAGAGTAATCTGTGGCAATTCTGAATAGGTTGTGAGAGGGCGACCTTTTCGATATGCGTCTCTCACAATCAGATCGTCTTGCGAAAGTTTTTCTGTGGGCATTCTTGGACTTTGCAAGCAGGTTGAATGCCTGCTCCTATTCCCCGTCGCTATCATAGGGTCTATCCTAGATCAGACCTTTTAGATAGACTCAATGCTGAACATTCCGCAACTGCTAGCAGATGAACTTTCGCTCAAGCCATTTCAGATTCAAAATGCGCTGGAGCTTTTTGCAGAGGGGGCAACCGTGCCGTTTATTGCTCGCTATCGCAAAGAGCGCACGGGTGAGATGGATGAAACTCAACTCCGTAATCTGTTCGACCGCTACACCTATTTGACAGAGCTAGAGGAACGCAAGCAGAGCATCCTGGAGCGATCGCCCAGCAGGATAAACTCACCGACGCACTACGCGCCAAAATAGAGGCGTGTCTGCAAAAAAATGAGTTGGAAGACTTATATCTACCCTATCGCCCCAAACGTCGCACTAGAGCAGCGATCGCCCGTGAAAAAGGGCTAGAACCGTTAGCAATCTGGATTAAGTCGCTAAATCACTCTAAGGCAGAAGGGCGATCGCTAGAAGAGGAAGCCACTAAATATATCTCAGCAGAGAAAGGAGTACTAACCGTTGAAGCGGCTCTAAGCGGTGCCTCAGACATTCTGGCAGAGGAAGTGGCAGATACCGCTAAACATCGCACCTTTCTGCGTGAATATTTGATGGAGTCTGGCATATTAACTTCTCGAATCAAGCCAGATCACGCCGAAGGGTCAACCAAATTTGAGATGTATCGCAACTATCAAACAAAGGTCAAAACGGTTGCGCCCCATAACCTGCTAGCTCTCTATCGAGGTGAGACGGAAGGCATTCTAGAGGTGGCGTTAGAATTTGACCACGATGCCGTGCTGTCCTATCTGGAATCTGAGGAAATTCATACAAAAGTGAAGCCTGTGCGTGAGTTTTACCGAACAATGGTGCAGGATGCTTTCGATCGCCTGATGAAGAACTCACTTATTACCGAGGTTCGCACTGCCAAGAAACAAGCTGCTGATGTGGAGTCAATTAAAACTTTTGAGGCAAACCTGCGAGAACTGTTGTTAGCTGCTCCTGCTGGAATGAAGCCAACCCTGGCAATCGATCCAGGATTTCGCACGGGCTGCAAAGTGGTAGCGCTGGATCAAACGGGTCAATTCCTCAAATATCAAACGATTTTTCCTCACCAGTCGGCTGAGCAGCGCAAACAAGCCGCCCGGACGCTCACAGACCTGATCCAGACCTATCAAATTGAACTGGTGGCGATCGGCAATGGCACGGCAGGGCGAGAAACCGATGAGTTTGTTAAAGAGGTGCTGAAAACGCTGGAACGCAAGCCAGTTTCAGTAATCGTGAATGAAGCGGGTGCATCGGTGTACTCGGCTAGTGAAGTGGCGATCGCCGAATTTCCTGATCAAGATATCACTGTGCGAGGCTCGGTCAGCATTGGTCGCCGCCTCCAAGACCCATTGGCAGAACTGGTAAAGATTGATCCCAAATCAATTGGTGTGGGGCAATATCAGCACGATGTTGACCAAAAACTGTTGAAAAAGAAACTGAATGAAACTGTCGAAAGCTGCGTAAACTATGTTGGCGTAGATCTCAACACGGCTTCAAAGGAACTACTCACTTTTGTATCGGGTATTTCTGCATCCATTGCCAACAACATTGTCACCTATCGCAATCAGAATGGTGCATTTCAAAGTCGCCGCCAGTTGCTGAAAGTTCCCAAGTTAGGTCCAAAAGCGTTTGAGCAGGCAGCCGGATTCCTACGCATTCGAGAGGGAAAAAATCCGTTGGATAACACCGCTGTTCACCCGGAAAGCTATAGCGTAGTTGAACGAATTGCATCTGATTTGAACCTGCCGCTGCACAACATTACTGAAATTGCAGCCCAATTAAAACAAACTGATCTCAAAAAATATGTGACAGAGGCGATCGGTGAACCAACTTTACGCGACATCCTGGCAGAATTGGAGAAACCGGGCCGCGATCCTCGTGCTGAGTTCAAATATGCCACCTTCAAGGAAGGGGTAAAAGAAATCTCCGATCTAAAGGTGGGAATGGAGCTAGAGGGTGTAGTCACCAACGTAGCGAACTTCGGAGCTTTTGTGGATATTGGGGTTCATCAGGACGGTCTAATTCATGTGTCACAGCTAGCAGATCGATTTGTCAGCGATCCCAAACAAGTGGTTAAGGTTGGGCAAGTGGTGACGGTACGAGTTCTGGAAGTGAATGAACAGCTCAAGCGAGTCAGTCTATCCATGCGTGCCGATAAGCCTGCTCCTGCTCAAAATCGTCCTCAAAAAGGAAAAGCCCAACCCTCAGCCGCTACCCTAGAAGATCTAAAAGCTAAGTTTGGTAAAAAAGATAGGGCATCGCTTTACATAGGGATGAAATTGTGGGAAGCACACTCCTTTTGAAGTGTGCTTCCTGATATCGCCTCACAATATCTTTATAGTTTTGACCGCTTCTTTAAAGTTCAATTTAACGCGGCTTAACCCTCGCTTGACCTTTTCATAAAAAATTAGTGGGAACATCAGTACGGTTGTAAGCCGAACGGTCTGCTAAGTAATATTTCAGACCTCTTACTCAGTCAAAGTACTTTAGATGGGTTTTTAGTTTTGTGTCTCAAAGGACTTTTACTCACCCCCTTTTGGCGGCGATCGCAGCGATATGCGTTCTCATTTTGAGTGGCAGCTATCAGCCTGCAAGGGCGGAGGATGAGCGGATTGTAATTGATATGCCCGTAAATGGACAGGTCATACATAACGCTCTGATCGCCCAAGCGGAGTCACTACTTGGCGAGGCAATTGACCGTCAGTTTAGCCAAAACGCTAATCTTTCAACTCTCCAGGTAGATGTGGTGGGCGATCGTCACGGTGAGATGATTCCCGTTCTGACCGTAACCGTTTCCCGCACTCAGTGGCAGGCAAATCCCCAGGTTAGTGCCTGGAGCCGATATTACAATGCCTCCTATGCGCTGCTTCAGCGACATGAGTCAGAAGAAACTGTGGCAATAGCTCCAGTGAGTCCTGCTGGATTTACAAATGCGAGTGTTGAAGAACGCTTTTGGATTGATCAAGCCTTTGACTCTGGCAGGCTCACTGGGTCAGCCGCCCAGGATTATTTGAGTGACCTGGATTAGTTCTGGCTGTGTGACTGCGATCGCCGACCAATAGGCGTAATAGCTGACTGCAAAGCGTTTTAGCTTGCTGTCCGCTATTAGAAATGAATCTCACAAGAGAAAGACTCCAGATCTCAAGTTGGGGGTGCTAGTCATGTTTTAACCCGAACATAAGTAGGCTTTTCAGAAATTAGGTTTCTCAAAGCGGCGATCGCACTTGTCGATGGAGTGTGCATAGCTCTCCATCGACAGGAGATTACTGCGTTTAGCTGATCGAGTTGGATAAATCGAACAATAGGTTCAATACTGAGAGGAGAACACAGGTGATTCACGATAACGGAAGTAGTAACAGATCGGGCAACCGTTCTTTTGAAGACGTTCTACACACTAGAGTGTCTCGTCGTAATGTGCTGGCTCGGGGTGCTGCACTGTCGGCCACTGGTTTTTTGGCAGCGCTGGGTGGCAACAAGCTGTTTGCTCAAGACGCGACTGCTGCTACAGCTCAGGCTTCTAGTAACGCGGTTGCTCAAAATGCTGGAACGGCGATCGCCCAACGCAACAGCAGCTTGATCAACTTCCCATTTGTCCGTGCTGTCGATGCTACAGGTCCCGTCCCCAGCATTTCAGCAGACTATCAGTACGAGGTGCTGATCCCTTGGGGCACCCCAATCCAGCCCGGTGGCCCAACCTATGACGGCAACCCCAACACCCGCCCCACCGCCGCTCAGCAAGCTCAGCAAGTAGGAATCGGTCACGACGGGATGTGGCTCTTCCCCATCGGCGATGGCAACGATCACGGAATGCTGGCGATCAACCACGAGTTTGGTACAAACCCTCACGTTCTGGGCAAGGAAGTGCCGGAGAGCCTTGAAGATGTACGCCTCTCCCAACACGCCCACGGTGTTTCAGTGGTTGAAGTTAGAGAGGTGAACGGCAGATGGCAGAATATGGCTAGCCCCAATGCTCGCCGCATTCACGTCAACACCCCCGTTACCTTCAGCGGACCCGCTGCCAACAGCAGACTGCTGAGAACCGCTGCCGGAAATCCAACTCTGGGAACTGTTAACAACTGCGCTAATGGTAAAACCCCCTGGGGAACTTACCTCACCTGTGAGGAAAACTTCAACGGCTACTTTGGCACAGCTAGCACAACGTGGACTCCAACAGAAGCGCAAGCCCGCTACGGCTTCAACGCAGGAGGCTTTGGCTACGGATGGCACCTGTTTGACCCTCGCTTTGACCTGGCAAATTCTCGCTATGCCAATGAAGAAAACCGCTTTGGTTGGGTAGTCGAAATCGATCCAATGAACGGCAGTCAAACTCCTGTCAAGCGCACTGCCCTCGGTCGCATCAAACACGAGAACGCAGAACTGGTCGTTGGGCAAGGCGGCCGTGCCGTAGTTTACATGGGCGATGATGAGCGCTTTGACTATATCTACAAGTTTGTTTCAAATAGCAACTGGCGATCGATGATTGCACGGGGAATCAGCCCACTGGATCAAGGTAAACTCTATGTTGCTAAGTTTAACGACGATGGCACAGGCGACTGGATTGAACTCACGATCAGCAACCCAGCCATTAGAGCTAAACTTGCAGACCAGGCTGAAGTCCTAACCTATACCCGAATTGCGGCTGATGCTGTTGGGGCTACTCCAATGGATCGTCCAGAGTGGATTGCTGCTGCCCCCAACGGTGATGTTTATGCAACGCTCACCAACAACACCCGACGCACAGAAGCTACCCCACCTAATCCGCTAGCGCCCAACCCTGATGGTCATATCATCAAGTGGCGTGATAGCAACAACTACGTTGGCACCACCTTCACCTGGGATATCTTCGTTCTGGCTCAAGATACTCACTCTATTGAGAAAAGTGCTTTTGCTAGCCCAGATGGACTCTGGGCTGATCCCGATGGCAGACTGTTTATTGAAACCGATGGCAGTCAACCAACAGTCAACGGTGTACAGCTCAACGACCAGATGCTCGTCGCTGATGCTAACACAGGTGAAATTCGTCGTATCTTTTCGGGTGTGACAGGCTGTGAAATAACTGGCCTTACCGTAACGCCCGATCGCCGCACAATGTTCATCAACATTCAGCATCCCGGCGATGGCGACCCCACCCTGACCAACTTCCCCGCCCCTCAAGGCAGCGGCAGAATTCCCCGTGACGCAACCGTTGTGATTACCCGCAAGAACGGCGGCATCATTGGTTCCTAGATTCGATACGGCGTTGGGTTTCTGGCTACCAGTAAGCCCAACGCCACAAGGCTTGCTTTTTACA
The DNA here is from genome assembly GCA_012033355.1 of Leptolyngbyaceae cyanobacterium RM1_406_9. GTDB lineage: Bacteria > Cyanobacteriota > Cyanobacteriia > Elainellales > Elainellaceae > JAAUTN01. Next base: position 52,525 of record JAAUQZ010000001.1, on the reverse strand, counting down.
GTTACTCACTAGGTGATTCTATGAAACGTTTTGCTCTTGCTGTTGGCTTGGGTTTGGGTTTAGCAACACTTGCTGCGCCTGCGAATGCTGCACTGTTTGCTTGGGATATCGAGTACAGCGGTTGGTGGGAAGGGAACGGCGGCGGCTCCATCTTTGGAACCATTGTTGCTGACGAGAGCGACGCTGAAGATGGCATCGTATCAGGTGACGAATTGAAGTCTTGGCTCTGGAACTGGAGCGGAAACGAGGTCGTACCGGCGTTCTCCTTTTCTTCTCAGGAGGAAGGTGCAACCGTAGATTTCGATGCTGGCTTTTATGTAGATGACAGACTCAACCAGCCTGGTTTGCTAGACGGACTCGATCAAGGAACCTTCACTTCTGGCTCTGGAAATGAAGTCTTGGATCTGGAGTTTCTGTTTGCAATTTCCTTTACTGACAATGTTGAATCCTTCTCAGAAGGCAATGTCGGATCTGTGACCGGAACCGTTGCAGTTGCAGATCCTGTTCCTGTTCCTGAGCCTACTTCCATTTTGGGATTGGCTGCCCTGGCGGGTATTGGCGTTGCTGCTCTCAAGCGTCAGAAGCAGGTCGCTTAAGCCTAGCGTGACAAAGCTTTACATGAAGGTGTAAAGGTCATCTGTTCAAACATTGGCGTGCATACGAGCTATAAAGATCAGGGATGTACTGCATCTCTGATCTTTTTTGTTTTTCCCTGTGGATCAGACATCCTGCCTGCCTAATTCGGACGGGCAAGATGCCCATCCCACAGGCAGTTGGAAAAAGTTGCATATTTCATTCATGAAAAAGGACAACAAATAATAAATAACCCCTCTCCCCCTTGTATATATCTATATAAGGTTATAGTATGAGATGAAGTACTGTAGTACAGCTTGTACACAGTAGTATTGCGTCCGTTGTGCTGTCGCAATTTAGCCTTGTTTGCTGCGGGTTTATTGCGTTACCGTTCTAGCTGACGGGCAAGCCTCAGTAGTGGAGAAAATCTAACTTAAGGATTGTCCGAAGCTCAAGCGAGCTTTGTGAGGTGTTGCGATTGTGCTTCACCTTAGTTGATTTGGTGGCGATCGCCCCGTTAAATCAGAGCAAAGCTCCTGATTCTAAATTTACGTTTAGCATCTCAGTAATGCTTGATTGCTTGTAGAGCGAGGTTGATGGCAGCCTGTGTCGTGTCAACTCTTTGCACTCTCTAGCTTTACTTCATCATGACTGATTTTCAAATAGCCTCGACTATTTTTGTTCTATCTGCGTTCTACCTGTCGACGATTCATGTGTTCCTGGTGTTATCTCATCAATCTGGTGAGTCTGCCAGCGAACCTGAATAGATAGCATTCCAGTGCAGCAATACAATTGCTCTAGCTGATGTGCAAGATAGCCCAAGTCTTTTGCTCAGCCCCCTAGATCTTGATCCTGGGGGACTTTGAGCTATCTGAGGGCTTGAAATAGGGTTACGGAAGGTTCGTTGTGGGGAGGGGTAGATAGTTGTGGAGGTGAGAAATGCTTGATTCAATGCGCTCTTTGCTAACCCATCAAAGCATAGAATTTGGGTTGGTTGGATTAGTTTTAGGTGTTGTGCTTGTGTTATCAGTTAATTCTATTCTTTTGTCTATTTCATCTGATAGATCTGACGATCTCTTGAATCGCTACTTACAAGATACTCCGTTGGGTAGTCTTTATTTGAATTTTATTCAGCCCAATGGGAGTTTGTTGTTTGGAGTTGTGACAATTGCTCTTACAGAAATATTAATTCTTTTATTGCCCAACAATGAATGGACAGATTCTTTAGAAGTTTTAGTTAGCTTGTTGCTGGCGATCGCTACAAGCTGGCTAGTTTCAAGGCTATTTAAAGATTTTTTCAACTTATATTTGCTCAATGCCGCTGCTAAAAGAGGTCGAAAGATTAGCAGTGAGTTGCTGATATTAGCAAAGTGGATAGCGAATATTACGATCGTTTTGGTGGCTATTCTGCTGTTTGCCCAAACGCACCACATCAACATCGTTGGCGTATTAGCCAGCCTGGGAATTGGTGGGCTAGCCGTGGCATTTGCCGCTCAAAAAACCCTGGAACAGGTGCTAGGCGGCATTGTGCTATATCTCGATCGCCCCTTTGGAGTAGATGACTATATTGGGTTGCCGGATGGCACGTTTGGACGAGTCGAATCGATTGGGCTGCGATCGACCCGCATTCGTATGTCAGGCAAAGGAACAGTGATGATTGTGCCCAACAGTTCCTTAACTCAGGTGAATATTGAAAACTTCACCGGAGCTAAAAAAGTCATGTCTATTCTTTACCTCAAGTTTTATCGCATTATTGACGGTGAAGAAAAAGCACTCATTCGCCAAATCATTCTAGAAAGTGCTGACGATATTTTTGGCATTGATTCACGCAATACGGAAGTTACTTTTCAAGAAAATGTTCATTCTGCCGTACCGAATATTACTCAGGCTCAAGTCACCTTCTTTATTCTCGGCTCTGGTGAAGTCTCAATGGAATTGCGTCGTCAACTGCTAGATATTGCAACTCGCACGATTACTCAGCGCTTAAAGGAGTATGACATTGCATTTGAGATAGAAGATCCTACAATCTACGTGGATGCACCGATTACGATTTAAGCAAAATGACGCAACTTTCAGACATCATTCTGGAGTTTATTCAGCGTGATGCAACTCGATTAGTTTTGATTCGAGTCAGCATATTCTTAGGATTTGTGGTTCTCTCGTTCCTCATCGGACGATATACGCCAAGTCTAGCGCGGCTGATCATTCGGCGATTTTCACCACACCAGGTCGCCAATATTTACGACAGCTTAATTGAACCGATCCGCAACACGTTTAAGATTGCTGGAACTACCGTTTTACTCTCCCTGTCGCTAACCTGGGTACGGCAATATGAGTCGATTTACGGATTCCTGCGACCCATCGCAGACCTGGCAGTGATTATTAGCGTCGCCTGGTTAGCCTCCAGTTTATTTCGTCAATTTGTCCGGGTATATGGCATCGTTCTTGTAAGAAAATTAGGGCGAGAAGTAGACGAACTATTGCTGGTTTTTGAAACGTTAGCAAACATTATTATCGGGTTTATTGCAATTCTTGCTTTTGCTCAAAGTCAACAGTTTAACTTAATTGGGCTGCTCACCGGACTGGGAATTGGTGGCTTGGCGGTTGCCTTTGCTGCCCAAAAAACCCTGGAACAACTGTTAGGAACAATCGTAATTTATCTCGATCGCCCTTTTCTTCCGGGGGAGTATATTCGGCTTCAGCGATCGCAACAAGTACCGGAAGGGCTGTTTGGGCGAGTAGAGTCGATCGGCATCCGCTCAACCAAAATTCGGACTGCGGCAAAGGGAACATTATTTATCATTCCAAACTCTATCCTGGCAAATCTGGAAATCGAGAACATCACACGCGGTAAAAAGATCATGGTTTTGATTTACCTTGACTTTTCTCATCCGCTTCAGGAAGGTGAGCAAGCCCTGGTACAGGGTGTGATTGCTGAAAGCACAAACTCGCTCTTTGGCATTGACCCAGGCAGTACTAAGATTACTTTTTTGTCTGAGGAAACCGCAGAAAAGACCAATCGCGCCAGGGTGACTTTTTTTATTCTCGGTTCAAGTGAAAATTCGCTACAGCTTCGCAAACGCCTGCTGGAACTAGCGAATGGCAAGATTTCTCAACAGCTCAGAGACCACAGCATTGAGTTTACGATGCAGGAACCTACGATTTATGTAGAATCTCCTGTCACTATTTAGGGCTGTATTCTGAAAATCTAGTTGAATCTAACATTGGCTGGGGAAGCGAATTTGAAAGCAGGTATCGCCCGGTTGAGAGGTGACACGAATATCACCTCCGTGTCGTTTGACGATCTTATAACTGGTGTTTAATCCTAGTCCGGTGCCTTTGCCCACGCCTTTAGTGGTAAAGAAAGGTTCGTAAATGTGGGGCTGCACTTCCGGTGGAATGCCAGTGCCATTGTCTGCTATCTCGACCAGTACCCAGTTTGCCTCACAGCGAGTGTGTATCCAAAGGGTGGGCTGATTGGTAGCCGAGAGGTGAGTGACACGGTTTTGCCAGCCCGTTGGAATCATCACAGGGTTAGTATGCAGCGCTGGCGTGGACGATGCTGTACTGCTCGACTTTTGGCTAAAGCGCTCTAGGGTGGCGGCGATCGCATTATCAATCACATTCATCCACACCTGCTCTAGCTCTGCCTCATGAGACATCACCAGAGGCAAATCCTCAGCATAGTCTCGAATCACCGTCACGCCCCGCTTGAGCTTGTGTCCTAAAATAGTGAGCGTGCTTTCTAGCCCCTTGTGGACATCAACTAACTGAAGATCATCAGGGTCGATCGTCGAGTAATCTTGAACGGCTCCCACCAGTTGATGAATCCGTCCGGTGCTGTGCCCCAAAGTATTCAACAGTCCCACCACGTTTAGGGTGGCATCTAGCCAGGTGAGAGACTCTTGCAGGCAGGTTTCACCTAAGCGAGTCGGAATTTGGTCGAGCCACTCTTTTTCTAAGCCAGCACTGACAAATGTAGAAGCAAGCTGCCAGCCATTTTGGATATCATGCTCGTCCATCCAGTCGGTAAGCTGGTCTTCTCGATCGCTCTGCGCCATCGGGTCAAGCAACGGTGGATTTTGGGTACGGGCGATCGCCTCCTGTTGCAGATTCGTCAAAAACTCACGTTGGTCGTCCGTTAAACATTGGTGAGTGATCTTTAGCGTCTGAGTTTGCATCAGCGGAAACACCTTTCGCAACTCTCGCGCTGCCCGTCGCGCCGCCGAAGCCGGATTGTTTAACTCGTGCGCTAACCCTGCGGCCAGCGTACCGAGAGAAATCAGCCGCTCTCGATGCTGCGCTAAAACCTGAACCTCTTGAATTCGAGAAATCATGGTCTGCAAAACACTTTTTGCAACAGTGGGACACAATCCCATAAACTGCCAAAAAGTATCTGCATCCAGTTCCAGCACATGACAAACCGTAACGGCTCTACCACTCGCCCAAAATCGGGGAACCCCCATCAGCAGCGGCACTTCGCCAATTAATGTGGGGCGATCGTGCTGCACCAGCAAAATATCTTGATTGCCAGAGCGCTGAATCATGCGGCAAGTTCCTTCTAGCAGCACAAACACACAGTTAGCCAGATCTCCCTCAGCCCGCAACAGCCCGCCCGATGGAATTTTGACCGCTTTTCCCTGAGCGATCATCCATTCCAGTTTTGCCTCCGGTAAGTGAGCAAACACCGGAACTCGACGGAGTAAATCTGTAGTGACAGGAGCAGGTTTAAGACTTAGCATAGTTGGCTACTAATATAATTTGGCGTTCCGGGGCAGCAACTTGTTAGGTTGTCGGCTTGACAAATTGCTTATTATAGTCGTAACCAATTAAACATTAACATCTCAAAATGATGACAGACCAAGAGCTTGTGAGCCGAATCACCACCAATTCTAAAGTCATGGTCGGTAAACCTGTCATTAAGGGAACATGACTGACGGTTGAGTACATTTTGAATCTTCTTGCACATGGCGCAATGGTAGCAGAGATTCTGGAAGAGTATGAGGGCTTGGTCGAGACAGATATTAGAGCTTGTCTTTTATTTGCATCTCGCTCATTGGAAAGCGCAAGTTTTATGCCATTGGCTGTGGAGACAGCATAGGTGCGCTTTTTAGTAGATGAAAATACAGGTGTCGTTGTAGCACGTTGGCTGCGTAGCCAAGATCATGAAGTATTCTCCGTTTATGAAGAAGCACGAGGAATTGATGATAACCAAATTCTTGAGAAGGCATTTAACGAAAATTGGATATTAATTACCAGCGATAAAGACTTCGGCAAAAAAGTTTATCGAGAACAGCGATCGCATCGGGGCGTTATTTTACTTCGGCTTGAGAACGAACGCTCTGCTAACAAGATTGACGCTCTCCAGCGGTCATTATACGGCAGGACACTTGCAGGATCTTCAGTGGTTGTGGAAAAGAGAGCTTGAGGATGCACTCACGGAGAGGAATAGCTAAAATGTTGAGCAAAACATCTATCTACGAGAAAAACTAACATGCGGCAATCGGATTCAGACTCTCAGCAGAACCTTGCTCAGAAAATTGCAAAGTGGAAAGCTGGGCTTGCAGATCTGGGGCGACGGAATCCTCTCATTAAGTTTCGGCAAGATAGTCCTCGATCACTAGAAATTCTAACAGCACAGCCAGAAATTCTCTTCAAGCACCTAACTAAAGACAGGCAGGTGCTATATTTTCAATCGGACAGCGACGTTCAAGCGATTGTTCAGCCCAGACAGGCTAATACAACAGCGGCAAGAAATTCTGTTAAATTGAGAACTCGTCAACAAGGTAATGAGCAATTGAAAAGGCTCAAAAAATTACGCAGTGAAGCGCGGCTTTCATTGGAAGAAAAGGGCGTAAATAGTCTGTTTTTAGCATTTGGAACACTGACTTGGTATGACAAAGATAAACCAGATGAAGCTTTAACATCACCGCTCATCCTAGTTCCTATAGAGTTGATTAAAGAGCCAAAACGAGATGTGTATAAGATCTCTATTTTGGAAGAAGATGTTGTTCTGAATCCAACTCTGTTACTGAAGTTAAAGCAAACCTTTGGAATTGAGCTTCCAGAAGGAGAAGCAGTCCAAGATATGGCTTATGGTGAACTAACTAGTCAGATTCGTAAGCTCCTAGTAGAACAAAAGACGTGGGAAATTAAAGAAAACGTTTTTCTATCACTATTTTCTTATGCCAAAGCCGCAATGGTTCGAGACATTATTGAAAATGAAGCTCGGATTTTTGCTCACCCGATTTTGCAAGCAATTAGTGGCAACCTCAGTTCTTACCAAGCAAGTTACAAAGAACCTCTACCTGCATCAGTCTTAGATTCACGAGTTAAGCCTGAACAAATATTTCAAATTCTTGATGCTGATTCTAGCCAACAGGTCGTAATTGAGGCAGCAAAGGATGGTTCTAGCTTCTTTGTTCAAGGTCCACCAGGAACAGGTAAGAGTCAAACCATCGTCAATATGATTGCTGAATTGATTGGTACTGGAAAATCAGTTTTGTTGGTTGCAGAAAAGGATACTGCGCTTCGGGTAGTTTATCAGCGCATGGTTGAGTGTGGTTTAAATCATATGTGCCTGAACCTTCACCATAGTGGCACGACGGATAAGCGGAAACTTGTAGAAGATTTATCAAAGACTATTAAGTATATTGAACATATTGCCCAAAATTCTGATAGGGCACATCATGGTAACTTTTTTACTCAACTAGTATCGACTCGCCAATCTATTAGCTCATATCTTGCAAGTTTGCACGCCAAGGAAAAACCTCTAGATAAATCATCCTTTGAGTTATTTGGTGAACTGCTGCAAAAGAAGAGAGAGGGGGTTCCAGATCTTAATGTTATATTTTCTGATTTCAATCAATGGTCTCTTAATCGACTACAACAAGCAAAGAATTTACTGAATCAGTTAGCTCAATTTCTACCATTTTTCAATAAAGAGAAGACAACAATCTGGGCAAAGAGTTCTCTTGATTCTTACTCATTTGAGCTTGAATTAGAATTGAGAGAAAAAATAGAAGAGTTTCAGCAAGCAATAGTTTCAAGCCAAAATATTAATCGACAGCTTCAATCAACTTTTCAAGTTGATGCTTTTTCAAATTTAGAGTCTATAGAAACTTGCTGTGTTGCCTTGTCTTATGTATTAAAGGCTCCAATAGAGCTACCAGTAAATTGGACTAGAATGGATATTTCAATTGCCCAAAACGCTTTTGCTAAATTGAAAGCTGATGTTCAGGTGATTGAAGATTTTCAACCCCACTTAAAACAAAGATATTCCTCTGAATTGTTTTCTCCAGAGTTATCTAAATTATCTGAAAGATACCAGAAGTATAGTCGTTTTTGGTTTGTTCGGATCTTTAATCCTAGCTACTGGCGCGATCGCAAACGCTTACAGAAGCTACGCATTACAAAGCATCCAATTTCTCATAACGAATTGAAACGTGATTTGGCGCAAGCTGTACAGGTTCAGTCCGTGCGAAATCAATTCAGCCAAAGCAATTATCTTGCTCATCGAATTTTTGGCACTCTGTTCAATTCACAAATTTCTCAGCAATCGGAATTACAGACTGTTGAACATGCTTTAAGCTGGTTGATTGGCTTACAACAATATGCCCTTCCTGTTGATTACGTTCAAAATGTTGTAAGTTCTCCCTCCCAACGACGCGATCTTGCCCAATTCATTAAGCAACTTAAACTAAACTGTGACCAAATTCGGAAAGGTTTAGATTTTCTGTTGTCACATTTTGATAAAAATGATGTTGCCGATTGCAACTCATCTCCTCATACAATCTCTTTTGCCGACTTGAAAACTTTTTTGGATGTAGCTCAGACTGAGCTGCCTTACTTCCAAGAGTGGTTAACTTACAGAGAAACTTGTGAAAGACTCGAAAATTTGGGTTGTAAGAAATTTTTAGATGTCTTGCGTAGCAGCAGACTGAACTCTGAGCTTTGGTTCCCAGTTCTGGAAAAGCTGATTTACCAGACTTGTCTTGATTCAATTCTTGCTCGAAAACCTGAGTTGAAGAACTTTAGACTTGAAGTACATGAGCGGCAAATTAGGGAGTTCGCTAGACTTGATTATAGTCAGTTGGATGTTGCTAGAGAACGATTGAAATGCTTTCATGCAGAGGGCTGGCAGAGTTTTGAGAAAACTTCAATTGCTCAATCTGAGTTACCGAGGTTGAGAAGAGAAGCAACTAAGAAAAGACAACATTTGCCAATCCGTAAACTTCTTAATGACAAGCAAAAGGGAATTCAAAATCTAGCTAAAACCTTAAAGCCTTGCTGGATGATGAGTCCATTATCGGTTAGTCAATATATTGATCCGAATGTGATTCATTTTGACGTTCTCATTTTTGATGAGGCTTCTCAGCTTCGGACTGAAGATGTTGTTTCTTCGATTATCCGTTCTGACCAGGTCATTGTGATGGGTGATAGAAAGCAACTTCCACCTACGGCATTTTTCTCAACGAGTGACAATGAGGAAGACATAGATGATGAAAACGATGCAAGCTATGAAAGTATCTTAGATGAATGTTCAAACTTTATGTTTGGGCGTACACTGAAGTGGCACTATCGTAGCCAAGATGAGCGATTAATCGCTTTCTCAAATCTTCATTTTTATGATTCCCAATTAGTCACATTTCCCAACCCTATTCAAAATCCAGATTTGGGAGTGTGGTTTAAGCACGTTCCCGATGGTGTTTACGATCGTGGTGGACGTAGAGATAACCGACGGGAGGCGGCAACTGTTGCTCAGTTGACATTAAAGCATGTTCAACTGAATTCTGACCAGTCTCTTGGAATCATTGCGTTTAGCGAAGCTCAAGCTGATGCTATCCAGGAGCAGATAGAGATTTTGGGAAGAGATTATCCTAACTTAGAAGCTTTTTGCCGTGATAACTCGCCTCAATTTTTTCTCAAAGCATTGGAGAATGTGCAGGGTGATGAGCGAGATGTGATTTTACTCAGCGTTGGATATGCCCGCGATCCTCAAGGCAAACTATCTCTCAATTTTGGTCCACTCAACAAGAAAGGTGGAGAACGACGACTGAATGTAGCTATCACACGAGCCAAGAGCAAAATCACTTTGGTTTCTTCTATCCTTGCTAGTGATATTGATTTAACACGTACTCAAAGTGAAGGCGTAAGATTATTACATGATTATCTAGAATATGCAGCAAGTGGTGGTGAGCGCTTACAAGGCAACTCGTACACCGATAATCTTCACTTTGATTCACCATTGGAAGAAGATATATATCACACTATAAGACAGCATTCTTTACTACAAGAATATATAATCCGTACTCAAGTTGGATGTTCAGGGTATCGAATCGATTTAGCCATCGCCCATAACAATCGCCTAGGAGAATTTTTATTGGGGATTGAGTGCGATGGCGCGTCATATCATAGTTCGTCTACAGCAAGAGATCGAGATCGTCTAAGACAGCAGGTGCTTGAAAGACTAGGTTGGCGTATTCACCGAATTTGGTCAACAGAATGGTTTCGTAATAAACCGGAGCAAATTCGTTTATTGGTAGAAAAGATCAATAAATCCCAATAAAATATGTAGCCGATATTGTCGTGTTTAGCTAGGTCAACCATGCCGTATAACAACCTTATTGGAGCGGACTGAAAAGATTTGGAGCGGATGCAATGGTTGCTGACAGCCGCTCAGCAGGAACGTTGACAGATTACTTCAAGCAACTACTCAACAATTTTCTTGTGGTGACTGAGAAACAAGTTCGATTTGTAAAAGTGCAATCGTGAGTTATGCCTTCTCTGTAAACGGCTCAGAAATTATAATGATGCAATAATCTAGTTTTTTAAACTCAGATCTTGCACCAAGCTGGTCTATTGCCCGACGACCCGCCCTGGAATCAATTCCGGGCTAATAGCCCAAGTCCGTTGAAACGGACTCAAATGTCCATCAAAAGACCATTCCAACTCGTTTTAACGAGTTTTAGCTTTGAGCCTGAGATTGATCTCAAGGCTCTAGTGCAATGACTCCTGCCACTGGTGCAAGATCTCAGTAAACCCATTAAGCAACTTGAGAAACAGTGGCGCTTTCTGATTCTCTTAGATCCATTGGCAGATAAATTTGAAAGCAAGTACAGCCCGGTTTTGAGTGAACTTGAATTTGCCCGCGATGTTGATTGACAACGACTCGATGGGCGATCGGCAATCCTAACCCCGTACCGTTGTCCGTTGCTTTCGTTGTAAAAAGCTGGTCAAAGATAAAAGGCTGAATCTCAGCCGGAATGCCAGACCCCGTATCTGCAATCTCAATTAAAACCCTTTCATCCACTTGAGTGGTTCGCAAGGTCAGTTGCCCCTTTCCTGCCATTGCATCGATCGCATTGTCAATTAAGTGAGTCCAAACCTGGTTTAAATCGCCTCCATACACACAAATGGGAGGTAAGGTGCGATCAAACTCTCGAATTACTTCAATTCCAGAGCCTAACCGATGATTTAAGACGGTGAGAGTTCGCTCCAGTCCTTCATGGATATCCATTTCCTGTAGGGGAGCCTGGTCGAGATAGGTATAGTCTTTTGCAGCTTGAACGAGTTCGGCAATGTGCTGAGTGCTAAATTCTACCTCATTAGCCAGCGCTAAGCTCTTGAGCGTGGCTTTTAACCAGGCTAAAACCGCACACACCGAACCATCGGGAACAACACTTTCGATATCATTTAGAATCGTGATATCCAAACCAGCGCGAGTCAAAACCTGGGCGAATTTTTGCGGGTGAGGAATGCTGCGCTTGAGCAACCATTGAACGATTTCTTCCTCTTGCACCTGCCATCCCTGGGGATTCACTGCCGCTGGGAAAATGGTCATCCGCTCCAGTAGGGTTTGCTGAAGCGTGATCAAAAACTCCTGCTGGTCAGAGGTCATGTGATGGGCGTTGAGCTTGACGGTTAGCGGCTGGAGCCATTGAAATAACTCCTGTAGATGCTCAACCGCCTCCCGCCCTGTCGCGGCAACGTGCTGTAGCTCCTGGGCAAGCCCGGAGGTGAGGGTGCCCAGAGAAACTAACTTCTCTGCCTGCAAGGAAACGGCTCCCAAATCCTGCGTCCGCTGAGCCGTCGAAATGAGCAATTCACGGTTAATGGAAGGACATAGCTCCATCATTTTCCAAAAGGCGGCAGTATCAAACTCCAGCAGGTGACTCTCAGGTAATGCTCTTGCCGTAGCCAGATAGGGCTGATCTAACAAAATCAGTTCGTGACCAAAATAGGAGTGCGGCTCAAAGTTAGTCCAGGGAATTTGGCGATCGCCCACCTGCTTGGTACACTGAATTTCGCCCCTCAGCAGCACCCAAAAGTATCCTGACGGCTCCCCTTCAACAGCAAGAATTTCCCCCGGATGGAGTGAGCGATCGCGCCCCAACTGGGCAAAATCAAGCTGTTCGTCGCGCAGGTCAGTAAACAGCGGTATCTGACGCAAAACCTTCAGATCGATCATGAGCCGTGCCTCAGCAATGATCCCATTTAGCCACTTTTCATTCTAATGATGCTGTAGCACTCTGCACTATAGCAACCCGTTTTGAATGAGACTTGCGACCTTCTCCTTAATCTGATCGCGGATTGCTCGAAACACCTCAATGGGTTTTCCTGCGGGGTCTTCTAACTGCCAGTCTTCAAACACCTCCTGCAAGATCCAATCCTGCGGCAAATTAACTCCACAGCCACACAGAGAAATGACTGCGTCATAGTCTTCAGGCTTAAAGTTATCCAAAGGTTTTGAGGTTTGCTGGCTAATATCAATTCCAACCTCAGACATCACCTGCACTGCCAGAGGATCGACGGGGTGAGTTTTCAGGCCCGCACTGGTGACTAGAATTTTGTCAGCGCCCAATGCACGAGCAAACCCTTCCGCCATTTGGGAGCGGCGGGAGTTGTGTTGACAGACAAACATAACTTGCTTCATACCAGTCAGAATAGTGAGTGGTCAAGTGAGTTACCCCAGCGGGCGAATGCAGCGTGGGTCAGCTAGACTAGCCTTTTCGGGCTGACGCGGAAACCAGAAGGCGGTGCGTTTACAGATTTCGACCAGCATCAGCATGACGGGTACTTCAATGAGAACCCCCACCACTGTGGCTAATGCGGCTCCTGAGTTGAGTCCAAATAGCGTGACAGCAGTGCGATCGCCACTTCCAAAATGATTGCTAGCGCCAATTAGGGCAGCAGGTGCAGCATCTTCATAGGGCAACTTCAACTTCTGGGCTGCTACATAGGAAATCAGAAAAATGAAGTTGGTTTGGATAAATAAGGGAACTGCAATCAATAGAATGTGCAGCGGATTTTCTACAATTAGGTCGCCTTTGAAGGCAAATAGGAGAACTAACGTGGTGAGCAAGGCGGCGATCGCCACTGGATTCAAATACCTAAGAAACCGCCGCTCAAACCAGGCTTTTCCTTTATGTTTTAGTATCCAGTAACGAGAATACATTCCCGCCACCAGTGGCAACCCGACATAAACTAACACCGATAGCACAATCGTTTGCCAGGGAACGGTGAGATCATTGGCTGCTAAGAGCCAGCGCCCCAATGGGGCATACAAAAACAGCATCGCCAGTGAGTTGACTGCTACCATCACCAGCGTGTGTCCCTGGTTGCCGTAGGATAAGTAGCCCCACATCAGCACCATTGCCGTACAGGGGGCGATTCCTAGCAAAATAGTTCCAGCGATGTAGGAATTGGCGATCGCAATTTCACTTCCCCGAATTAATTCTGTTCCGGCAATGAGGGGACGAAACAGCCAGCCTAAGAAGAATTGGGCAAATACTACCATTGTGAAAGGTTTAACCAACCAATTCACCACCAAAGTGAGAATCACTGGCTTTGGCGCACGCACAGCATTAGCTGCCTGAGTGAAGTCAATCTTCACCATGATCGGATACATCATGAAAAACAGGCAGATGGCGATCGGAATGGAAACCTGGTAAATGCTGATGGCATCAAGCCTCACCGCCACCTCTGGAAAGAGTCGTCCCAACGCAATGCCTGCGCCAATACAGAGGAAAACCCACACGGTTAGGTAGCGTTCAAAGAAGTTTAGGGCGCTTCCAGCCTGAACGACTGGTGTTTTTGCTTCAGGATTATTTGCATTCATAATCTGCGACTAACACAATATAAATCGTGGGTAGGGGCGAACGGGCGTTTGCCCTTACAGAAAATGCTTCTCTCTGGAAACTTGTTTAGTCTCCGCTGCCTGCTTTCCAGGCGATCGCCTTTTGGGGCTGCGGATCAGGTAACTTCAGAGAAATAATCCCTGCTGCCAATACCAAGATCATGGATGTCCAGAGGCAGCCGACTAGTCCAAAAAACTGGAAAATGAGTCCCGATAAAACGGTACCAGCTAGCCGTCCGCCGGAATTTGCCATGTAGTAAAATCCGACGTTTAACGCCACTTTATCATCATCGGTAAATGCCAGTACTAGATAAGAATGGACGGCTGAGTTAAAAGCAAAGACAACGCCAAACACAGTGAGTCCAGCAATAATAGCAATGTTGGAAGGAACATTAAGAAGAAGTGCGAGGGCGATCGCCGCTGGCACTGCGGTTAGGGTAAACGTCCAAAACTGAATCGTTGCCGCTCTAGGTGGCTGACCAGAGCCAAAGCGATTGAGCAGCGTCGGGGCAAGAAACTGAATCGTGCCATAGCCAATCACCCAACAGGCAAGAAATCCTCCGACCTGAGTAAAAGTCCAGCCCAATGTGTCATACAAAAACACGGGCAGACCCACAACAAACCAAACATCCCTAGAGCCAAACAAGAAGAATCGAGCGGCAGACAGAATATTAATCTCGCGGCTTTTAGAGAAGAGTTGCTTAAAGCCTACTTTTGCCTTGATTCTACCCATTCCCCTGGGCAGGAAGAAACCCGTCAGCATGATCACAAACAAACCTGCCGCCATGATCAAGAGTGAGTTTTCAAACCCAAATGCGGCAAGTAGAGCGCTTCCCACAAAGAACCCTACCCCCTTGAGGGCATTCTTAGAGCCAGTGAGAACTGCAACCCACTTAAACAGTGAAGACTGTGCATCCTGGGGTACCACCAGCCGGATCGCACTTTTAGAACTCATTTTGGTCAGATCTTTAGCGATGCCAGAAAAAGCCTGGGCAACCATAACAAAAGCAACGGCAAACCACTGCGCCCACTCTGGGTTGAGAAACGCCAGCAACACCAGTGAAAACACCTGTAGCCCAATGCCCGTGTAGAGCGTCACTTTTAGACCCATCTGGGAGCCAATCCAGCCGCCTAAAAAATTGGTGACCACGCCAAAGATCTCGTAGAACAGAAACAGCATTGCAATCTCTAGCGGACTGTAGCCAATCTGGTTGAAATAAAGCAACACCAACATTCGCAGGGCACCATCGGTGATAGTGAATCCCCAGTAGGCGATCGTCACCAGAATATAGTTGCGTAAATTGGCTCGGTCAGCAGTGGATGCAGTCATTTTATTAGCTATGAGTTCTGAATTTAAACTCTCGTTCCAAGTCAGAGCCTTGGAACAAGTAAAAACGAATAGAAACCTTACATATTAAGGGCGACTTTCTTGGCTAGCTCTACCATACGGTTGGCGTAGCCCCATTCGTTGTCATACCAGGCGAGAATTTTTACCTGAGTATCGTCTACAACCATTGTGGAAAGGGCATCAATGATGGAGGAGCGGGGATCGTCTTTGTAGTCAATCGAAACGAGAGGGCGTTCTTCATAGCCTAAGATGCCTTGAAGTGAGCCTTCGGCGGCGGTTTTGAGTAAACTGTTGACTTCTGTGACGGTAGTGGGGCGACTTACCTCAAATACGCAGTCAGTGAGAGATGCGTTGAGTAAAGGAACTCGCACCGCTAAGCCGTTGAGCTTGCCGTTTAACTCTGGATAAATTAGCCCGATCGCCGTTGCCGACCCAGTAGTGGTGGGAATCAACGACAAACTGGTTGCTCTGGCCCGCCGTAAGTCTTTATGGGGCGCATCCACGATGGTTTGAGTGTTGGTGTTGTCATGAATGGTGGTGATAATGCCATGACGAATGCCTAATCCTTCATGAATTACTTTCACCACAGGAGCAAGACAGTTTGTGGTGCAGGATGCTGCCGTAAGCAGATTGTGTTTATCGGCTTCGTACAGGTGATCGTTCACCCCCATGACAACATTTAATGCCTCCTCTTTAACGGGTGCCGCTACGATGACTTTTTGCACACCTTGCTTAAAGTAAGGGTCAAGGGACTGCACGGTTCTGAATTTGCCAGAGCATTCCAACACCAGGTCAACGCCCAGGTCTTCCCAGGGCACTTCACCGGGAGTGCTGTGTTCACTGAAGCTGAGCGATTGGTCTTCGATCCACACTCGCCCGTCTTTTGCATCTACTTCGGGTGCCCAGCGTCCGTGAACGGAGTCAAATTTGAGTAGGTGCGCTGCGGTTTCCGGACCACCTTTGACCTCATTCAAGTGAACAAATTTGAGTTCTGGCCAACCCCAAGCTGCCCGCAGTGCCAGTCGCCCAATTCTGCCGAATCCGTTGATCCCAACTTTCACACTCATTAAAATGCGGCCTCTCTCTCCAATAGCTGCTCTATGGTCAAGTTTTGCTGCGATCGCCCCTCAAACACCGTTCCCTTCCTGCCCTGCTGAAAATGATCGAGCGCGATTCCATACATTTCTCCTGGCAGAGATACGTAACCGACGTCCTCTACAATGCTGTCGGCATTGGTTATGTAATATTCAACAAAAGACTTTATTTCAGGCTTAGATTCTGCCGATTCAGCGTTTACATAGATAAATAGAGGGCGGGCAAGCGGCTGATATTCGGCATTCAGCACGGCTTCATCAGAGGGCAACACAGGTCCATCACCACTGTCGATCGCCACTGCTTTCAATACATTTTGGCTCTCTTCGTAGTAAGCATAACCAAAGTAGCCCAACGCGTTTGGATCTTCACTGACCCCCTGCACCAGCACCGTATCGTCTTCACTGGCAGTATAGTCACTTCGACTCGCGCCAGATTCACCCACGACCGCTTCGGTGAAGTAATCAAAGGTACCAGAATCCTCACCTGCACCATACAAGTTGATTGGGGCATCAGGCCAGGAAGGACGAATCTGGTTCCAGCGAGTAATTTGTCCTTCGGCTGTGGGTTCCCAGATTGTCCGTAACTCTTCCAAAGTGATATCTTGCGCCCAGTCATTATCTGGGTGAACGACGACGGTGAGTGCGTCATAGGCAACTGGCAGTTCGATGTATTCTACGCCCGCAGCTTCACAAGCCTCAATTTCTTCGACTGTAATTGGACGAGAGGCATTGTTAATGTCAGTTTCACCCGCACAAAACTTTTCAAAGCCACCAGTGGTTCCAGAAAACTTTACATCAATTTGGGCTGTTTGGTTTTCGCCAAACTGATATTCCTTAGCGACCTCATCGGTAATCGGGAAAACGGTACTTGATCCATCAATCAAAATTGGTTGTTGCCCTGTCTGAGGCGGTGACTCTGGCGCTGTGCAACTCACTGCTAAAGCGGCAAGACCGAGGACGATCGCACCTTTCTGAGCAGAAGCTAAAGCGGATCTGGAAATTAGCCTGTTCATTTCCCCTAGACCTCATGTTATGGAAGAAATATACCTATAGATGGATGAACTTATACTCGTGGTTTGAACTGAAAGAGCGTTTGAAAAGTAGCAATGTCCCCCGTGAGGGCGTAGCATTCGGGCAGGGCTTTTTGGTTTATTCCAGAGTTTACCTGCCGAATGCTACGCCCCTACAAAGTTTTGGGTTACAGATTAGGCTCTTTAAACATCTTCTAAACGGACAACTGCTAGTTAGTGCAGAGATTGCGGCTCAAATTGGTTGAAACACACACTTTCATCATTTCAAAAAAAATTGATTTGTCAAGTCGCCTGGATTACAGAGCGCCCAGATCTGCAACTTCTTCAAGGAGTTGCAGATCTTAACAGCGTACCAGAAGCTCCAGCTTCCTCTCCTGCTGATACTGGAAGCTGGAGCTTACTCCATTACATTGCTAAACTGGAGCTTGGCAACGAGTGTAACAAGGGTCTTAAGCCCCTTGTTCTCCAGAGGAGTGAGTAAGTCCTATCTCTAGGGTGTTAATTGCCTATCGCCCATTCTGCAAATAGGCGACCAATTGCTCTCCCGCCGTTTCAATGTGGCGTTTCAACAGTCTCACCGCCGCTTTTGAGTCACCCTTACGGCAAGCTTCTAAAAGTTGCTGATGTTCGTGCTGCGATTTTTCTAGATAATTCATCTTTGCCATTTGCAGCCGAATGTAGCGATCGATGTTGGTGTGCAGCGTTTTGATTAGAGAGAGAAGGCGAGGGCGATCGCCCGCCGCATACAGCACTGCGTGAAACTCCCAGTTCAGCTTGGCCCAGCGTCCCACGTCCGTTTCGCGCCCCGTTTTCTTGAGAATCTCAGCCGCTTTGTCCAAATCCGCCTCTGTCAAATTAGGAATTGCAAGCTGAAGCGCCAACCCTTCCAGCGCCACTCGAATCTCGCAGATTTCCTGTGCCTCCTCTGGAGACATCACCGCGACTGTCGCGCCACGATTGGGGGAGAGCATCACCAGTCCTTCCGCCTCAAGCTGACGCAGTGCCTCCCGCAGCGGAATCCGACTCACGCCAAACTGAGCCGCAATTTCGTCCTGCCGCAACGACTGACCCTCTTGAAATACGCCCTGCACGATCGCCTCTCGCAAGGCATCAGCAATCAGGTCAGGCGTACTCCGCTGCTGCCGCAACACACCCGCTGCCAGGTCACTCAAATCGACTGATTCCATAAAATGATCACGGGACATTTTATTTTTGTATACAATATTCATTATAAAGGATGAAGGATGAATAGCTTTTATCCCTTATCCCTCATCTCTCATCCCTCAACATGGAGCTAACCATGAGCATTCAACTTCAACCAGACCGAGTCATTATCTTTGATACGACGCTGCGGGATGGCGAACAGTCTCCCGGTGCAACGCTGAATCCGGAAGAGAAGCTGGTGATTGCTCAACAACTGGCGCGGCTGGGAGTAGATGTGATTGAGGCAGGGTTTGCGGTTTCTAGCCCTGGTGATTTTGAGGCGGTCAATCAGATAGCAAAGATCGTCGGCGTTGAAGATGGGCCAATCATTTGTAGTTTGGCAAGAGCGGTTCGGCAAGATATTCAGGTGGCGGCAGAGGCGGTTAAGCCTGCGGCGCATCCTCGGATTCATACGTTTATTTCAACTTCTGATATTCACTTGAAATATCAGTTGAAGAAATCGCGCCAGGAAGTGTTGGCGATCGCCGAAGAAATGGTTGCCTATGCTAAAAGCTTTGTGACCGATGTAGAGTTTTCGCCAATGGATGCCAGCCGTTCTGATCCAGCGTTTTTATATCAGGTGTTGGAGCGAGCGATCGCCGCTGGAGCCACGACGCTCAACATTCCTGACACCGTTGGCTACTGCACCCCAAAGGATATGGAAGCGCTGATTCGCGGCATTCGAGAAAATGTATCGGGGATTGAGCAAGTCATTCTCTCGGTTCACACGCAGAATGATTTGGGCTTGGCGACGGCAAACGCCCTGGCGGCCATTGAACAGGGTGTGCGTCAGGTAGAATGCACGATCAACGGCATTGGTGAACGAGCAGGGAACGCCGCACTAGAAGAAGTGGTGATGGCGCTGCAAGTTCGCAAGCCCCATTTCAATGTGTTTTTGGGTCGTCCGGCAGAGTCAGAGGCACCGTTGACTCGAATTAACACTCAGGAAATCTACAAAGCTTCTCGTCTGGTTTCTACCGCGACGGGGATTTCGGTGCAGCCCAATAAGGCGATCGTCGGTGCAAATGCGTTTGCTCATGAGTCTGGCATTCACCAGGACGGCGTTCTCAAGCACCGAGAAACCTACGAAATCATGGATGCAGCTTCGGTGGGTGTAACCGCTAACCAGATCGTGTTGGGCAAACATTCCGGTCGCAATGCTTTTAGAACTCGGTTGCAGGAGTTGAGCTTTGAGCTAAATGAGGAAGACCTGAACCGGGCTTTTCACCGCTTCAAGGAAGTGGCAGATAAGAAAAAAGAGATTTCCGATCGCGATCTGGAGCGATCGCCCGTGACGAATTACAAGCTCAAATCGAACACGCCTTTCAGCTTGAGCAGGTGCAGGTTTCCTGTGGCGACTGCGCTAGCCCGACTGCCACTGTGACGATTCTTATGCCCGACGGCAAAATTCTCACCGATGCGGCGGTAGGAACGGGCCCGGTTGATGCAGTTTACAAAGCCGTGAATCGACTGGTGCAGGTGCCGAATGAGTTAATTGAGTTCTCTGTGCAGTCCGTCACCGAAGGCATTGATGCACTGGGACGAGTCACCATTCATCTGCGCTATCAGGAACGGCTGTTCGTTGGGCAAGCCTCCGATACAGATATTATCGTAGCTTCCGCCTACGCCTATGTGAATGCGCTGAATCGGCTCTATAGCTACTGGCAAAAGCAGCTTTCCGCAGAACCGCCCCAAAGAATAAGTATGTTTGCCGAAATTCCCAATTTTTAGGATGGTCTGGTGGGGGCGATCGCTTTCACAGTAAACTCCGGTTCTCGTTATCAAGCTCCCGCTTGGTAACGGCGTACTGGAAGCTCCTGCTTCCAATGCCAACGAGAGGGAAGCAGAAGCTTCCTCAATTGCATTGCCAAGCTGAGCTTGGCAACGAGTTTAACTCTAATATTCTCGTTACCAGGTTCTACCTGGTAACGAGAGACTTTCACTTTCAACAAAGAACATTCAACATGAATATTCAAGCCGCGTTTAACCTGGCTGCTGCGGAATATGATGGGCTGCGGCGCATTCTAGTTCCGTGTTTTGATGACTTTTATGGCACAGCCGTTCAGGTGATTCCGTTTGAACATACTGCACCCCTAAAAGTATTGGATTTAGGTGCAGGAACCGGACTGTATTCGGGCATGGTGCAGGCAATATTTCCTAATGCAGAATTCACTTTGATGGATCTGGCGCTAGAGATGTTAGAAAAGGCTCAAGCTCGATTTGCAGGGATGGGCAAGTCTCCTAAAATTTGGGTTAGAGATTATGCCAAAACGGACTTTGGCGACTCTTACGATCTGATCATCTCCGGATTATCTATCCATCATTTATCCGATGCGGACAAGGAAAGACTTTACAGCCGCATTCATCAAGCGCTAAAACCAGGTGGGATGTTTATCAATGCTGATCAGGTGTTGGGCAGAACAGCTAATACAGCTAATCTAGACAAACTTTATCGGCAAAACTGGCTCAATGCGGTGAAAACTCTCGGCGTTTCCGCGGATGCTCTTGCTGCCGCCCAAAAACGAATGAAGTTCGATCGCCTTGCGCCCCTTGATCTCCAACTAGGCTGGCTAGAAGCCGCAGGATTTCAGGACGTAGACTGCTGGTACAAAAACTTTAGCTTTGTCGTATTGGGTGGATGCCGATCTGCTGAAGTGTGATGTGGATCTGCCATTCAGCAATGCCCAGATTCTTCAATTTCCCTCTGCTTCAACCTCTCACTTTTTGGCGTTGCTTAATTCGAGTATGATATTGAAAAGCGTCTCGCCGGAGTGTTTTGCAATGGTTCGTCTCGATGAGAATCTGCCTGCTGGTAAAGATACCGCTGCTAATATCGAGTTACCTCCTGGCAACCTCTACAGTGATGAGCCACCCTTGGAAACTGACTTTCATCGCAATCAGATTGATTTGTTAATTCGCCTATTGAAGTACTGGTGGCAAGAGCGTCAAGACTTTTACATTTCCGGGAATCTGACTGTCTACTACAATAAACAGCAGCTTAAATCAAAAGACTTTCGGGGCCCCGATGTTTTTGTAGTGTTGGGAACTGAAAAGCGAGACCGTCGCAGTTGGGCAATCTGGGAAGAGGGGGGAAATACCCCAACGTGGTGATTGAACTGCTCTCTAGCTCTACTGCGAGTGTAGATAAAGGGGCAAAAAAATTCTCTATCAGGACGTATGGCGAGTACCAGAATATTACTGGTTTCACCCAGAGACTCTAGAATTTGCTGGGTTTCGGTTAGTAGATGGCAACTATACCGCCATTTCACCTGTAGAGAGCGATTATCTCGAAGGGGAAACTGCTTCGCAGCGCTTACCTAGTAAGCAATTGGGGCTAGCACTTGGAATTTATCAGCGGCAGTTACGTTGGTTTACCGCAGAGGGCGAGCTGATTCCTTTGCCCGAAGAGGCAGAACATCTGCGGGCTGAACAGGAAAAACTGCGGGCTGAACAGGAAAAACTGCGGGCTGAACAGGAAAAACTGCGGGCTGAACAGGAAAGGCAAGCCAGAGAGCGACTGGAGAAGTATTTGCGATCGCAAGGAATTAACCCTGATCAGCTCCCGGAGCCTTAGTTTGGGTAAGCAAAAGTCGAAATTGGCTGCTTCTCTAAAATTAGCTGCTTCTCCAAAATTTTAAGGATAATGAACCTACCGGGTTCTAAATACCGCCCATGACTCAACGACTTCTAGACACCGAAGAAATTGTCACTGAGCTTGACATCAGCCATCTCGTCATTGAGGACGATACCCCTGTGGACAATTTTCAATCAGAGTTGCAGCAGCGACTACTAGTAGAGCCAATTTACAGTTCTAAGGCACTCCCCTTACCGTTTTTAGCTGCTGCCAATGTTGGATTGTTCTATAAACTTAAGGGCGATCCCATTGTTCCTGATATGTTGCTGAGTTTGGGTGTACAGCGAGCCGTAGACCTGTCTGAGCGACGCAACCGTTCCTACTTTGTATGGGAGTTTGGTAAAGTCCCGGAAGTGTGCATTGAAATCGTCTCCAATGCAGAAGGTGACGAATTGATCCTGAGCAAAAAGTCACAGCAGAAAGGTAAGGTGACTTGCAAAAAGGATATATACGCTCAAATTGGTGTGCCTTACTACGTTGTGTTTGATCCGCTCCGGCAAATTCAAGGCGAGCAAGAGATGAATGAAGCATTGCTGCGCGTGTGGACGATTTCCCCCATCGGCTACACAGAGCTAACCCCATCTCAAGGCATTGTCAGAACCGGCGAATCGATTTGGCTAGAAGGGGTTGGGTTAGGGCTGACTCTGTGGGAAGGGCCGTTTGAAGAAGAGGTCAACAGGCTATGGTTGCGCTGGTGCGATCAAGAAGGTCAGGTTATTGCCACTGGCTCAGAGGGACAAGCGCTTGAACGTCAGCGGGCAGAACAGGAACGCCAGCGGGCAGAACAGGAACATCAGCGGGCAGAGCAGGAACGCCAGCGGGCAGAACAGGAACGCCAGCGGGCAGAACAGGAGAGGCAAGCTAAGGAGCGTCTAGAGAACTATTTGCGATCGCAAGGAATTGACCCCGACCAGATTTCTAGTTTATAAATGGCGATCGCCACTCGTCTCCAGCAAACAGAATTGGATTTTGCAGCTACAGCAGAAAATTGAAGCACTGAATCAGAGCAATCTAGAAAAGGACAGCTTCCTCAGCACAGCCTCTCATGAATTGCGTAACCCAATTACGAATATCTTGATGGCAGTTCAGATGTTAAAGAAAGCTCCTACCAAAGAGCGAATACAGCGCTATCTGGAAGTATTGCAAGCAGAGTCAAATCGTGAACTTGAGTTAATTGATGACCTTCGGCGATCGCTGGCAGCAAGGAGGGAGCAGTTTAGAATTGACGTTGGTTCACAAGATCGTCGAGCGGCTCAACGGCACGATCCAAGTTACAAGCGAAGCAGGATGGACTCAATTTACAGTTCAATTTCTCACTTCTTGAGTACTGACTAACGGGTTGAAACGATTCAAGCTATCCCATTTGAAGGAGGTGCGATCGCCCTTACTTTCCTAGTATTACGACAGAAGAAAGAACCATCACAACTCACTAAAACTTCTGTTATGGATATGGATAAGCAAACCAACGACCCGATTAAACAACCCACACAGCCGGAAGACGTTAGCCCAGAGCAGAAAAAAGAGATTAAGCAAGAGATGCGTGAGGGTGGAAAGCATTTGACCGTTAACCCGGGCGATCGCATTTCAGACGAGCCTCAGAGTATTGAAGAGAAGGCACAGCAGGTCGCTGTAGATGCCGCAGACGTTACAGGCGATCACATCACTGTTCCAACCTATTTTGTAGTAGACGAACCGGACGGTGAGCAAACAGCCCTACACCATGTGAAAGATGCAGACGAAATTTCTGATGTCATTCGACAGGCACGTGTTGATGAAAACGGAAATCGTGTCTGGTCATAGGCAATCGCAATCTGTGGTTAGGTTAATGTTCATCTCTAAAGTAAGTGTCTGAATTAAGGAGATTTCCAGGAATAAGTTTATCCTCGAGTTGGGGGCAGGTTTTGCTAGAACCTTTGCAATTGACCGACAGTTTTGATGCTAAACCTGCTCTTACAGGTATTTTGTTTGCTAAAGATCTCCTAAATTGCAGTCTAGTCAGCAACAGTAGGATGTAGAGTACAATGCCTCAGAAGCAGAAAAAAAAAAGAAAAAGCCCAGCAGCCTCCCCAACATCAAGAGCAACAGCCTGGAATTGAGGAGGAAATGACTCCTAAACCTCAAGCCCAAGATTCAAACTACCAGGGCAGCAACAAACTTAAAAATAAAGTCGCTTTAATTACAGGTGGTGATAGTGGAATTGGACGTGC
Source organism: Leptolyngbyaceae cyanobacterium RM1_406_9 (assembly GCA_012033355.1). GTDB lineage: Bacteria > Cyanobacteriota > Cyanobacteriia > Elainellales > Elainellaceae > JAAUTN01. Next base: position 28,297 of record JAAUQZ010000001.1, on the reverse strand, counting down.
TGTAGCGATTGCTTTTGCTAAGGAAGGAGCGAAAGTTGCGATCGCCTATTTAGATGAACACGAAGATGCTGAGAAGACAAAGCAGCAGGTTGAGCAAGAGGGTTCTCAGTGTGTTTCGATGGCGGGCAATATTGGCGATGAGCAGTTTTGTCAGCAGTTAATTCAGAGAACGGTGGATGAATTTGGACAGATCGACATTCTGATCAATAATGCTGCTGAACAGCATCCCCAGGACAGCATTGAAAAAATTAGCTCGGAGCAGCTAGAGCGGACTTTTCGCACTAATATCTTTTCAATGTTTTACCTTACCAAAGCAGCCTTACCTCATCTGAAGGAAGGCAGCGCAATCGTTAACACAACCTCTGTAACGGCTTATAAAGGAAGTCCTCAACTGCTGGATTATTCCTCTACAAAGGGCGCAATCGTTGCATTTACTCGCTCTTTATCTCAAGCATTAGTTGAGAGAAAGATTCGAGTTAACGCAGTTGCTCCTGGACCCATTTGGACACCATTAATTCCTGCGACTTTTCCTGAAGAAAAGGTAGAAAGTTTTGGACAGCAAGTGCCGATGAAACGCGCTGGACAGCCCGAAGAGGTTGCTCCAAGCTATGTGTTTCTTGTGTCAGATAATTCATCCTATATCACCGGGCAGGTAATTCATCCCAATGGCGGCGTTGTGGTCAATGGCTAGTTCATCTAAAGCTGCTCACTTTAAAGAACTCCAAGCTCGGCGGTACAGCAGTTCAGTGAATGCTTCTGCTGAAACGGGTGGACTAAACAAGTAGCCTTGCGCCAAATCACAGCCATGTTGACTCAGAAAGTCTAGCTCTGCTTGAGTTTCTACACCCTCTGCAATTACCTGAAGCTGAAGCTGATGGGCCATTTGAATGATGGCAGTTGTGATCGCTCCACTTTTGGCATCCTGGCTGATGCTTTTGACAAAGGTGCGATCGATTTTTAGGGTGTTAAACGGAAATCTTTGCAGATAGCTGAGAGAAGAGTAACCCGTGCCAAAGTCATCGACAGATACGCGAATGCTCAGCGATCGCAACTGCTTTAAGGTTGATATAGCAGAATCAACGTCCTGAACCAGAGCGCTCTCCGTCAATTCTAAATCTAGCAGGGCAGGGTTAAGCCCAGTCCGTTGGAGGGTACGAGTAATTGCCTCACAGAGCTTAGGCTGACCAAACTGGTGTGCCGATAAATTAACCGCAATCTGGAGATTGTCAAATCCTTCAGATTGCCACAGCTTTGCCTGCTGGCAGGCTGTTTGCAGTACCCATGCTCCAATTGGAACGATCAGTCCCGTAGATTCAGCTAGAGGAATAAACTCGGCGGGCGAGATCATTCCTCGTTGCGGGTGTCGCCAGCGCAACAAAGCCTCCGCCCCTGTAATTGCCTTCGTCTTGAGATTAATCTGAGGCTGATAATAAACTTGAAACTCCGAACGCTTTAGCGCATAGCGCAGGTCTGCCTCAAGCGCAAGCTGGTCAGATGTAATTTCAGTGATGGGCTGATAAAGCTTGAATTGGCTGTTTCCCTGGCTTTTGGCTTCGTGCATGGCAATATCTGCATGACGAATTAGCGTATCAATGTCACTGCCGTCTTTTGGGTAGATCGCAATTCCTAAACAGCCCGTCAAAAAAACCGTTCGATCTTGCACCGTAAAAGGCTGACTGATGGCCCATAAAAGATTTTGAGCAACGCGGGCGATCGCAGGCTGAATGTCTTCAACCTCGGATAACTCTGCTCCCATTGTTCCTATGATGATGGCAAACTCGTCATCTCCTAACCGGACAACCAGATTTCTGAAGCCGACAAAGGCTTGCAGTCGTTCTGCCATCGTTTTTAGCAAATGGTCTCCCAGTTCATACCCCAACGTACTGTTAACTCGGCGGAACTGGCTGATATCCAGATACAAAACTGGAATAGGTGAATGAGCTTGGTTAAACTCGGCTAATACCTGATGGAAGCGTTCACTCAACAGCAACCGATTGGGTAAACCCGTCAAGCTGTCATAATGAGCTAATTGGTTGAGGGTTTCAGTCGCCTGACTCAGTTCGGAAGCATAGCGATGGGAAAAGGCTTCTCGTTTGGCCAGGCGAGTGCGATCGCAGCCAATAATTCTGAGCGAGTAAAAGGTTTTGTTAGATAGTCGTCTGCCCCTAGCTCCATGCCGTGACGCAGATCAGACTTGGTCGCTTTAGCTGTAAGAAAGATAAACGGCACCGTTTCGGTCACAGGATGCCGTCGCAGAGACGCTAACACCTCGTATCCGTCCATCTCTGGCATCATTACATCGCATAGAATCAGGTCTGGCGACAATTCTTGAGCGAATTGAACCCCTTCAGGGCTAGTTTCTGCGGCAATGACCTCAAAGCCTTCTACTTCAAGCAGTTCGATGATACAGGCGCGAACATCCAGTCCGTCTTCAATGACTAAAATTTTAGGCATGATACTTATCCTGTTCACCTTCCAGTTGATTGGCTCAAAGGAAGGCGAACTGTAAACGTTGTTCCCACTCCCATTTCACTTTGTACTGTAATCTGCCCACAGTGCAAGTCTACACACTGCTTAGCAATAGATAGTCCTAACCCAGTACCGCTAATCTTGCCGACATTAGTTGCCCGGTGAAAGGGTTCAAACAACCTCAATTGATCCGTTTGAGGAATGCCAATGCCCATATCCTGCACCTTGAAAACAGCCTCTTTTGCCTCAGTTGAAAGTTCAAATCGAACCGTTCCACCTTGCGGTGAATATTTAATTGCGTTGCAGAGCAAGTTACCCAGAATGTGCTGAAGCAGTTTCTCATCCATACAAGCTAGTTCGCAGTTTCCCTGACTGATATAGACAATAGAGTGTTGACCGCCCTCATCAGGTTGAAGCTCTTCCACCAAATCTTGGCAGAAACGCTCCAAATTCATAGGTTTAGGATTAAAATCTAGCTTTCCCGCTTCAGACTGTCCCAGCAACAACACGTTCTCTAATAACTGAGTAATCCGCTTAGTAGAGTTCTGAATGCGACGAAAATAAGTTTGTTTTTTTTCTTCACTACACTGTTGTCCATAGTTTTCTAGAAGGTCAGCAGACAGAATGATGCTGCTGAGGGGAGTACGGAGTTCATGGGACACCATTGAGATAAAGTTAGACTTGAGCCGATTTAGTTCTCGTTCTCTAAGCAGCGATTTACGAATTTCGCCTTCTGCCTGTTTACGCTGAATAAACAGACCCAGTTCCGTCGAGGCAGAAATTAGCTCAATCAGGCGTTGGTCTTCTTCACGCGCTTCAAACATATAGAACACTAAGACTGCTAGCACCTGCTCGTTTGCCACGATAGGGATGCCTAGAGCAGCTTTCAGCCCTGCATTCAGGGCAAGCTTAGCCCGCAAGTAAACATTACTCGTTTCAACGGAAACATCGCGACACCACTCTGGGTAGCGGGTTGCCCAAACTCGACCAGGAATGCCAACGCCAATTGGAAACGTAAATTCTTGGCTAACTTTCCTAAACTCAGTCAGGTTTGCTACTTTGCTGTACCAGAACGGGCTACATTCAAGTACCGATCGTTCGGTGTCAGGAACCCAGGCTTCTCCAACAGCCCAAGTAGTTGCTTCACAAACTTTTTGCAGCGCAACCTGAAGTGCTGAGTGAAAGTCCTCCGATTCAAGGACTGCCTGAGCCATAGTCTGTAGTAAGTTGGCTTCTTGCTCGGACTGCTTTCGCTGGGTAATGTCTTCGGCAATGCCAGCGTAGCGGTAGACTTCACCGACTTCATTGCGAATTGGGAAGGCGCGATCGCGAATCCAGCGTAAGGTCTGATCAGGACGTACAATTCGATATTCTGCTTCCCACTCCTCTAGCGATCGTTCCTGAAGGAGGTGGAGTATTCGATCGCGGTCTTCTGCGTGAATCGAGTCCTGCCAGGTTTTAGGGTTGGCATAGAGGCTTTCACAGCTACTCCCCCAAATGGACTCAAAGGCAGGGCTGACATAGATCAGTTGGCTATGGTTTGCGTTAGATATCCAGAATACTTCACCGATATTCTCAGCTAGCTGGCGCAACTGCTCTTCGCTTTGACGCAGGGCTAACTCTACCTGTTTAAGAACGCTGACATCCCGGCAAATTGTCAAAACAGACTCAACCCTGCCTTGACAATCAAATTCTGGCACCAAACGAGACTGGTAACGTTTGATACTGAGTGGTGTGGAAAACTCAAATTCAATAGTTTTAGATAGCCCTGTTGAGAAAACTTCCTTCAAGGCGGTTTCCCACATTTCTACGGTCTCTTGTGAAACCCATATTTCTTGATCAGTTCGACCAATCAGGTGATCGGACGGGAATTCGGTTGTCTGAGCGATCGCAGGATTGACGTAGATATGGCTCAGGTTTTGGTCGAAGCGGGCAATTACATCGGGAGAATGTTCAACCAGCGCCCTAAATTCTTGCTCTCGCCGATGTAGCTCAATTTCGATTTGCTTGCGCTCTTCACTTGCTCGTGAGACCGCTTCGGTTTGGGTAACGCGGTCTAACCGATTGTGTAATTCTGTCTGGTAAAGGGCGATTGCCATGTAGTTTGCAGTTAGCTTGACTAGATCTAATTCTGCTGTTGTCCAGATACGCGGGCGATCGCACTGATAAAGACTGAGTTCACCCAGATAAAACTGATGGCAGATCAGCGGTGCGATGATGGCTGTGTATGCTCCGCTGGTTTGAAGCAATTGCTGAATCTCATGAGAGGAGGGGGGGAGGCGATCGGCGATCGCCAGATTGCCTTGAGTAAGCTGTGCCCGAAAATAACTTTGCAGGGAAGGATTGTGAATAAAATGATTCGATTCTGTAGTTTTTGTAGTTGCTTGACTAATCAGGTAACTGTTCAGGTCGCTTTGCAGCGCTTCTTGACTACCAAACTTTGTAAGTAGGCAACAGCTTACCTTTAGAGTAAGGTGCAGATTATTTATCGCGATTTGCAGTGCTTCATCTGTTTCGATCGAGCCTTGAAGAGCTTGAAAAATAGACTGATGAATCTCTGTATTTTGAATCATAGTCAAGAACAAGGTGGAAAATTGCCTCTTTGGGACAGATGAGGAAAAGTTTAATTAAATTTTGAAAGACTGCACCACCGATTAAACAAATGTCTGACAAACATCTGGGACTAGAGCAAGGAACTGACTTAATTTTTGTGTAAATACAGACATTCTCCTGTGTTTACACAAGAATCTGAACATACTCACTGGAGCAATCTGAGTATGGGCAGTCTTGGTGTGTCGTTTAAAGCTTACCCAGTTACTTTAGAGGGATTATAGTTAGCCAGCTCAGATAACCCTACGAATTGAACTGTTGGCTAAGTTCCGTGCCTAATCTAGGCTCTTACACTTTGGAGATATGGCGCTATGTGCCTTGATCAGGGCGTGAAGGTATGACGCTATATCGCGGCTTTTCGTCGGGAAGGTATCGGAAGCATCTTGGTTTTATCAACGAAAATGTACTAAGTTTTATAAAGATCCTTAACTAATTCTGAGTGCCTTATGAGTCTAGACATCCCTGAGTCTATCAAGCCCTGGCTTAACTTTATTCATCCTGTGATTATGTGGGTGTTGCTGGCGATCGCCATCTATGCCCTCTACTTAGGCGTCCAAATTCGTCGCACCCGCAGTGCTGAAGGCGACACCAAAAAGAGCTAATTAAAGGCAAATTTAATACCAAGCATTACCAGCTCGGTTCTGCTTTGCTTGCCTTCATGGTGATTGGCACAATTGGCGGTATGGCAGTAACCTATATCAACAATGGAAAGCTGTTTTTTGGCCCGCATTTGTTGGTGGGTTTGGGAATGACGGGTTTGGTTGCGACCTCTGCTTCACTTTCTCCTTTTATGCAGAAGGGGCAGGATTGGGCGCGTTATACCCACATCTTGCTGAATATTGGGCTGTTGGGTTTATTTGGTTGGCAGGCAATCACTGGAATGCAGATCGTCCAGCGGATTCTGGAAAATATGTCTAAGTGAAGTAACTTCAGCACCCATTCGCTCACTTTTCTCGTTCCCAAGCTTAGAGTTTAGGGCACAGAGAAAAACTTTTAGCAGGGTGGGTTGTTTCGTTTCCGAGCTTTGCCTGGAAATGAGGTTTTAGAGATTCCGCCCTCGTTTGCAGGAGGATGAACCTCCAAACTTGCTTTCCTAGCTGAAGGAAGGTAGTTTTCCTTTGTTAAAGGTGATTCAGGACTTACGCAAGCAAAACGTGAATCAAGTGATTTCTACGTGAACAAGGGGCTTAAGCCCCTTGTTCTAGAGGTGCGTGAGTTCTGTTAAGAATCAGGAATGTTGACGGGTTGAGTTAGGGCTGTACCAATCAAGCAAGCTCCTGAGAAGCCAGTGCCGCTGAGGTTTGTTCCTTCCAGGTCAGCACAGAGTAAATTTGCCTCGGTCAAGTCAGCACCAGCAAGGTTTGCCCCACGCAAGTCGGCTTCTTCTAGGTTGGCAGCACTCAAGTTTGCGCCGCGCAAATCAGCTTGGTTAAGATTTGCCCCTTGAAGATTGGCGTTACTCAAGTTTGCGCCCCGTAAGTCTGCACTCCGCAGGTCAACCCCTTGAAGATTAACGCCCATCAGGTTGGCACCACTGAGAAAAGCTCCGGCAAAGGTCGTTCGAGCTAGCCGAGCCTGCATCAGATTACTGCCGCGCAAATTACTGCCGCGCAGATCGGCTTCGGTCAGGTCAGCCTGCATCAGGTTGGCACCCAGCAAGTTTGCTCGAAGATCAGATCCGGTTAGCTTGGCACCAACCAGGTTTGCACCATCGAGTCGCCCGCCTCGGAGTTTGGCGTTGCTGAGGTCAGCACCTACAAGATTAGCGCCCGCCAGGTTGATTCCGCTGAGGTCAGCCTGGGTTAGGTCTTCATCTTCCAGGTCAACCCCTGCTAGCTGTTTGAGTTTTCCGATACGAATCGCTTCAATATCCATCGCTATTTACACATCGCTCTTCACAGAGGTTGAACTTATGGGACACGGGCGTGGGTCGATTAGCAATTATTTACTGAATTCAAGGGAGGTATTCTGCTCTGCTTCGCTGAGGCTATATAAGTCAAGCAGATTTTCTTCGGAGTGGGAATCTAGCATCCATAGTCCGGCGGCAATTTTGGGTAGGGAGACGGGTAGGTCTATGCCTTGCTGAAGCCCGCTGACTAGAAGCTGTAGAGCTTCCACGATTTTAGGGTCCCAGCGATCGCCCTGCTGTGCCTGACATTCACTCAGGGCCTTCGACAAGCCATCTGAACCATCCTCTGCTCGAAACCGTGCTAGATGCTGCTGAAATTCTGCGACCAGTCCCAGAATCCTAGATTCTACTGGAATTTCGTCGCCGGATAATCCAGCGGGTTGACCTGAGCCATTCCACCACTCAGTTTGGTGGGTAATAATAGTGGCGATCGCCCTCAGTCGCTGCATCTTTCTTAACACCTGTGTTCCTGGCACTAGCGGACAGCTAAGTGGAATGCCAGGAGCATCGTCATCGTAGTGAACCGTTCCGGGTGCCAGGTCGCTTTCAAAAGTTTGCAAAAAGGCCATGCGATGCAGCAGTCCGGCTAGACGTAGACGGTGCAGTTGCCAGGCCGGAAGATCCAGCAGTTGGCCCATAACCTCCGCCAGCGTCGCCACCTCTGCCGCCGCCATAGGATTGGTCACGTCTGACTGGTCGATTAGCTGCGCGACTCGCAAATAAGCTTGCAGTTCATTAGAAACCAGGTTGTTGTCTAGCCCTTGTTGAGTATTTGAAGCGTAGCTAACAGGCTGTGTCAGGCTGTGCTGGCTAGTTTGCAGGTAGTCCACAACCCGAAACACGATTTCACCCAGGTTATCAACCGAAGGCTGATTGCAACGGGCTTCGTGACTTTGAGTTAGGGTAGCGATCGTCCTAACTTGAGCCGCCAGGGATTGCTGTAGTTCCAGATCGTAACGATGAATGTGGGCGATCGCTAGTTCTGCCGTTTCCAGCACTAAACCTGGCTCAAACGTCCAAAATCCGTAGAATTTACGCTCCAGGTCTTGGCGAGGTACTCCGGCCGCACCGTAGTCTGCTTCAGATAATTCTTGGCACAGCACCATCGCCGTGTAGCTGGGCGACAAAATAATTAAATGCCACTCTTGCGCCACCGGATCGGTTTCTGCCAGGTTGACCAGCGCTACATTTGACCGCTGACTCGTCGGATGCTCTGCAAAACCTGTGCCTGCTGCCGCCATAATCACAATCTGGCTGGCTTGCTCAGCGATTTGACTGTAGCGATCGGCCTCTTCTAGATACCACTTTCCCTGCTGAAATGCTGTAATTACAACGGGTGCAGAATTAGCATCCAGGATGGCATCTTCCAGGGCATGACAAAGTGCCACCAGCGTATTCTTGTAATACACGCCAAAGTTGAGCGGTCTTCTTCCGGGCTGTCCAGCTTGATGGGCTGATCCTAGCTTTTGTAAAATTGAGCCTTCTAACATACCAGCAGTTAAATTAGGGATTTACAGCAATCTCGAAATTCTCAACTTATGACACAGTGGCTAGTGGTCGATTTAGAGGGGCAATCGGAGCGCTCAGCGCCTCTTCCAGGTCAGCAACTCCCAGCCGTTCTTCCAAAATCTTCATAACCTCTCGCCCAAAATCGTTAGGGTTGCGTTGCCATGCTTGTAGACACACTTCCCCAAAAAAGGAGCCGAGCGGTTCTGGGTTCCAGAGTAGCTTTTTGGCTACCCAGGGCAAATGAATTGCCAGAGGGTCATAGCCTTTCTTGAGAATGTCATGTTTGAAGGCATAGTCCTCCAGATGCGTGTGGGGCTGTAGTCCAATGAAGAAAATGGCAGGTTCTACTTTATCTACTCCAAAAATGCGCTCCAGTTCACGGTGATAGGCGATCGTTTGCCGGATTGTGTCAAACGTTTCGTCGATTACGTTAAACGAATAGTTGACCGAAACCAGGTCGTTGAACCCAGCCGCTTTCAGGTCACGGCAGTTCTGCAATACGGTTCTCAGGTTATAGCCCATCCGCATCTTCCGCACAAGTTCCTGGGAGCCGCTAGTGATGCCGATTTCAAAGTAGTTCATGCCTGTCTTTGCCATCAGATCACACAGTTCCGGGGTTAAATTGTCTGCCCGAATGTAAGCTGCCCAATGGATGTCAGTCATCCCAGCATCCAAAATTTTTTGCAGTAGCTCGATCGCATCATCCATAAATCGCCGCGCTGGGATGAACTGAGCATCGGTAAACCAGAAATTTCGCACCCCCCGGTCATAAAGCTGGCGCATTTCTTGTACCACCTCATCGGCAGGATTGATCCGCACCTGCTTGCCTTCGACGACGGTGTAAACGCAGTAGCAGCAGTTGTGGGGACAGCCGCGCTTAGTTTGTACACCAACGTAAAAGTCGCTCTCTTGCAGATAGTATTCAAACTCTGTCCAAATTTTGGCGATGTAGTCGTAGTTGCAGGCGGTTTTCTCAATCGGGTCAGGCTGCTCGTGAACCATTCGTTCGCGAGGAGTTGTCTCACCGACGATGTAGCAGCGCTGGTCAGAAAAGTCCTTGCGCTGCAAGAGTCGCTCTAGCAGCACCTCTCCTTCACCTACTGAAATGATTGAGCCTTTTGGCAAAGTGGAGCCTAACTGCTCATAGAAAACACTAACGGCTCCGCCCCCCACTACTAACCGCACGTCACTGCAATGTTTTCTAGCTCGTCTGAGTCCGCGTTTGATCAGGTTTGAGTTGCGTTGAAGCTCTACCAGGTAGGAAGTCGCCATTCGCAGCCCACCGATCGCCCCTCGTAATTTGAGCAGCGGATTGCGAGCGTAGTAAAACTCAAAGGCATTTTGCAGCGGGTTTCCGCCTCGACCGCCGACCGGAGCATAAATCTGAATATCTCGCCAGGAGAATACCAGCAGCGTTGGTTGAAACTCGTCAATGCAGGCATCTAGAGCGGAGTTGAAGTCTAGAGGGGGCACGGTGCCCAAATCAAAGATTCGCTGTTCAACCGTGGGGAACAGCTTGTGAACATGGTCAGCCAGATAAACTACACCAATCGGAAAAATTGGATTACACGGTAGCCGCACGTACAGAATCCGGTCTTCTGACGAGGCTTGGCTTGACGGTAGCTTTTGCAGTTGCGTATTCATTAGTAGTCTAGGGAGCTATCGACAGTAAACGGAAAAGAATGTTCTGAGAACTCGATTGGAGTGAATCTGAAAATTTTTGTGGTGGGGCGATCGCCCCCCGCTTCACGACCAGAGCTAATTTTGACAGGTTTCTGAAAACTAATTTATATAACTTCACGATACCATTGACTTCCGAAGGCTGCATGATGCTGAAAAATAATTCCAAAGTAGAGTATGCTCGTCCTCAGAAACAAATTGCGCGACTCAGGCAGGAATCAGATGAATCTTCTGCTTTTAGACAGTTCACTCCCGTCTGAGTCGGAAGAATAGCCGAAAATCGTTTGGGATCAGCTTAAATAAGGGCTTTAGCTGCTTAACCTGAACCCGATTTGCAGGAAAAATCAGGCACCGAGGGTTGGTAGTCGGGTTTACAGCTAGCAGGGATCGCCGGATGTTAATGTTCCGGTACGACCCTTATTTCTGGTGCAAAGCTCCTCCCACAGTTATGGCACAAATTTTTGACCCCCTACCTTCCAACAGTTCAGACCAAATTCTTTGCTGCTACGTCAATGCGACCAGTAAGATTCAGATCGTCCGCGTAACCAATATTGCCAACTGGTATTTTGAGCGGGTAGTGTTTCCTGGGCAACGCTTGGTATTCGAGTCCTTACCTCAAGCCTGTTTAGAAATTCACACAGGCATGATGGCTAGCGCAATTTTGTCTGACCGAATTCCGTGCGATCGCCTCCAAGTTGAAGAAGAATCAGATGAGGAACCTGCTCTAGCAGAGCCAGAAGCGATCGATAACTCGACAATCGAAGAGCCTCTAGCAAAAGTTACCTGTTAATCACCTTCACATAGTTTGATCACGCCCCAAAAGCCATCAAGTCCAATATGGCAGCTTTAAGGTGGCATTGTTTTAGAGCAAAGCAGTAAAGTTCTGCCCAAATGAGTGCGTTCTCACGATTTGTCTGCTCAAGAGCATCAGCTATCAAAGGCAAGCAGAAATATTTTTTAGATGTGTGAGGCATCAGCGGTAGGAGTGCCTCCCTACTTTGAATCTCGTGTCTGATACGAATAGGAACCGCTATAAGATGGTAGGGAAGTGCTATCTTCTAAGACCGTCTTTTGAATCTTCCTTCCTTTCTCTGGTTGTGGCGCATTGCTGCTTGGTCAATGGGTTTGTCTCTGTTGGCGTATGTACTCCTGGCAGCAACTGGCATCTGGCTTTTTTACAGTCGTCAACAGCGTCAGGGACGACCTAAATGGCTACGTCCTTTCCATTACGGCATAGGAGGGACACTGGTTGTGATGGTTGTGCTGCTGCTGGCGATCGGTTTGGTTGGCACAGTCGGTTACTACGGCAACTTAGGGCATTCTGCCCATCTACTAGTTGGACTGACTGTCGTTGCGTTAACCTTACTTTCAGCCTGGAGTGCAACTCAAATTAGCCCCAAACGCCCCTGGGCACGTCCACTCCATGTTGGCACTAATATTACTCTCTTACTTGGGTTCATCGCCGTTTCGCTGACGGGTTGGAGTGTTGTACAAAAATATTTGCCTTAACACAATTGCAAATCATGAGGGGCGAGAAACTTGCGTATCTCGCCCCTTTTGGTTGCTTAGGATCGTGGATCAAATAACCTGTAAAACCAGAATCTCTGTAGGGACATGGCATTGCCATGCCCCTACACAGGAGAATTACACATTAATAAATCCACAATCCTTAGGGTCAGTTATGACTGTAATCGCACAGGTTTAGGACAAAGCAATGCGCCACAGCCCCGCCGCCCTGTTCTAACCTGAATGATTAGCATTATGCTTGCGGCGAAAGTGTTTTAGCACTCCGGCCATTTCTAAAACGACCTTGACCTGTGGGTTAACCCCGCGCAGCGTCATCCGAGCATTACGCGCTCTGGACTTGATCAATCCTTCAAGCAGAACGTTGGCACTGGCTGGTTCAATAAACTGAGTTTGAGTCAAATCAAGCACGATGGCAATTCCTTCCTGGATCTTTTCCTCTAGGTCTTTGGCGAGAGAAGGGGCCGTCCAAACATCAACCCGCTTTGGCACACGAACTGTAACTAATGCATAGGTAGAGGGCATAGGAGGAAATAGATAATTGAGGTTAGATAATTCGATATAACTGGATAGACCGCTAATCCTGCATCGGTAAGATTCTGTCTTTCTTTGCTGTGTGAAGTAAGGCATTTTCGTGAAAATACCAGTTTGCCAAGGCCAGCCACTCCGTAAATTTGCTTGTTGATGCGAGGTGTAACTTGTCAACCAGGAAGCAGGAGTTTCCAAATTGGCATTACTAAGCTGGAGCCTGGTAACGAGTAAGTTTGGTAATGAACCAATATTCTTATCGCATCACGTTTTTTATGAATCAGTCTCAACTTGATCCGCTCGATCCGCTTCCAATTGGCAATCCTCAGCTAGAAACTGAGCAACAGCTAGAAACTGAGCAACAGCCAGACCTGGTGCTGAAAATTTCGCCATTAATTCGGCTGACGCTAACGTTGCTCTATCTGGCACTGACCCTACCGCTACCGTTTTTATCTCAGGTGACAGCGGCTCCTGTACCGCCTCAACTGCTGGCTGTGGGACTAGTGCTAGGCTGGCTAGGGCTGTATGCGGCTTTGAGTGAGCGTGTAGTTTTAACGGCTCAAGGGCTGCGAGTTGCCTACCCTGCATGGGTGCCGGACTTTTGGCGGAAAGGGTGGTCTTTACCCTGGTCAGAGGTGAAGGCACTGAAGCCTCGCTCTACGGGACAGGGTGGATTGGTTTATTATTTCTTGAGCCAGTCTGGGGAAGCGTATTTGCTTCCTATGCGAGTAGCTGGGTTTGCTAAGCTGGTCAATCGAGTGCAGGATGAAACGGGGATTGATACGACAGATGTTCGGACACTGTCTCAGCCCTGGATGTACCTGATCTTGCTAGCATTTACGCTACTTTTGCTAGTGGTCGATGGCTGGACAATTTGGACTGCATTGCTTCAAGGAAACTTAATTTAATTGCGGTCATTACGGATGTCTAGTTTAGCCCGTTCAGAGTCTACTCGAATGCGCCTACAGCAAGTTAGCCTGGTGGCTGGGGTCGGTTCACACTATCTTCTACAAGATGTCTCTTGTGAGGTTTTTCGGGGCGATCGCATTGCCATAATTGGACCCTCTGGGGCGGGCAAAACCTCTTTGCTAAAGTTGCTTAATCGGTTAAGTGAAATCACGCAGGGGCAAATTTATTTTGGCGATCGCGAAATCCGGCAGATTCCCGTGTTGCAGTTGCGGCAGCGGGTTACACTGGTGCTGCAAGAGTCCAAACTGCTGGGAATGACTGTCCGAGAGGCGCTGCTATATCCGCTGCGGCTGCGGGGCATAGAGCGATCGCTGGTGCAGCAGCGGCTTGAGGAGTGGACTGAGCGTCTACACATTCCTCTGGAGTGGCTAGACCGAACGGAGCTACAGCTTTCGGTTGGGCAACGACAGTTGGTAGCGATCGCCCGGGCGCTGATCGTTCAACCTGAAGTGTTGCTTTTAGACGAGCCAACTTCCGCCCTGGATGCGGGTCGGGCGGCCCATGTGGTCAGCGTTTTAGCAAACTGGGCTGAGTCCAGTCAAGCGAGCATTTTGATGGTAAACCACCAGCTAGAGTTAGCCGAGCAGTTTTGTAATCGAGTCCTGTATTTGCACAAAGGCAAGCTGACTAAAGACCTGAGTGTTGCAAAAGTAAACTGGGATCATCTCAAACAAACTCTGATCAAGGCAGAGGCTGAGATTGCCCAAGAGTGGGAATAGCAGCTTGTCTAGCGGGTTTCCACGACTTTAGACAAAGGTCGCGTAGCGCTTCTTGAAACGGAATGGCGATCGCCGATGTTCCATTAGAACCGACTACCTCAATGTTAAACCGATAGCCGACGTTACGAACCGTCTGAATCAAGTTAGGCTGTCTGGGATCGACCTCAATCTTTTTACGAAGGGAAAGGACGTGGGTATCGACCGTGCGGTGGTTGTCGATGGCATCGGGCCAAGCCTTACGCAACAACTCTGAGCGACTGAGCGGCAAGCCTCCTGCTTGAGCTAGAACATAAAGCAAGCTGAATTCTTGAGGGGTGAGGTCAATCAGCTCATCCTTAAAGCGAACTCGACGCTGGATCAGGTCTATCTTCAGGTCGCCATAGTCGAGTAGGACTGGAGCAGCCGTCGTGCGGCTGCGGCGCGTCAGGGCTTCGACCCTAGCCAAAAACTCCTGCATCCCAAATGGCTTAGTCAGGTAGTCATCAGCACCTGCCCGCAGTCCGTTAACGATATCTGCTTCGGTATTCCGGGCAGACAGCATCAGGATCAGGGATTGCTGCTGCTGTTGGAGCCAGCGGCAAAATTCCAGCCCATCGCCATCAGGCAACTCAGAGTCTAGAATCACCAGCGTTGGCTGGCGATTGTGAAATACCTCTCTGGCTTGATGGATATCAGCCGATTGATGAACCCAATAGCCTACCTGCTGCAAGTGCCAGCCGAGCAGCGATCGCAAATGAGGATTTCCCTCAACAATTTGGATACAAACAGATCCCACAATGCCAGCTTTCCTTGGAGTCAGCGGATTTAAGGTTATCAGAGCAACTGTCAAGGTTTTGTAACTGCTGCTACCCTAGCCGTCACTGTATTTCCGGGCTACTGTGTTCTGTAGCCTGTACTTGTGCAGCAAAAGTCAATCACCGTTTGGACATACTCCAATCGAAGGAAGGTTGATAGAAACACCTGAAGTTAGAATGATGGTGGAAATAACTCTACCAAACTCAATCTGAGTTTTACTGGCGATCGCTCCTCCAAGAGCCATTCCTACTAACCAACAGGGCACTCCTACCAACCCCAAGCAATCCGCAAGCCCTCTTGACCCAGTTTGCAGAACTCTAGCTAGTCAGCAGTTGCTTGTTTACAATTACCCCCTTACGATACATTCAAAAGGCTAAGATAACGTTCGCGTCTTGGCTCTCTGAGTTATCGCTCAAACTTACCTCAGTAATTTGTCCGAATAAATTCTGTGTTTACAAGGTAGAAGAATTCTCACACCAATTATGCTTCGAGACACTCAAACTATTCGCTACTACCAGAGAATTACAGACGCTCTAGCCGAACAGTGGAACCGGGGTTATCGGTTTGATGACCTTCGGCTTTATCTGGACGGCTACCTGGCTGCCCTGCGTCACACCAACGCCATTGAGCCTTACCTAATTCATCGTTTAGAGGAAGAAGCTACCCGCTATTTATACGATCCTTCCAATTTTGCGGTTCCAGAATCAGAGCCAGATTATTACTAGAAAGTTTAGCTTTTTGAAATTCACATAGGGAAAGCGGGAGTGTAGTGGTATTGCGCTCCCGCTTTCTCTGTGGGGCATAGCTGTTCAGGGTAACAGAACTTATGCAAACGGGACGTAAATCGAGCGATCGCCACGTGACAAGGGGCTTAAGCCCCTTGTTTTACAGGTAGGTGCGTGAGTCCTGATTGAGATCAGCGGGGTTTGTCTCCGCTCAAACCTACAGCTTGAGGAAATTGTAAAGTAGTGAAAACAAACGGTAACTTTTAAGTATTTCTTTTACGGATTTTCTAAATATCAGCGCATAATTTGATTACAGCTTCGTGAGAGCTTCGCAGCACAAAATTCGACTGTAGCCTTGAAGAATTTTTAAGCAATATCTCTTAAAGAGATGGCTCCTTAAAATGGACTCCTTGCAAACAAACTTTTTCTCGGTAGGAGCGATGACAAAATCGTTCGTACCCACAAACAAGTAGTCTATTCAGGGACTCACGAGGGGTGTGGAAGTGAGGAAGTTTAGAATCTAACCGAGTTTAGGAGAGCGGTAGACCTTTGGGTTTGAAAGGGTTGGTTAGGATACGTATCAGCGTCCTAAGAAACCGTTAAAAGTAATTTTTTGTCCTTCTAATTAATTCAATTGGAGTTGAAAGATGAGTAAGACAATCGTCAATTTAACTTTGCCTGTAGTCATAGAAGAAGCTGAGGATGTACTTGATTCTTACCCTTATCATCCCTATCAGCAGGCATTTTCAATTCCTGATTTACGTAAGAAGCTGATTTCCTATGTGCTGTGCCGGGTGCCCGGAGTGTATACGGTCGTGGAGGAGGATGATCGGGCAGCGATGAATCCTAAGTCTTTGTGCAATTCCTTAGAGCAGCGAATTCAAATTGAAAACTTGGTTCGCCAGGGCATTGAGCATATTCTTCGGGAGAACATGGATTGGGTCGATCGCCATATCCCTCAAGAGACGAATCCTGCCTTTGCCCCGTCTAATTGGTTTGGTTGAGGTTTTGTTAAACCAATTGTAGATTTATTACAGAGCAACCTGTTTGCACGGGGATTGCGACTAGTGCAGTTCGGTTTTGAGGGTACACCTAA
This sequence comes from Leptolyngbyaceae cyanobacterium RM1_406_9, assembly GCA_012033355.1. Lineage (GTDB taxonomy): Bacteria > Cyanobacteriota > Cyanobacteriia > Elainellales > Elainellaceae > JAAUTN01. Next base: position 11,764 of record JAAUQZ010000001.1, on the reverse strand, counting down.
CCCGCGCATACCGTTATTGTCGTAACAGAAGACAACATGATGCATTTGTGTGTTCTTAGCGACTATCTGGGTGAGTCAGGTGTATAAGTGGTATTTGCCAACTCTGGGTGAGATTTTAGCGGTGAGCGAGTCTGCTCAAGCCGCTGAACGGTCTGGTTCTGAGGCACAGCGACAGATTAGAGCAGAACGAGAGTGGTGTGGGGCGATCGCCGCTCTCAACTCTCTGCTGCACTCAAAACCCGTAGCTGCTTCTGACGGTCTGCCTGCTGCCGCGAATGCAGAGGGGGGCAGTCCATCTCGGCGGGAAACGCAGGGTTTAGTGCTATCAGGGCCGCTGCCTATACTAGATCAGCCCGACCTGGTTTCAAGTTTCTCAACCTGGACATTTACTACTGAGCCGATGGGCGCTCTCAGCCTGATGCCGTTTCAGTTGCTTCCGGCGGCTGGCAAAGTGTCTCAGTCTTGCTCTACTTCTTCGACGTTGCCTTTGTTACCCAACGATCCGCTGGCGGCAGAGCAGTTTTGCCTGGTGATGGTTCCTGAGTTTTGCCTGGCGATGGTGTTGGGTGAAGACATAGAGGCAAAGCCAGCTTTCTTGTTTTCGTTTGAACCTGAGGTGGTTTGGCAGGCCTGGCGATCGCTCCAGTCTCGTTTGCTGCTAACCAACCCTCAATCCTTTGAGCATCTGAATGCATTCGTTAAGCAGTTTTCACCCAAATCGCCAGACTATCGACTGGTGATGCGATTTAGCCAAATCATGTTGGCAAATTTGCAGAGCCGATAGATTGGGAAGTTGGGGGCGATCGCCTCATACTCCAATTCGGCAGGTTTCCTACACAGCTTCTGCGGCTCGCTCGGCTTCTGTGGCTCATCTGGCTCAATCGTCCCAAAAGCAGGAAGATCCTCTGACCGTTGAGCCACGAGACGACCAACATTCGCTACCCCAACCTAACCCGCCACTTAAAATCCCGACGAAGGGGCGGCTGTACGATTCCTCCCTGGAGAAGCTGGCTCAAACGAAACTTGGCTCAGATGCAGAACTGTTGCAGGCGATCGCCCATGAAGTTCGCACCCCGCTAACCACTATTCGCACCCTGACACGGCTGCTGCTAAAGCGAAAAGACCTCAGCCCAGATGCGATTAAGCGGTTAGAAATTATTGACCGAGAATGTACGGAGCAAATCGATCGCTTTAGTCTAATTTTTCGGGCAGTTGAGTTAGAAACAGCCGCCGTCAAACATCCGCTTAGCCCGCTTGCTGCAATTTCCTTAGCACAGGTGTTTCAGCAGAACGTCCCCCGCTGGCAAAAGCAGGCGAGTCAGCGGGGCTTGACCCTAGAAGTCATCTTGCCGCACAAATTGCCGCTGGTGGTCAGCGACCCAACGATGCTCAATCAGGTGCTAACTGGACTGATGGATCAAATCACTCACAGCCTGCCGCCCGGTAGCCATATTCAGGTTCAAGTGATGTTAGCAGGACATCAGCTTAAGCTACAGCTTCAGTCTCAGCCAAAGGACGAGGTGGAAGCTGTCAGCGATAAAGGTGCAAGAAAAGTGGCGAAATCGAGCTTTGCGACTGGGCTTAAATCAGTCGGTCAATTACTCATGTTTCAGCCAGAAACAGGCAGCCTTAGCCTGAATATGTCAGTGACTAAGAACCTGTTTCAAGCCCTGGGCGGCAAGCTCATCGTGCGACAGCGCCCTGAGCAAGGAGAGGTATTGACGATTTTTCTGCCTCTGGAAACCAGAAAGCTAGAAGAATAGTGCAGTGCTCATCCAAATCAGGGGATAGCTATAATTCCTTTGACTAGCAGGCACCACGACGCGAGAATAGAACCTGAACCGTCTTCCAGATGATTACCAAATCATACGTAGGGCTCCAGCGGCTTTGATAGCGCAGATCCAAATCCACAATGCGCTCAAAGTCCTTAATTGCAGAACGACCACTGACCTGCCATTCGCCCGTTAGTCCGGGCTTGACGTTGAGACGCTGCCAGTGGCGATCGCCATAATGCTTCACCTCATCGGGGGTGGGAGGACGAGTTCCAACCAGGCTCATTTCCCCAACTAAAACGTTCCAAAACTGGGGCAGTTCATCCAGGCTAGTCTTTCGCAAAAATCTTCCAACCCTGGTCACTCTGGGGTCTTGCTCGTTTTTGAAAATTAGTCCCTTAGCTTCATTGGGAATTTGCGACTTCAGCAAATCGGCATTGGGCACCATCGAGCGAAACTTGCGGATTTTGAAGCGGCATCCCTGCAAGCCAAAGCGCTCTTGCTCATAGAAGATGGCACCGGGGCTGTCTAACCTGATGGCGATCGCAATAGGAACAAAGACTACAGCCAAAATCAACAAACCCACCAGGCTACCTGCAATATCAAGCAGCCGCTTAAACATAGAATAGGCAGACGGATGGACTCCTAACTGAGCGGAAGGTGCTAAAGAATCTGAGAGAACTGCCCCTGAAACTGCCCCTGAAACTGTGTATTGGGTCATTTTAACCTTCCTGCAAACTTCAACCTTCCCGCAAGCAATGCCCGTGAATGATGACCGTATAGAGACGCGACCGTGTAAATACTTAAAGAAGTTATCCAAAGAATATAGTCTGCACTCCAGAGCAGGGGAGAGGGTGATGCCCAGTCTTTGCAGAAACTTTGCTATTGAGAAGAAGATGGCGGCTCTTTGTGAAGTTTGTGTAAAGTCGTAGAAGCCTGGCGGTATCACCTGATGCAGCTAGAAGCCTCGTGCTTTTGCCCAGAAGTCTTCTACCCTATTAGATGAAGCATTCTTGATTTTCAAGCTTTTTCATATTGGACTAACCTCATGGCTGAACCTACTTCTCCTCAGTTTTCGGCAGATTCACCAGAGCAAACTCAGGATAGCTCCCTTAATAGATCAGACTTGTCCTCGGAGGTGGCGACCCCGGCGGCTGCAAACCGCAATAGCAAAACTCGTCAGCTTTTGGGCATGAAGGGTGCAGAGATCGGAGAGACTTCAATTTGGAAAATCCGGCTGCAACTGATGAAGCCGATCACCTGGATTCCGCTGATTTGGGGCGTAGTCTGCGGGGCTGCCTCGTCGGGTAGCTATACCTGGACGCTAGAAAATGTGCTGTTGGCTGCTGCCTGTATGCTGCTGTCTGGACCACTGCTGACAGGCTATACCCAAACGCTGAATGATTTCTACGATCGCGACCTGGATGCGATTAACGAGCCTTATCGTCCAATTCCTTCTGGCGCGATTTCTGTGCCCCAGGTAGTGGCGCAAATTCTTGTGCTGTTGGGGGCGGGTCTTGGCGTTGCTTACCTGCTAGACGTGTGGGCGGGGCATGAATTTCCTACAATTACAGCGTTGGCGCTGGGTGGCTCTTTTTTGTCCTACATTTATTCGGCTCCGCCGCTGAAGCTAAAGAAAAATGGCTGGCTGGGCAATTATGCGCTAGGGGCTAGCTATATTGCGTTGCCCTGGTGGGCGGGTCATGCCCTGTTTGGGGACTTAAACCCAACGATTGTGGTGCTGACGCTGTTTTACAGTCTGGCGGGGTTGGGGATTGCCATTGTGAATGACTTTAAAAGCGTGGAGGCGATCGCCAACTCGGTCTTAAATCTCTCCCTGTCATGTTTGGCATCAGTACAGCAGCCTGGATTTGCGTTCTGATGATCGACGTGTTTCAGGCTGGAGTTGCGGCTTACCTGATTAACATTCATCAAAATCTCTATGCCGTCATCTTGATCTTGCTGATCATTCCGCAAATTACGTTTCAGGATATGTATTTCTTGCGGAATCCACTAGAAAACGACGTAAAGTATCAAGCCAGCGCACAGCCGTTTCTGGTTTTTGGAATGCTAGTTACGGCTCTAGCTCTGGGTCACGCAGGGGTTTAGGGTGGTCTGGGTGCAATTCATACCCTGCAACTCAAGTCAAACTCGCTTGTGAATTCACGCTTTAGCCCTTAGACTTTAGACCGACCAAATCTAATTTCAGGGTTTTCATAAGCAAATCTGATTTTGACCATCCGGGTGAATTCATTCCGTTAATGCACTAGACTTGACGATAAATTCATCCGGAAGAACAAAGGGATTGTGCTGTAGCTCAGGAAGGGCGATCGCTCTTACCCTAGAGCAGCAGCTTAGGTTGAACTGGATACACTGGGGTGTAAATTTCTCCCAAGCCTTAAGATTGACAGAAGCGGCTTGGCTTGTGGTGGTGCGAGAGGAACTGAAGTGACAGATTTTATTTCCAAACTCAAAGCCATGTCGGCTAAGTTCAGCAATTCTGACTCGACTCAATCCAGTAGGGCATCCGGCAACTCCGGCAGTTCGCGTCAAAATACTTCTGCTAAAAGAGTCAGGCGGCGCTCAAAATCTCCTGCCGCCCCATTTTTTGCCAAATTGCACTCGATGACAAAATCTAAACCTCGCCAGCGCCTAGAGTCGGCAGAACAGGGCACTCCCCAACCTCGACGCAAAAAGCCACTCTATCGGCGCTGGTGGCTATGGGTACTGCTAGGAATTGGGGTAGGAATTGGCGGTAGCGCAGTTTACGCCTATCGAACAGTGCAGTCCGTTGGGCAAAAGCTGCCCGATACGGGAAATATCTTAACTTTTGTGCGCGATGGAACGATGACCATCAAGGCGGCAGATGGCACTATTTTGCAGCAGCTTGGCCCGGCGACCCGCGACAAACTTACCTTTGACCAGATTCCGCCGCAGCTAGTTGAAGCATTTTTGGCGGCTGAAGATCAGGACTTTTATGAACACAATGGCGTTGACTACCAGGCGATCGCCAGAGCCGTTGTCGCTAACGTTTCAGCGGGTGAATTGGTAGAAGGCGGCAGCACCATTACTCAGCAGCTAGCCCGAATTGTTTTCCTTTCGCAAGAGCGCAGCTTTGAGCGCAAACTGCGGGAAGCGTTACTAGCTCAGAAGATTGAGCGTGAGCTAGATAAGCAGCAAATTTTAGAGTACTACCTCAATCTGGTTTATCTTGGCTCTAGCGCCTATGGAGTAGCAGATGCAGCCTGGGTTTATTTCAGCAAAACTGTTGATCAGTTGACGCTGCCAGAGATGGCGATGATTGCGGGCATGGCTCCGGCTCCCAGCGTTTATTCCCCTCTGGTCGATTCGGTGGCGGCTGAGCAGCGGCGCAACGTGGTGCTAGCTCGAATGCTGGATGCAGAATTCATCACGCAGGCTGAAATGGATGCGGCGATCGCCACACCGCTAGCCGTTGACCCCAGCATTCCAAAGCGACTTTATAGTGAAATTCCCTATTTCACTTCCTATGTGCAGCAGCAGCTTCCTCAGTTAATTTCAGAACAGGAACTGGAAGTAGGTGGTCTTACCGTTGAAACGACGGTAAACCTGGAATGGCAGAGAATTGCTCAAAACACAGTCAGAAACGCGATCGCCAACTATGGACCGGGTCAAAACTTTGAGCAAGCCGCCCTGGTTTGCATCGACCCGCGCAATGGTGAAATTAAAGCCCTGGTTGGGGGTGATGATTTTGCAGAGAGCCAGTTTAACCGGGCAACTCAGGCGCAGCGGCAGCCGGGTTCCACGTTTAAAACCTTCGTTTACACAGCGGCGATCGCCTCTGGCGCTTCCCCCTACAAAACCTATGTAGATGCCAAATTTGTCGTAGATGGCTACGAGCCGCAAAACTACGGCAGAGGCTATAGAGGCAGCGTCTCGATTCGCGATGCTCTGATTTCTTCCATTAATATCGTCGCTGTCAAGGCCTTGATTGACGTTGGGTTTGACCCCGCAATCAGGATGGCAAACAGCATGGGCATCCAGTCAGAACTACTGCCCACCTACTCTCTAGCCTTAGGTGCATCTGAAGTCAATCTGTTGGAACTTACCAGCGCCTATGGCACCCTGGCAACTCAAGGCAACTATGCAGAGCCACACGGCATCGTCAGAGTCATTAACCGCTCTGGCGAAGTCATTTACGAATCAGAGGTTGAACCGAAGCGTGTAGTAGACGAAACTACTGCCGCAATCATGACCTGGATGCTGCAAGGCGTTGTCCAGGGAGGAACCGGAGCGCGGGCCCAACTGGGTCGCCCGGTTGCTGGAAAAACAGGTACCTCTGAGGAAAGAAGAGATCTCTGGTTTATTGGCTACACTCCACAGCTTGTGACTGGCGTTTGGCTGGGAAATGATGACAGTCGCCCAACCTATGGAGCCAGCAGCACCGCCGCCCGCACCTGGCGCGACTTTATGGGTACGATTGTGCAATGGATTCCAGTTCAAGAATTTCCAGATTTGCCTCGGCTAGAAGGTCGCAGAGGCAGCATTGAAGCCGAACCTGTGCGACCAGGGCGGGTGTCGGCTAGCAGCGCTAATGACAATAACGATGGCGATCGCAGCGAAAGGCAGACTGAACCTGATTCTAGGGAGCGATCGCGTAGTAACGACGAACCTGAGAAAACCGAAGATTTGCGAGAGCGACTGCGGAATGACGGAGGTTCCTCTAGTGGCTCTTCTGGAAATAGTCCAGCCCCAGCAGCTGCCCCACCAGAGTCCGCTGCTCCGGCTCCTCCCGCCCCAGAACCTGCTCCACCAGAACCCCTACCGCCTGTAGTAGTGCCAACTGAACCAGTTTCAGAACCTGCCCCGCCGCCAGAGACTCTAGCCGAGTAAATGTGTTAGCGGATACGCAGAAAGATGGATGTATTCTTTAACGTTTTTTTGTATTGTTGTTTAATCGCTTTATAAAGGAGCCGATAGCTAATGACTTTAATGACGGAAGTTGCTGGGCCTCATTTTCCAATTTCCGCTACGCTAGTTTACGTCGTCGGGTTTATTGCTGCCGTAACCATCGGCTCGATTGCCTGGTATAACTCAAAGCGTCCTCCGGGCTGGGAAGGTAAGGAGCGTCCAGACGTTGTACCTAAAGTTGATAAAGATGAAAATCCTGGTTTGTAAAAGCTGGACTGGAAATTCAATAGTCAGTCTCGTAACTTATATCAATTCTTAATCAAGCAAAGGGTGGCGGAGGTGGAGGCACTTCCGTCTTATTTTTTTAATATTCTCTATCGCCATTTCAACAATTGGTGTAATGTTCAGGCGCTTTGACCAAGACATTTTTGTGAAACGCCTCACTGTGCCAGGATTTCATACAAAAACGTGCCCTAAGTCGTGCGCGTAGCGCTATGCTTAACTGCTTAGGAACATGGATTGAATAACCTGTGGGGTAGGTGTCTCACCCGCCCAGATGGGCAAGATGCCCATTCCACAAAATGCACGGTTTACTTAATTCACGACCCTTAGAAGATTTTAAGGGGGGTTAGCCCCCAACCCCCCGTAGGAAGCATTACGCCTCCTAAGTTTTTGACCTTCAACTAGCGTAGAAGTTCCAAGCGTAAAGTTTTTTGCTCGCTGTTTCAATCAATATTGTGTAAAGAGTCCAGATTTCTCGCACACTAGGATGGCAGAAGTCTAAATTTTCAAGAGACAGGGTTTAACCGGGGGAGGTCGTTGAAATGGCAGCATCGTATGTGTTTTTAGCGGGAGCCAGTCGTGGAGTGGGGCGAGAGATCGCCCACTGTCTGGTTAGGCGATCGCTCCCCGTCAAAGCGCTTTTACGCAGTGAGGCAGTACGGGCAGAGCTAGAAGCAATGGGAATCGCGATCGCCCTGGGAGATGCCTTAAACCTGGCTGAAGTCGAGCAGGCAATGCAGGGCGAACCGATTGAAGCGGTAATTAGCACCATTGGCGGTTTGCCTCAGGACGGTAAGCGAGCAGACTACCTGGGCAACAAAAATCTGATCGATGCGGCGGTCAAGGCAGGCGTACAAAAGTTTATTTTGGTGTCGTCGATTGGCAGTGGCGATAGTGTAGTAGCGCTGCCCCCTCAAGCGCTACAGGCTTTGAGTGAAGTTTTGGTTGAGAAAGAAAAGGCCGAACAGCATCTAATGGCTAGCGGGTTGACTTACACGATCATTCGTCCGGGTGGGCTCAAGTCTGAACCCGCCACAGGGAATGCCGTATTAACTCCAGACCCAACGGTTGCAGGCTCCATTCACCGGGCAGATGTGGCGGAGTTAGTTTGTCGCTGTTTGCAGTCCGACCGGGTGAATAACCGTGTACTTTCAGCCGTTGACCAGCAAATGCTCTATGGGCAATCAGAGTTTGAGCGGGTAGAAGTTTAAGACAAACTGTTTGGAGATTGTTCCAGGCAGTGTCATAATTAGCAGCGGTTTGGGTCAAGCTGCCTTCACCTAAGAAAATTAACCAGGTGGATGAAGTGCGATCGCCTAATTCTTCCCTAAACTGCACGTAAATAGCTTAATAGAGAGCTATTTGCCAATTCTGGTGGTCAGCCAGTATCCTGCTTAAGGCTTCTTTGCCGCTAATCTGGACTGAAAGATATACAATATGCGATTTTCTCTTTCTCTTCTTGCTGTAAGTGTCGGCGCAGCCATTGCTCTCAGTCCCTTACATTCGGCTTCGGCCCAATCTTTGGCGCGTTTTGGTGTTGATTGGAGGGATGGACTTGAACGGAAGGATTCGATTGGGGCGATCGCCACGACGGACTCCGCTGAGATCGTTGAAATTGCCCAGGACAGCACAACAGACCCGCCTTCAGAGAACCTAGAATCAGAGTCCACTGCTGTAGAAACTGAGCAAGAAACGGCTCAGGAAGCAGTCTCACAGGAAGCAGTCTCGCAGGAAGCAGTCTCGCAGGAAGCACCCGCAGTAGACGCGCCAGACGAAGCGACTGAGGAGCCTGCCCCTTCTCCCAACGCTGACGAAGCTGTGCCACCGGAGGATGCAAATTTAGAGGATGCAGACTTAGAAGATGAAACTGACGCGGAAGCAGAAGCAGTAGATGAAAACTTAATTCAGGCAGCGCCAGACTACCTCAACCCCAGTTCTAACCCACTTCAGTTTCCGACGCAGCCAGAAGAGGTAGAAATTGTTGGAACCCAGCCGATTACTCTAGAGCAAGCGATCGACCTGGCAATTCGCAACAATCGAGAGCTTCAAGTATCGAGACTAGAGCTAGAGCGAAACCAGGCAGCTTTGCGGGAAGCGCTAGCAGCAAACCTGCCTACGCTCAATTTGACTTCAAATTTGACCTTCCAGGAAAATACCCAGCAGCAGCAAGACTCGGCTTTACAGGATCTTCTCGACCAGCTTCAGGGAGGCCAAGGCGGCGGCACTCAAGCCGAAGAGGATGATGTCAACGTTGTTTTAGGTGGTGCATTAGAGCTGAATTACACGCTATTCACTTCGGGTAGGCGACCCGCTTTGATTGAAGCAGCCGAGGGGCAGGTTCGTTTTCAGGAATTGCAGGTCGAAGCCCAAGAAGAACAGCTTCGGCTAGATGTGATCAACAACTACTACGACTTGCAAGAAACGGATGAGCAAGTGCGGATTCGAGAGGCGGCGCTGGATCAAGCGCTACAGAGTTTGCGAGATGCTGAAGCCCTGGAGCGGGCAGGGGTAGGAACTCGGTTTGATGTGCTGCAAGCTCAGGTGGATGTGGCAAACGCTAGACAGCAGCTTACCCAGGCTCTCAGTCAGCGCCAAATTGCCCGTCGCCAAATTGTTCAAACGCTCAGCCTGGCCCAGTCAGTGGAGGTAGCCGCCGCCGATCCGGTGGAGGTGGCAGATCTGTGGGATTTGAGCCTGGAGGAAACCATTGTTTTAGCGGTCAGAAATCGGGCTGAGCTAGAGCAACAGCTTGTCCAGCGAGACATTAGCGATGCCCAACGACGGGCAGCTTTGTCTCAGTTGGGACCACAGGTTTCTTTGTTTGCTAGTTACGATGTGCAGGACACCCTGAACCAAGATGAAACTGTGCAGGATAGCTATCAGTTTGGCGCTCAGTTAAATCTGAGTTTGTTTGATGGGGGTGTTGCTAGGGCACAAGCCGCTCAGGAAGAAGCGAATATTGCGATCGCCGAGACTAATTTTGCCGCCCAGCGCAACCAAATTCGCTTTGATGTAGAAAGCGCCTACTCCAACCTGCAAGCCAATTTTGAGAATATTCAAACTGCTTCTCTAGCCCTGGAGCAAGCAAGAGAAGCGTTGCGGCTGGCGCGGCTGCGATTTCAGGCAGGGGTAGGCACCCAAACAGACGTGCTAATTTCTCAAACCGATCTAACAGAAGCAGAGTTTAACCGGGTACAGGCAATTCTAGGCTACAATCGTTCGCTGGCAGAGCTACAGCGCTCTGTCAGCAATTTTCCCTATGCAGGCATTGTGCCAGAGCCATCGCCGGAAGTGCAGTAGGAGGGGGGGAGAAAGAGGGATGAGGGATGAGGGATGAGGAAGTTACCTTTCACCCCTTTCCGCCTGAGCTTCAGGCGGGGCGATCGCTCCTGGGTATACCAAGCTACACCTGGTATTTAGTTGCTGGTGGCAAGATTATTGCATTGGCAGGATCGTTACCCCTGCTAGCCATCAAATTTGCATCAGTCGTTTCGCCGCATTCTGCTTGGCACTACTTTTTTTGTTATTACCATTGTTGTAGCGATCGCAGGCTACACGATTGCAGGCTGGGCGCTGCTAGATGCCATTTACATGGTGGTTATCACCATCTTTGGAGTCGGGTATGGTGAAGTTCGCCCGGTTGATTCCCCGGCACTTAGGATCTTTACCATTCTTGTGATCATTGCAGGAACTTCGTCAGCGGTTTACATGGTAGGAGGGTTTGTCCAAATGGTGACAGAGGGAGAAATAAATCGCGCTCTGGACGCACGGCGGATAGCAAAAGGAATTGACACTCTACAACAGCACGTAGTCATCTGCGGCTTTGGTCGAATCGGGCAGATTCTAGCTAAGAAGATGATGGAATCGGGACAAGCTTTTGTAGTGATTGACAATGATGGCGATCGCCTTGCTAAAGCCGAAGCCATGGGCTATCTGGTTCGCATTGGCAACGCAACCGATGAAACCGTTTTACAGGCTGCTGGAATATTAAGAGCTAAAGTATTGGCTACTGCATTACCCGATGATGCATCTAATGTGTTCATTACCTTGACCGCGAGAGGAATGAATCCTAATTTGGTGATCATTGCGCGAGGCGAGTTTCCCACAACTGAGAAAAAGCTGCGCCTGGCAGGAGCCGATCATGTTGTGTTGCCTGCTACGATCGGTGCTTTACGAATGGCCCACATGATTACTCATCCGGCTTCAATCGATTTCTTAGACCAGAATGACGGTCGCAGCACGCTCAGTGAACTGTTAGCAGAAATCGATGTCCAGCTTGATGAATTGGCGATTCCCAAAGGCTCACCTCTGCTAGGGGGTATGGTGAGTGATATTGAAGTGAGAGGCAGAGGTACTTTTATTGTGGTGGCGCTACGTCGCAGCGATGGTAGTACGTTCATTCATCCCAATCACAGCACGGTAATTGAAGAAGGTGATACGGTGATCCTCATGGGACATCGGGGTGATATTCCTAAGTTTGCTGAACATTATGCACTTAAACGGCAACTGCGATATCGAGGATCGCGCCATTGAGTTAGCCCATTTTATTTCTACAAAGTTTATTCCTAAGGTAGACGTAAGGGTGGGCGATCGCCTTTACCGTTGTGGTGTGAGCTTTCGTTAAGCTTATTGTCGAAAACTCACTGTCCGGAGGCTGGGTGCATCCCAGTTTTGCAAGTTTGCCCTCATCCCCCAACCCCCTCTCCCAAAAAGCTACCGTGTATACAGAAGTTCCCCTTAAACTATTTGAATCAGATTCGGGGTGGAGTCAATGCTAGAAAATCCTATCCTCATTCATGCTCAAGAGTTCAAGGGAGCCG
>JAAUQZ010000105.1 GCA_012033355.1 Leptolyngbyaceae cyanobacterium RM1_406_9 | reverse complement strand
CCCTCTCCCAGAGAGGGAGAGGGACTTCCAATCCGGCTCCCCTTCTCCCTTTTTGGGAGAAGGGGCTGGGGGATGAGGGCAAACTTGCAAAACTGGGATATACCCAAGTTTTCCTTGTGTTTCTAGCAGGAATTCTATTTCTAACCGCTAGCTTTGGTGTATTTGGGGAAGCGATCGCCGACGTTGAAAAACCACAGGCAACGACCTATGACCGGGGCAACTACAACAACGAGATTAGCGAACCGGACACAGACGGGAGAGCTACCTACGGGGGCAGAAATAATAGACCAGATGCTGCCCTTGAAAATAGTCCCCAGGTAGAAAGAGCGCAAGATGGTTTGAAAGGTGTTGCTGATAATGTGCGTGAAAAACTCAACCTTGATCAGCCCATTTATCCGGGCACAAAAGAGTTTATCGACGACGTGAAGAACAAGGTTGAAGAAACCGTTGAAGGTGCAGAAAGAGCCGTAGAAAGATAAGGAGAATTGGATGAAAGCTGTTTGCTGGCATGGCGCGACAGATGTTCGAGTTGATAACGTACCCGACCCTAAAATTATCAACCCGCACGATGCCATTATCAAAATTACGTTGACTGCAATTTGCGGTTCTGATTTGCACCTTTATGATGGGTTCATTCCACTCATGCAGTCAGGGGACATTCTCGGCCATGAATTTATGGGCGAGGTGGTTGAAGTGGGTAGTGAGGTTAAGCGAGTTAAGATTGGCGATCGCGTCGTTGTTCCATTCACCATTTCCTGCGGCAATTGTTTCTTTTGTCAGCGAGATCTGTGGTCACTGTGCGATAACACCAACCCGAATGCGGCGATCGCCGAAGAGCTCTATGGACACTCAGCTGCTGGACTGTTTGGCTATTCTCACATCTTTGGCGGCTATGCCGGAGGGCAAGCACAATACGCCCGCGTTCCCTTCGCCGATGTGGGTCTATTCAAAATCTCAGATGGCTTAACCGATGAGCAAGTTTTGTTTCTGACTGACATCTTCCCCACAGGCTACATGGCCGCCGAAAACTGTAACATTCAGCCAGGTGATATTGTAGCTGTCTGGGGCTGCGGTCCAGTAGGACTGTTTGCCATCAAGAGCGCCTATATGCTGGGAGCCGAGCGCGTCATTGGCATCGATCGCATCCCAGAACGTTTGCAAATGGCTAAAGAATTTGGCAAAGCTGAAATCATCAATTACGAAGAAGTAGACGCAGGTGAAGCGGTAAAAGAAATGACGGGCGGACGCGGCCCAGATGCCTGCATTGATGCGGTTGGCATGGAAGCACACGGTACCGATGTAGCAGCCATCTACGACCGAGTAAAACAAGCGGTACGCCTGGAAACCGATCGCCCCACCGCACTCCGCCAGGTCATTGTTGCCTGTCGCAAGGGTGGTACCGTCTCCATGCCCGGAGTTTACGGCGGTTTGCTCGACAAAGTTCCTTTTGGTGCAGCTTTTAGCAAAGGATTGACTTTTAAGATGGGGCAAACTCACGTTCACCGCTATCTAAAACCTTTGCTAGAACACATTCAAAACGGCGAAATTGATCCGTCTTATATCATTACTCATCGGATGAAATTAGAAGACGCGCCGAAAGGATATGAAATTTTCAAACAGAAAAAAGATAACTGCATCAAAATCGTGCTTGATCCGGTCTAACCTTCCTCTGGAAATTCTCAGCAGATTACGCCTTTAGCTATAGTTAACCCCCTAAAGGAATAGAGCCTATACTTTCCAACCGCAGGGAGAAGAATATATCACTTTATCAATCTAATTTGGAAGAGCGACCGTCCAGCAGATCAATCATCATAGCGAGGAAATTATGGACAGAAAAAATCACGATCCAATGGATAGAAAAGATAAAGTGAATCACGATCCGGTCGATGCTGATGCAAACCGTGATCCTATTACAGGTGAACCGGGGGCGCATCCCGTTGGAACTGGAATTGGTGCAGCGGCGGCAGGGGCAGTTGGTGCAGCGGTAGGGGCAGTTGGTGGACCTGTAGGTTCTGTCGTGGGTGCAGCAGTAGGCTCTGTAGTAGGTGGTTTGGTCGGCAAGAGTGCAGCTGAAGCGGTCAACCCAACCGTTGAAGATGATTACTGGCGGGAGAATTACACCTCTCGCCCTTATGCAAAGTCTGACTACACCTACGATGATTATCAGCCCGCCTACCGCACAGGTTACGAGGGATATACTCGTTATCGCGATCGCGGTACAAGCTTTGATCAAATCGAGCCAGATCTGCAACGTGACTACGAAACTAGCTACGGCAGTTCTCGCCTGCGCTGGGACGATGCTCGTCATGCAACCCGCGATGCCTGGGATCGAGCCGATCGGAACACGCTGTATGTGGGCGAAGACGATTACTGGCAAAATAACTACACTTCCCGCCCTTACTATGAGCAGGGAGTGGGTTATGAAACCTACCAGCCTGCCTATCAGATGGGTTATGACAGCTACGGGCGCTATTACGGCACCAACAGAACCTTTGACCAGGTTGAGCCTGAACTGCGGCGCGACTATGAGCGGCGACACGGTGGTGCGGGTTTAGCCTGGGACAAAGCAAAGTATGCTGTCCAGGATGCCTGGAATCGTGCAGCTAATGCCGTAAGAAGAGATCGATAGGGTGATGCAGTTGCGCTCAGCGATCCACACGTAGCTTTTGAAAACGTTTGAGAGGTAGCATCACGTCCCCTGTAGGGGCTTAGCATTCGGTAAGTAGACTTTGGAGTGAACCCCAAGATCCTTGCCCGAATGCTAAGCCCTCAAAGACTTTTAGGGTATAGATTAGACCCTTTCAGATATCCTTTTTTGCCACAGCCTGAGCAATTAGCCCTACAGAAAGATCAGTTCACCTTTTCCCTCAATCACCTCACCGATCGCCCATGCGGGTAAATTCCCAGCTTCAAACCATTGAAGCGTTTGCTCAACCTGAGCAGGAGGCACCAGCAGTACAAAGCCAATTCCCATATTAAAAGTGTTAAACATCTCACCTTGCTCAACGGAACCTGCCGTAGCTAACCATTCAAAAACGGGAGGAATCGTCCAACTTTGAGCATTGATTTGAATCGACTGGTTCACTCCCAGACAACGAGGCAAATTTTCAGGTAAACCACCGCCTGTAATATGTGCCATGCCGTGAATCGTGAGTCCGGTTTTGTGTGCCGCCAAGATGGGTTTGACGTAGATGCGCGTTGGGGTTAGCAGTTCCTCAAGCAGGGTTTTTCCAGAGAGGTTAGGGGGGCGATCGCCCAATCCCACACCCGCCGTCTCAATAATCTTTCGCACCAAACTAAACCCATTACTGTGAACACCCTGGCTTGCCAGCCCGATCGCCACATCCCCAACTTCAACCTGAGAACCATCTAAAATCTGGCTTTTCTCCACAATGCCTACGCAAAAGCCCGCTAAGTCATATTCTCCTGGCTGATAAAAACCGGGCATTTCAGCCGTCTCTCCACCCAGCAGGGCACAGCCTGACTGAAGACATCCTTCTGTAATTCCAGCAACAACTTGAGTCAGTTGAGCAGGTTCTAGTTTGCCTGTCGCAAGATAATCTAGAAAAAACAGTGGCTCTGCCCCACAGGTGAGCACATCGTTGACGCACATCGCAACCAGGTCAATTCCTACCGTGTCGTGGCGATCGCCATTCTGCGCCAGTTTCAGCTTAGTCCCTACGCCGTCGGTGCCCGACACCAGCACGGGTTCTCGATACCCACTTGGAAGCTGAAACAATCCGCTAAAGCCACCTAACCCACCCAACACCTCCGGACGACGGGTGCTATCGACCAGGCTGCGAATCTGCTGCACAAACGCCCGACCCGCCTCAACATCTACCCCTGCCGCTCGATAATCCATACGTTCCCTACCCCATGCCGTGCAGGATGTATTTTATAGCAATCCTGGAGTTTGTTTTGGGGAAGTAGGGGAGCAGCAATTCACATAGCGCTACGCACATCCCTTAGGATTGCGGATTTATTAATGTGTAATTCTCCTGTGTAGGGGTATGGCATTGCCATGCCCCTACAGAGATTCTGGTTTTACAGGTTATTTGATCCACGATCCTTAGGGTACATTTTTGTGTGGAAATTTTTTACTGAGCGCTGTTAAAACTGGGCAGGGAGTTTTATCTTCCAGGTTATCGGGTTTGCTCCAGGTGAAGGGGGCTTTTTGGGCAGCGGACATCCACAGCAAACGTTTGGCTCTGGTCATAGCCACGTAGAGCAGGCGAAATTCTTCGGCAATTTTAAGGTATTCGGCGCGTTCCCAGGCGGCGGTGAGTCCCGGTAAGGGATATTCTTCATGTACACGGGCGCGAATTTGCGCTCTGGCGACTTCGGGCAAACTAAAGTCACCGAGAAACTGTGCTTGGGGCGGAACTCGTAAGCTACCGGGAATTAACTGTTCGTGTAAGAAAGGGATAAATACAAAGTCCCAGTCGAGTCCTTTGGCTTTGTGCATGGTGATGAGGGTGAGTTGTCCTTTGCGGGTGTAGCGTTCTTCACTATCACCGATTTCGACGGGTTCAAACCGTTCGGAACTGACGATTTCAGTCAGCACATCAATGGGGGAAAGGGCAGAATTGGCGGCGATGCGTTGGGCAATTTGCTCGGTGAGTTTGTCAGCGGTCGCCAGTTCCGTTTGCTCATATTTTAAAGTGAGTGCCAGGAAGGGAATGAGTTGATATTGGGGTAACTCTAGCCGCGCCCGCAGCAGTCCAGTGCAGTAGCGCTGTGCCTGGAGGACGGGGTCGGGCTGGAGCGGGTCGAGCGGGCCGGGGTAAAGAAACTGTTCGGGGAGACTAGTGAGCAGATTGAGATCTTGAGTGGGAATGAGTTTGCGATCGACCAAAACTTTGAGTGCGGTTTTGAGGTTGTCGGGGGAATGGGGGCGATCGCAAAACTGCATCAGTGCCAAGATTTCGGCGGGAATATGAGACTGGCGATCGCGCTGTCCCACGTCGTACACGTCAATCCCCAGTTCCTTTAAATTCACTTTTAACCCATGCTGCTCTGGGTTTTGCAGCAGATCTGAGACAAATCGCCCCTGCCGATTTTCCCGCACCAGAACTGCCATGCGTCCATCAGGATGCTGGGCAAAAAGTTCTGCAACCCGCTGACTAATTAGATCAACCGTCTGAAACACATCTTCTGGCAGGACGATTTCTAACCCTTGCCCAACCGCAGCCGGATTTGCATCTACTTGCGGGTCGTCTGCCTCAACGGGATGGATTGCCTGATGGCGGAAGGGATTTTTGAAAGGGGCGATTGCCCCCTCTCCCAATTCCCCGCTATTCACTTTGCCATATCTGCGGTTCACCCAATCCAGCATGAAGTTTGCCGCATCCATAATGATGGCGGCGCTGCGTCCTGCCTGATCCATTTCTGCCAGCCTGCCCTGAGCTTCACAGGTTTCGCAAAACTGACGAAAGAATACCGGGTCAGCCGGAGTAAAGGTAGAATTGATTGCCTGGTTTGGATCACCGACGCGCACCAGATTTGGGGGGCGGGTGGCATCGGGATCAGACGCAAGGATTTCTAGTAGACGAGTTTGCAGCGGAGAAGAGTCTTGGGCTTCGTCTTCAAAGACGGCATACACCTGCTGTTGCCAAAGCTGACGGGCGCTGTCGTTTTCTAGCACTCGCAGTGCCGCCAAAATCATGTCGTCATAGTCAATCAGTCCGCGATTTTGGAGAAGCAACTGATAGCGCTCGTAGAGTCCGGCGGCGATCGCCAGCACATCATAGTTCACCTCATCCGCATCACTTATCACCTCCTGGCTCAACTGCCGCAAGTCAGCGGGCAACAGCCCTGAACTTTTTGCCTCATGAATAACGGTGAGCGCCAGTTCGGGCAACACTTCCGTTCGCAGCACCGACTGTCGCCTGAGCCGCTCGGTTTCTTCGCCGTCAAACTGTCGCCCTTCTAGCAAACACTGATAAAGCTGAGGGTTAGCGCTAATCCACTGCTCGACACAGGTGCGAATCAGGCGATTGCTCTGGTTGGGCAACACCAGCGTCATCCGGTCGAGGCTTAGCCCCGACAGGTCAGGATAGCGAGTGGCAATATTGAGCGCCAGTCCATGCAGCGTATAGACGACAAATCCGGTTGGCGTGAGGGAAAGCTCTCGCAGATATTGACGAATTTTGGCTTTGAGGTTGGCAACGGCAGAGCGAGTAAAGGTTACAACAACCAGTTGTCCGCTATTAGAATTGTCGTCAAGCTCAGTGGACTGAATGCCGCGATAGCGTTTGGCAAGGAGAATAGCGGAGGCGATCGCCATTCCCGTTGATTTGCCTGAACCGGGCACCGCCGACACCGCAAGCGCCCCGCTTTGCCAATCTGCCATCCGCTGTTGCCCCGGACGCAGGCGCGATCGAAGCTGTTGCAGCGATTCTTCCCAGGTGGGCGCGAGAGGTTGCGGATCGACTGTCACCATGTTTGCTGTTTATCATTGGGATCTGACTCGATCTTATTATCTCGTTTTCAGGCTTTGCCTGGAAATGCTGCTTTAGAGGCTCTGCCTCCTCTAGTTCTCAAGGAAGGCAAAGCCTCTAGCCCGATCAATGTCGGTTGAGCCAAGCAAAGCGTATCCATTCACACCTCTAAAAGGATGTCCTGAGCATCCTACAGTTGCTCCATTGCGATTCTGATATCCGCTGATCCAGGATGCGATCGCATTGCCCCGATCCTCAAAGACACTGGTTTTCTCCTCTAATCCGTTAATTCGGTTTTGAACTGCGTCGTTTCTATTTTTGTATGCGTCGTTTCTATTTTTGTATACGTCGATTCGGTTTTGGACTGCGCCGTTTCGATTTTTATATGCATCGTTTCGATTTTTATATGCGTCGTTTCGGTTTTTATGTGCGTCGTTTCGATTTTGGACTGCGCTGATTCGTTTTTTGTATGCGTCGTTTCGTTTTTTTATGCGTCGATGCCAAATAAAGCGGATTGACTGCGTATTAAAACTATCAATGGAAATCAAAATCGAATCGACGATAGTTTTAGAGGCGTTATGAGGATATTTAAGGAATTAAATCCTTGCACTTGATCCCCTCTAGCCTCCCTTTTTAAACATCCTCTTTAGGTGGGCGATCGCCTGACTTTACGTTCTACTTGCGTAAGTTCTGGTTGGTTTTGATTGGGGGGTTTGACCCCTAATTCAGCGAACCCCTTCCGTGCTAGCCTTTGGGCTATGAGTGAGGCACGAAATCGACGCAGGGCGAGCTATCAGGTATTGTTCGCCACGCTTTGGCTGACGCTGCTAGTTTTGGCAGTGAAACTTTGGGCTGGCTGGGCGACGCGATCGCTCAGTTTGCTTGCAGAATCGCTGCACACGCTGATTGATAGCTTTAGTATCGTGCTGAGTTTGTCGGCGATCGCCTCCTCTTACCGCACCGCAGGACGAGAAATTTGGACTCACGATAAGCGAGAAACAGCGGGGGTGCTGCTGCTTGCGTCGTTTTTAGGATTTTCTGGGTTTAGCTTGCTGGTTCTATCGGTGCAGCAGCTTGATGTGGTCACTCAAGGATTAGAATCGCAGTTCCCGGTGCAGATCAGTATGCCGCTGATTCAGCTTTTGGTGGTGGTGGTGGCCATCAACCTGTGCATGGTCTGGTTTCAGCGCTACGAAGCGCGGCTATTAGAAAATCAGGCGTTGCAAATTAATGCCAATCATGTGCTAAAAGATGCCTGGTTGACGGTTTTGGTTTGCGTCGGGCTGGTTGGCGTTTGGCGCGGCTATGTCTGGATCGATCCGCTATTGGCGATCGCCCTCGTACTGATGAGCATCCGTAGCTATTGGCGAATGCTCAACTGGCAGTTGCCCTGGCTGGTGCGGCAGGTGGCGATCGCCCCCGAAGCCCTCGCCCAAATCGCTAGGCAGGTCGAAGGTGTAACTCATTGCGAACGAATTCGCTCGAAAGGGCTGGTCGGTCGTCAGGTATTAGTTGAAATGTCCCTGGCGCTACACCCAGAGTTTATGTCTGCCGCCCGCTCCATTGCCGAACGGGTAGAGGCGGCCATTCGAGAGCGCTACGGAGCGGTGAAAGTGGTGATTTATATTGAGGGCGATCGCCCCAAACCTGACTCTGGCGCAGAATCTATCCGATTTAGAAATACCAGCAGCCAACGCAGCGATCCCGACTTAAACTAAGGATTGCGGATTTATTGATGTGTAATTCTCCTGTGTAGGGGTATGGCATTGCCATGTCCCTACAGAGATTTTGGTTTTACAGGTTATTTGATCCGCGATCCTAAGCATCAACGGAAGCCAAATGGGGCGCTAAAATCAAGGCTATGCAGCAATCCTCTTCCTCCCCCCTAGTTGTCCTGATCGACGGGCACTCCCTCGCCTTTCGCTCCTACTTTGCTCATGCCAAAGGGCGAGATGGCGGACTGCGAACCTCCACTGGCATTCCCACGAGCGTCTGCTATGGCTTCCTCAAGTCTATGCTTGACATGATGGAAAGCCAGAAGCCGCAGTACGTGGCGATCGCCTTTGACCGGGGAGAAGCTACCTTTCGCCATGAGACGGATGAAACCTACAAAGCAGGTCGTCCCGATGCGCCCGAAGACTTCATGCCCGATCTGGAAAACCTCCAGGAATTGCTCGATGCTTTCAATCTGCCTGTATTAGCGATCGCGGGCTACGAAGCAGACGACATTCTGGGAACGCTGGCGCGACGGGCCAGTGCCTCAAACTATCGGGTAAAAATCCTCAGCGGCGATCAGGACTTGTTTCAACTGATTGACCCCGACAAGCAAATCTCGGTGCTGTACCTGAGCAATGCCTTTGCTGCCCGTGCAAACTCTGGCGCAAACGAATTTAAAGCGGAGCAAGTAAAGGAAAAGCTAGGAATTTTGCCCAGTCAGGTCGTGGACTACAAAGCCTTGTGTGGCGACTCATCTGACAACATTCCAGGCGTAAAGGGAATTGGTGCAAAAACGGCGGCTCAACTGCTGAACGAATATGGCTCCCTGGAGGGGATCTACGCGGCTCTCGACCAGATGAAAGGTGCAGTCAAGAAAAAACTGGAAGAGGGCAAAGAATCAGCGCTGCATTCTCAGTACATGGCGCAAATTCATCTCGATGTGCCGCTTGAGGTAGACATTGAAGATTGCAGGCTCAGGGGGGTTGATGGCGATCGCCTCCTCCCTCTCTTAGAAAAGCTAGAATTCCGCCAGTTTATTCGGCAGATTCCCAAGATTCAGCAGACTTTTGGGGGGGAGACGATCGCAGCAGAGGAAACCGATACTACACCCGACGAACCGCCCTCCACCAACCCGCTCAACTTCAACACCTACAGCGAAGACCTCTGGTTTTTCAGTCCAGAAGATACCGAAGCCAGCCAGCAGGTTGCAGCCGTAGACATTCAGCCGCAAATCATCGACACGCCTGAGAAACTAGAAGCGCTAGTCAAACGGCTCAAAACCTGCAAAGATTCCGCTGCTCCCGTTGCCTGGGACACTGAAACCGACGCGCTAGATGCCAGAATCGCCAACCTGGTTGGCATTGGCTGCTGCTGGGGTGAAGGTCTGTCAGACATGGCTTACATCCCTGTGGGGCACAAGGCGGGCAAAAACCTGGACAAGTCCACTGCGTTAGAAGCGTTGCGTCCCATTCTAGAAAGCGCCGACTACCCCAAAGTGCTGCAAAACGCCAAGTTCGATCGCCTGGTGCTGCGAAATCAGGGAATTCACCTGGCAGGCGTTGAGTTTGACACGATGCTAGCCAGCTACGTGCTAAATCCTGACACCAGCCACAACCTGACCGATTTAGCATTGCGCTACCTCAACCTTGCCACTCAGAGCTACACCGACCTGGTGCCCAAGGGTAAAACGATGGTGGATATGGACATTCCCCCGGTCGCGATCTATTGCGGCATGGATGTCTACATCACGTTTCACCTAGTGCCCAAGCTGCGGGCAGAACTGGAGCCACTGCCAGATTTATATCGCCTGCTGCTAGAAATAGAAGTGCCGCTAGAACCTGTCCTGGCAGAGATGGAATACTGCGGCGTTCGGATCGATAAAGACTATCTGGCAACATTCTCCAAACGGCTGGAGAAAGACCTGGACGCAATCGAGCAGCAGGCTTACGAGTCAGCAGGTGAAAAATTTAACCTGGGATCGCCCAAGCAGTTGAGCGACTTGCTGTTTGACAAACTCAAGCTCGATCGTCGCAAGTCACGCAAGATCAAAACAGGCTACTCCACCGATGCGGCTACTCTAGAAAAACTTCAGGGCGATCATCCCGTCGTGGACGCAATTCTGGAGCATCGCACTCTAATCAAACTCAAGTCTACCTATGTAGATGCCCTGCCCCTGTTGGCAGACCCAGACACCCAGCGGATTCACACCGACTTCAATCAGGCCATTGCTGTAACTGGACGGCTCTCTTCCTCCAATCCAAACTTGCAGAACATTCCGATTCGCACGGCGTTTAGTCGGCAAATTCGGGCGGCATTTGTGCCGGAACCGGGCTGGTTATTAGTTGCGGCAGACTATTCTCAGATTGAGCTACGAATTTGGCGCACCTGAGCCAGGAGCCTGTGCTGGTGGAAACTTACCGAAACAATCAGGACATTCACACGCTAACCGCCACACTGCTGTTTGAAAAAGAGACGATTACCTCAGAAGAACGCCGCATGGCGAAAGTAATCAACTTCGGCGTGATTTATGGCATGGGTGCGTCCCGGTTTGCACGAGAGGCAGGAGTCAGCCGAACTGAGGCGCAGGGCTTTATCGATCGCTTCAACGAACGCTATCCTCTGGTGTTTGAATATTTGCTGAGGATGCAGAGGGAGGCGATCGCCAACGGCTACGTCACCACGATCAAAGGCCGCCGTCGCTATTTCAACTTCACAACAGATAAATTGATTCGCCTACGTGACAAAGACCCCGATGAGATCGACCTGAGCAAAATCAAATCCCCCGGACAATACGACGCTGGACTGCTGCGGGCAGCAGCAAATGCCCCGATTCAAGGCTCCAGCGCCGACATTATTAAAATTGCAATGGTAAAACTGCACGAATTGCTCAAAGGCTACCAGGCGCGACTATTGCTGCAAGTACACGATGAACTGGTGTTTGAAGTGCCGCCTGACGAGTGGGAAGAACTCCAACCCCAGGTAAAATCCGTAATGGAATCTGCCGTCGAACTCACCGTACCGCTCGTCGTCGAAGTCCGCACCGGAAAAAACTGGATGGATGCAAAATAAGGAACTTTCGGTTTAGAGGGGCACTACAAAATCTGCTTTAAAGATGGGAAAGAAAAAATCTCTCAATGCAAAACGACTCACCAAAAAGCAGGTTCAAGAGCTAATAGAATCTGAAGGGAAACTGCATGAAGAATTTACAAAATCTCTTGAGACAACGTACAGCGCTGGATACAAGGATCAACCCCTAGTTTATGAGCTATCAAATGATAGATTTTTGCTTGTCTTTGACCCTAAAGGAATTTCGATCCCTGGTAGGGGCGACATCTACTCCAAAGATAGTCTTTTACGGTTGATTCGATTCCATCAGAAAGTTAAAGAAGATGCAGTTAACGGTCGCAGTAGTTCTGTAGATCATTGGAGATATTACTCAAAACAGAAAACACAGCTTGTCAATCAAATCGACGCACTGACCGATGACCTAGCAAGAAGTTTGAGCATTTCTCACACTCAGCTAGATTTCTCCTACAAAAGCTTGGATATTGTATCTAGCAAAGCTGAAGACTACGGACTTGAAAATGTTCAAACCGAATTGTATGACAATCTAGTCGCATACGTGGGGGAAGTTTTGCGGCGTAGAGTAGAAGGACATTGGGTTGTCGAAAAAGACTATCCAGATCGTGAATATTTAGTTGTATACGTGAGAGAAGTTCTGCGGCATGAAGTAGAGGAAGATTGGCTTGCCGAAGAAGACTATTCAGATTGTGGGTATCCTCTGATTAGGGCAAAAGAGGGCGAGTTAATGCCTATCAATGTAGTTTGGCAAGAGCTAAGCGGACTTGAGCCAATGAATTTACGCAAAGAAACTGCTAATGAAGTGAGGCGATTTTCACTTAGGTATCGATAGATATAACAGTTTCTGGATGTAGTTCCGTAACACGGGTTTAACCAAACAAGGGGCTTAAGCCCCTTGTTCTACAGTCAATCCACTAGTGGATGCACAAAAGTAGAATTCTAACCCTGTTCTACCGAATGCAAAGAGGTAAGAAATGCCAGAATTTCCTGGCGATCGCCCCCTGGAGCTTATTTGCATCCAGCTTTAGTCTTCCGTACAGCGGTTTTGCCAATCCTTCTGCTACGGCTGCTTCACAGTTTGCCTGGTTTGCTGCCAAAATTTCTGGAGCGCAGGTTTCGAGGGAGTGGGCGATCGCATCAATTGCGCGATTACGAGCATCCGTCGGCAAAACCGCCAGCCTACGCGCCGCCTCACGGGTTTGCTGTGCCAGGTCAGTCAGGGAGAGGGAAACTACTTGGGAACTGTCATAGTTGGGTGTTGGGCTGCAAGATGTGTTGGGCTAGTCATTAGTTGTTGGTCATTGGTCATTGGCTTATACCCGATGCTTAAGCAAGCAACAAACAACCAAAAATATAAATAAGCACACTACTACTTTAAGATTTTACAGATGTTTTTTGGCTGAATTAAGCTGAACGATTCTCTGCCAAACAATCTGCCCTTCTACATTGCAGAAGCTTTGCATAAATTCAAGGGTGAATTTGTTGATGACTTTACTGTATTCCTGCTCAAATTGTTCATTGTTTTCTTTAGCTTTGTATCCAAGAGGTTCAATAATATCTGTGTAGAGAGAATCATTTCCAGAAATGAATTCCCAAAAACGCTGCCCACACAGCTTAAGATACTCCCCTTTGTCTGGCTGGTCATCTTTTCCATAGCAACATCCATTCACAGCAACTACATTGACTGAGGACGTATTAGTTCTTAGTACTTTCTTAGCTCTATTGAAATTATCGATCATTCTCCTAATTTGAGAGCTATTTCCCCAGTTGGGACCAGACTTTATGGAGACAATATATCTAATCTGCTCTCGCTCAAACTCTAAATCTATTCCTTCAGAGGAAGATTTTCTACCATTGAATGCTCTGGCGCAGATGAATACAGCAAGCCCCTCCATAAACCCTCCAAACAAACCTTCCTCGGAGGACGATAGATGAGCATCTAGTAATCCTTTGACAAGATCACTGGCAGTAATTACGTTCTTGGCTTTAAAGAGATATGGATTTTTTCTTTTGAGAACTGTTTGTAACTTTAAATTTCTCAAACCATTGATTCGACTCTGGTGAAATTGAGGGATATTTTCCTCGACATAACGAACTATTTCCTGTTGCTCAATGGGCGACATACTGTGAAGGTTCCTCAAAAAGCTTATGCTGCAACGGCTTTATGCTAGATGAAGCCAAGTCGTAGTATTCGGAGGAAATTTCAATTCCAACAGAATTTCTATACAACTCTTGAGCAACTTGACAGGTCGTTCCAGATCCTAAAAACGGATCAAGTATCCAATCTCCCTCCTCCGTAAAAAGCTTGATGAACCACTCTGGTAGAGCTTTTGGAAAGGCTGCGCTATGTTTTCTGTTGCCGCACTCAGTCGATAAATGAATGACGTTGGTTGGATAAACTTTATCTCTGTTTAACCAGTTGGAGATATTTTTTCCAAATCCGCTGCCAACTTTGGACTCATCCCTGATCTTGTCTGTCTTGCTCAAGTTCCTTAATCGAGTTTCAGCCCAATTTCCCATTGGAACCATGACAGACTCTTGATACATATTAAATTTTTTACTTTTATTAAATTGCAAACACCTTTCCCAGGCATCTCTAAATCGATTTGGCCACTTACCTGGATAGCAGTTTTTCTTGTGCCATATAAACTCCTCAGTCCAAAGCCATCCCTGTTTCTTCATCTCCAGGATTAACTCTAGGACATAAGTATGTCTTTCTCCATCAACCACTTTTTCTTTGATGTTTAATATAAACGTTCCGCTAGGTTTAAGTACCCTCAAAAACTCCTTAGTTCTGGGTAGGAACCACTCAACGTATTCATCCGGTTTTATCCCACCGTAAGTTTTTGAGCGACTATCGGCATAGGGAGGTGAGGTGACGATCAAATCAAACGTGTTGTCTGGGAAATAACTAAGCTTTTCTAGACAGTCGCCCAGCAGAATATTGGTTTGAATCTCCTGAGTAGATCTACTATCTACGGTTTGATTTGAGGTGAGGGCGTTTCCTGACATTAGGACACTTGTTCAAGTTCGGCATTAAAGCCAATTTTAGGGCAAATTCTAAACGCTGCCTGCTTGACAAAACTTATCAAACTTTTACTTCGTTCGCAAAATTGGCGACTCGCACAAATTCAAATGGGCCAGCCACTGAACCCCAGATATGCTCGTCGGTTTCTGGGTCGCGGCCTCGGTCGAGGCTAATAAAACGCTGGTCGTCAATTTCAAATTCGCTGTCAAGGTAGGTGGTTTTGCCTTTTCGCATGACCATGCAGGCTTTGCCAGGTTCGACGTGTCCTTTGAAGCTGTGCCCTGTCCAGTCTACGATCATGTTGCAGCCAGGAAGTTTTTCTAGGCGATCGCCGCTAAGCTGCTGGAGGCGCTTCAGGTCGCGGGATGCGCCGTAAAAGTCTTGCTCGTCGTGGACGGTGTAGTTTTCAATTTCGATGCGATCGCCCTGCACCACTAGTTTCAACACTCGCAGTCGATAGGGGTCATTCAGCATATAGTCGTAGGACTGCTCGACAAAAAAGCTGACCCCAGACAGCAACTCTAGCGGCAGCGGACGCATACAGACGCGAATGTGAGCAAAAAAAGGCGGGTTTTCAAATGCCTGCGCCTGATTGCTAAAGTCTGCGGCCATCCAGCGGGCTAGCCTGGTGATGTCAGTAGAGTGCGTCATAATCTGGGTGCGATCGGAACATCTCTCATTTTAGAGTTTGTCTGTCGAATGCTATGCCCGGATAGAAAACATTTGCTACTTTTCAGATGTTCTTCCAGGGAGGAGACGCAACCGTTGTAGACCTAAGGTTTAACTTTCCTTTCCCTTTTCTTAACTTCAGCGATCTAATACGAATTGTAGGGTTAGGTTTGTGGTTTCGATGGATACAGGTAATGAACTGGAAACATTTTGGTGTGAAGAGCTTGCCAACGTTAGCTGTAGAGTTAAAGCTGCAAGCTGGAGTTAAATCGCTTCGGGTGTTACTGTCTACGTTGATCTGCCTGCCTTTTGGTGTGGTGGTTTTGCCTGGAGCGATCGCCCAGTCTGAGTCAATTCAGGGAGAGGTCGCATTCACGTTGACCGACCTGGCGGGGGCAGAGATGCTGGATGTCTCTGATGACGGGCAATATGCCCTGGTAGTAGGCGGAGACACCGCAACGCTGGTGGCAATCGGAGCAGACACCCTAACCGTCGAGGGCACCTGGACTCTGACAGAGGAGTTTTTGCCGGAAGGCTCAACCGCAGCCGAACTCACAGGAGTTGCCATCAGTCCGGATGGTGCTTTTGCGCTGGTGGGTGTAAGAGACGCAGATGAGGCAAATTTCAGCACCTTTGACGAAGTGCCGGGGAAAGTGGTGGCGATCGCGCTCCCTAGTCTAGAATCAGTCGGGCAAGTGACGGTAGGACGTGGGCCTGACTCAGTGGCGATCGCCCCTAACGGAGAGTTTGCCGCCGTTGCCAACGAAGATGAAGAAAATGAAGAAGACCTGACAAATCCTGAGAACCGTCCTGGCACCATCTCCATCATTGACTTGCGGAGTGGAGCAGACCAGATGACGCAGGTAGAAGTGCTGATTCCCCCCGACAACGTTCCGTTCTTCCCCAATGACCCGCAGCCTGAAACCGTTCGGATTGCAGCAGACAGTTCCTTCCTGGTTGCGACGCTGCAAGAAAACAATGCGATCGCTCGGATTGAGATTCCTTCTCCACTGCCCAGCCCACTGCAAGCAGACGCTTTCTCGGTACAAAACTTTGATGCAGGCATCCGCACGGGTTCAGGTTTAACTCAAGATGAAGCTGGGGTAGGTGCCTGTCGCTCTAGCAGCTACGACCTATCGCTCAGACAAGAGTTTACGTCTGCCCGTGAGCCGGATGGCATCGCTATTACTCCAGATAGGCTTTATCTTGTCACCGCAGATGAAGACAACCTGACGAGTGTTAATAACCAGTCCCATGCAGGGACTCCCTTAAGTCCACATGGAACCCGTAGCATCAGCGTGTTTGATGCTGCTACGGGTGAGTTTCTGGGCGACAGCGGCGATTCCATTGAGGAAAGTGTAGTTGAGTTGGAATTACCGCAACGATGCGATAGCAAGGGACCAGAGCCAGAGGTGGTTTCTGTGGGTGTGGTGAACGGTCAAACCCTTACGTTTGTGGCAATTGAGCGATCGGATGCCATGACGATTCACGACATCACTGACCCGGCAAACATTCAACTGCTAGACACCGTTGTACTCAACCCTACAATTGTGCGAGCCGATCAAGAAGCTGGGTTTGAGCCAGAAGGAATCGAGTTTATTCCTGCTACCAATCAGGTTGTGGTGTCTAATCCAGAAGGAGGGGCGATGAGCCTGATTAACTTGACAGTTCCTTAAGCCGCCAACCCTCATTCAGTTTCCTGGCATGACTTACAGCTATTTTTGAATGGGTAAGCCGCAGCGTAGGGGCGGTTCGCGAACCGCCCCTACAGGTATTTGGTTCGCTAGAAATATCCTACTCCCTTCCCGGTTAAAGATTAGGCACAAAAGAGTCAGGGATGCGCCCCCGCTTAGCGGGGGCGCATCCCTGATCGTTTTGG
>JAAUQZ010000395.1 GCA_012033355.1 Leptolyngbyaceae cyanobacterium RM1_406_9 | reverse complement strand
ATGATTACCTGGAATCCTCCGAAGAATTGCTGAAAGCCTGGACGACGATGCGGAAATTCCTCCCTCAGAACCGAGTTTTGTGCAAAGCCTGCTAACGCCGCTGGGAATTGGCTCGATGCTGTTACTGCTGCTCTCCAGTGTGACGCTGGGCTACCTGATCATGAACCCTGCCAGTCTCGGTATTTTTAGTGAAGGTGAATCACGGGGCGATCGCAACTTAGATTCAGGCGAAGTTGTCACCCACCCTGGCTCAACTGACTTACCCAGCAACGTGCTTCCCGGTTCTCCCGACCTGGCAACCGAAGAATTTAGAGAGTTAAATTTAGATACGCTGGGCACGTTGCCGACGGGCGAAGTTTCTGCCCCGCTGCCTGTCACAGGAACGGTTAATTCAGGAGCGACTCCGACTCCAACGGCTACGGCAGCTTCATCCCTACCCGCGCCGTTGCCCAATCCCCAATCCACATCCAACCTGCCCACAACAGCGGTGCCTGCGACAGTCTCCATGCGACCCAATGGGCGTTCTGCCCCAACTCAAGCTGCTGGGGCAGCTCCTCGACCTGCTGCTGCTTCTCAGCCCGCTGCCCGTCCTAGCGCCCCAGCTCGTCCCAGTCCTGCTGCTCGTTCGAGCGCCCCGGCTCAAGCCAATACCGCAACTCCTGCTCGTCTTCCGGCGGTCCAAGCTCAACCTGCTAGCCCACCTGTAGCAGCAGCACCCGCCCCTGCCGCAACCCCTGCCCCCAGCCAGAGCCAGGATGGCTACTTTTATGTCACTACACCGTACAATGGCGATCGCAGCTTAGAGCAAGCCCGTCAAGCAGTGGGAGATGCCTACGTTCGCAACTTCCCCGAAGGTGGGGCGCAGGTTCAGGTTGGGGCATTTCGCGATCGGGCTGGGGCAGAAGACCTGGCCAATGAACTAGAGCAACAGGGCATTTCTGCTGAAGTTCACCAGCCTTAGGTAAGGCAGAGGGCAGAGGGAAAATCTTTTTTCATCATTAGTTTTCATCATTGGAAGGTGAAGCGCAGTAAAAAGAAGTCCACCCTCTACCCTCCGCTCTCTACCTTTCTCACCCAACAGAGCTAGCAGAATTAGTCACCTTCTGAGCAGTGGACTGTTCCTGGCGGGAGCGAATTTCTAGATAAACCAGCAGCGCATTGATATCTGATGGGTTCACACCGCCAATGCGAGTTGCTTGACCAACCGTTAACGGTTTTACCTGAGCCAGCTTTTCACGCGATTCTTTAGAAAGCGTTTCAATCCTGGCATAGTCTAGGTCTTGAGGCAGCGGGCGGTGTGACTGACGGCTGATCTGGTCGATCTGGTTTTGCTGACGCTGAATGTAGCCGGAGTACTTAATGTCAATTTCTGCGCCTTCTTTTTCAGACAGACCGAGGGTTGAGTCAGCTAATCCATAGCGCTCCAGATCGGTATAGTGAAAACCAGGACGACGTAGCAAATCTGCTAGCGTAATGGAACCCTTAATCGCCTGCTGGGTATCGGCAGCAATCTTTCGCCCTAGCTCTTCATGCTCTTTGACTCTGGTTTCGTGCAGGCGCTCTTTTTCGGCTGCAATGTTTTCCTGCTTGCGGGTAAACAACTCCCACCGCCGATCGTCAACCAGCCCAATTTCTCGTCCCAGTGGGGTTAACCGCTGATCAGCATTATCCGATCGCAGCAGCAGCCGATATTCTGAACGGGAGGTGAGCATTCGATAGGGTTCTCGCAGGTCTTTGGTGCAGAGGTCGTCAATTAGCGTACCCAGATAGCTTTGCTCACGGGGGAAGACGATCATGGGGCGATCGCCACTAAACCGCGCAGCATTGATTCCTGCAACGATCCCCTGGGCAGCGGCTTCTTCATAGCCCGTCGTGCCGTTGATTTGCCCCGCACAAAATAGCCCTTCCACCTTCTTGGTCATCAAGGTAGGGTAGCACTGCGTTGCAGGTAAATAATCGTATTCCACTGCATAGGCAGGGCGGAGCATGGCACAGTTTTCTAAACCGGGGAGCGATCGCAACATCTGGATCTGCAACCCTTCTGGTAGACCCGTCGAGAACCCTTGAATGTAAAGCTCTGGAATATCTCGACCTTCAGGCTCAATAAAAATCTGGTGCGACTCCTTATCGGCAAATCGCACAATTTTGTCTTCAATACTGGGGCAATAGCGTGGACCTTTGGCATCAACCCAGCCACCGTACACCGGAGACAGGTGCAGGTTGTCGCGGATTAGCCGATGCGTCTCTGCTGTCGTGCGAGTCAGGTAGCAAGGAAGCTGCTGCCGTTCTACCCAAACCTCTGGGTCAAAGCTAAACCAGCGCACTTCCTCATCGCCGGGTTGCAGTTCCAGATGGGTGTAGTCTACCGATCGCCGATCGACCCGTGCAGGCGTTCCGGTTTTTAGCCGTCCAGTTTCAAACCCCAGCCGATTCAGCGTTTCGGTCAAACCGACTGCCGCAAATTCTCCGGCGCGTCCAGCAGGCATGGATTTGTTGCCAACCCAAATCACGCCGCCCAAAAATGTTCCGGTGGTTAACACTACCGATTTGCACTGAAACGCCACGCCAAAATAGGTTTGAACCCCAATCACTTCATCGTTGGCTCCTAAAACCAAATCTGTCACCATGCCTTCCCGGATGGTCAGATTTTCCTGGTTTTCAACGATCTGTTTCATCACAGCGGCGTACTCACGCTTGTCGGTCTGTGCCCGCAGTGCCCAAACTGCTGGTCCTCGTGAGTTATTTAGAACTCGCTTTTGCAGATAGGTGCGATCGGCGATCTTGCCAATTTCGCCACCCAGCGCATCGACTTCATGGGTCAACTGCGATTTGGCTGGACCACCCACCGCAGGATTGCAGGGCTGCCAAGCAATTTTGTCCAGATTTAGGGTCAGTAGCAAGGTGCGACAGCCTAATCGGGCTGCGGCTAAAGCGGCTTCACAGCCAGAGTGTCCAGCCCCCACCACCACCACATCAAAGTAGTCTTGAAATTCAACGGTTGGAGGATGGGTCATATTGCCTGTCTCGCGCACAAAATATCGTTGCAGGATGTTAAAAGTCTGATATTGATCTTATCTGGAATTTCATGTAGACGGCACAAAGTAATGGAGCGACCGCAACAAGCGGCTTACAGCAATTTCCAGTAGGGTGGTCACTGCCCACATTCTCTAGAAGCCTTCACTATGAGGCTGGGTGGGCGATGCCCACCTACAATTTGGGCGTTGCAGAATAGAGGGATGATTCACGGGTATCGATTCCGTCTGTAGGGAGCGTGTGCGAACGACCTACCGCCTAAGTCGT
>JAAUQZ010000104.1 GCA_012033355.1 Leptolyngbyaceae cyanobacterium RM1_406_9 | reverse complement strand
TGAGGGAGTCTTTCAAGGTTGGGGCTAACCCATCGCCAAGATGTGTATACACGGTAGCCCGCTCTGGGAGAGGGATTTAGGGTGAGGGCTGCAAAAGTGGGATGCACCCGCCCCACGTAGCTCAGTCCCAAAATCAAGTATTGAGCAAGGTGTTGAAGGTAAAGCACAAGATTTGGGGCGATCGCTGTTCAGCTTTGAGCATACTGTTAAACCAATCTGTTGACAAAGCTAGCTTCAGTAGTCTGCGTCTTTTAAATTTCGGTTCTTCTAAAAAGAGAACAGGAGATCTATATCAGCCATATTGCTGAAATTAAAAATTTCCTGCTGAAACTAATAAACTTTCTATAAATAGGTTGGGCAACTAGTCTGCAATTTATTATGTCTACTTTTGAAGCCAATCTACTGCCAAACATCCTTCAAACAGGGCTTGCAATAGTTTTTCAAGCATTTTCAGTTGTTGGTGTGTAGCCAAATTCAGTATTTTTGCAACCTTCAGCAGAAATCAACTACGAAAAAATAACGAGATTAGCGCAACTTCTTCCCTCTTAAATCAGTAGATCTTCGTAAGCTATGACACTGGTTCTTCCCGTATATCGTTCATTCCACTTGATGACAAATCAATTTGCTTGGGAACCATAATCGTAATAAATCAAGAACCAGGCAGATGACTAAAACCCACAGACTTCAATAGCTCTACTGAGCTAATCAACTACTCCGAGAAAATGTTTAATCAAGCTCAACTTACTTAGTTTTTTTAAGCATTTTCCAATAAGAATTAGCTCGGACAGCTTTTAGTTCAATATTTATTTCAATCTGTCTCATGGATCAAGTAGAACCCTCTATCTGATCTGTAAGGCAATGTCTTCGCTGTCAAAAAAAGATCGTGTTTCAGTCAACCCAATCATCATCCAGAGCAATCGTCAGGAAGCTAATCATGCATAACTTATCCATCCTCTTCATTGACGCTACAGTTGAAAATTACCAAAGTCTTCTCGTTGGTATTGAACCATCAACACAGGTCTTTGTTTTAGATTCTGAAGAAGATGGCATCCGACAAATCACCAGTGTGCTTGCGAAATATCCTGATTGTACCGATGTCCATATTATTTCTCACGGTTCTCCGGGTTGTCTGTATTTAGGTCAGACTCAACTCAGCTTAGATACTCTCAATCACTACACCTGGGATCTAAAGTCCTGGTTCATTTCCTCATCTTTTGCTCCGTCACTCCTGCTATATGGTTGTAATGTTGCTGCTGGAGATGCCGGAGTTGAGTTCATTGAGAAACTGCAACAGTTCACTGGCGCAAGAATTGCCGCTTCTGCGTCTCCCGTTGGTCACGCTTCATTGGGAGGCAATTGGCAACTTGACTACAAGCTAGGGGAGATTCAACCGACCCTCCCGATCGCCTCTTCCACTTTAACTGCCTATGAAGGAGTATTAGCGGCACCTGTAATTAATGACAATATCACAGCAGTTCGTGCCGTTGATGAAGATCAAACTCTTTCAATTACGGGTATTTCAATCAGCGATACAGACACGGCAGACATCCAGACTGTTACCCTTACTGTTGCTCAAGGTATCTTGAACCTCGCTTCAACGAATGGACTGAGCGGGATCACGGGTAACGGCACAGGCAGCATCAGCTTTTCAGGTACGTTGTCTAATGTAAATGCAGCACTAGCTGGAGCTTCATATAAGCCAGGGCTGAACTACAGCGGCAATGAAACACTGAGCATCACGGTTAATGATGGAACGCAATCGGCTTCACGCAATGTGGCGATCGCCGTCACTCCCGTCAACGATGCTCCAACCATTGCCCCATCGGGTATCAGTATTGTGGAAGGCGGCAATGGCTCTTTCACCGCCAGTAACTTTGGCATCATCGACGTAGACAACCAAGACGTACAGATTATTGTCAAACTCAACAGCCTACCCAGCAAAGGCTACCTCACCTTCAATGGCAATTTTCTCGTAGTCGGCTCCACCTTCTCCTATGACCAGATTGCCCAGTTGCGATATGTTCATGGCGGCACCCAAACGACAGCCCTCGGAGGTACAAGTGATGCCTTCACAATTACCGTTGACGACGGTGCAGGCGGAACCATTGATGCAACGACCATTCCCATTACGATTACCCCAGTCAACCAACTGCCTACGGTGACTGGCACTAACACTCTCTTTGAAGGAGAAACCAATCACCCAGTCTCAATCTCCATCAGTGACCCCGATCAAACGGCTGGCAACTACACTGTTGAAATTCTCAGTTTGCCTGCTGACGGTATTTTGAGCTTGAATGGTACTTCCGTTACAGTTGGGCAAACGCTGAGTTCTGCGGATCTGGCAAATCTCACCTACAGTCATGATGGTAACGACGATAACTTTGGCAACCCTTCTCCTGATGGGTTTACAGTGCGAGTTACAGACGATGGCGGAGGTACGGGCACTCCAGGTTCTACCACAGCAACCATTAATCTGAATATTCGACCCAACAACGACGATCCTGTTCTCGTTACGAATACAGGCATGACCCTCAACACATCAGAGGGCCTGACCAAAGTTATCACTCCTGCCAACCTGAGTGTCGCCGATCCAGACTCAGCCACGACTCAACTTACCTATACTCTCACTGCCGCACCCGATCCAACTACTGGGGGCTTGGAACTGTTCAGAGGTAGCACCTGGATAAGAATCGGTGTTGGAGCCAGCTTTACACAGGACGACCTGAATAATGGACGAGTTCGCTACACCTTCCACAGAGAATCTTCGGGCAACCAGAGCTTTGCCGATAGCTTTAGCTTCCAAGTGCGCGACAGCGAAATCCGCGAATATCCCTCAATAAGAGAAGGCGGCATCTGGAAGTCAGACGGCTCTGGTCTGCAAACCCTCACCTTCAATATCAGTATTGATGTTCCACAGACAGCAACCGGAGGCGCAGGCGGCACTCAAAACCCGACTGTTGTCGGTAACACCCCCCCTATCACCGATCTGAACGTAGGCATTGCCAACCTCGATGAAGGCGGTTCGACAACCATTACGAGCGCCCTATTGCGTACAACAGATACAGATAATGCCCCCAGCGAAATCGTTTATCGCATCACCAGTCTCCCCACCAGTGGTGTAATCCAATTGAATGGGGTTTCTTTGGGGCTATACGGTTCGTTCACTCAAGCGGATATCAATAACAATCTAGTCACCTTCAATCACTCAGGTAACGAAGACTTCACTGACAACTTCCGCTTTACCGTTAGCGATGGCACCAATGTCACATTTGAACAAACCTTTCCAATCGATATCACGCCGATAAACGATGCACCTACAGTCACAACCAGCGGTTCACCATTTCTGCGTGAAGCGGACACGCTAACTATTGATAACTCCTACCTCTCGCTTGGAGACGTTGATGGCACAGGTGAAAAGTCAGGAACGGGCTTTGCTACGCCAAATGCTCTCACGTTCCAGGTTGTCACCCTGCCCACTCACGGATTGCTGCAAGTCGATCAGGGCAGCGGTTTTATAACAGTTACATCTAGCACAATCATCACTAAAGCTCAGCTAGACGGCGGTAAGCTGCGCTACGTCCATGACGGAACTGAGAATTTTACGGATAGTTTTGTTGTTCAGGCAAACGATAACACAGGCACAGCCAACAATCTCAGCACAGTTAAAACAGTCAATCTCACGATCGCCTCTCTGAACGATAATCCTGCCTTTGCTTCCTCTACCCCATTAACGGTTGCAGAAGCTGGAAGCGGTACGATTAAAGGCTCGAATGGGGTGGCAGGTAATGAACCTCACTTGCTCTACACTGACCCTGATAACACCACAATTCAGCGGCAGTATCGCATCACGGATGCGACTGACAACGGCACTCTATTCCGCAATGGACAGGCATTATCAGTTGGAAGTGTTTTTACACAAGCCGACTTGGACAATGGCCGCATCACTTACACCCATAATGGATCAGAAAACTATACTGATGGATTTAACTTCACGGTGAGTGATGGTGGCGGCGCAGCGGTTCCTGGAAACTACATGATTACCGTTACACCAACTAATGATGCGCCTCAACTGACTGCACCCATTACTCAAATTTTCAACACTGACACTCCACTCACGTTTAACACTGCCAATGGCAACCGGATTGTAGTTAGTGATGTAGATCTGGATGCAATCAGCCTCGGCGAAACAGATGTTTTGAGAGTTACTGTTGATTTGCAGGCAGGTGGAGCGACTTACACCGGTAGCACTTTAACTCTGGGTTCCATCTCTGGTTTAACAATCACGGGCAGCAATGGCACTCCGGGTGGCACTGTAACATTTGAAGGAACGAAGGCAAGTGTTCAGGCGGCCCTGGATGGTTTGCAAGTACAAGTGCCAACCGATGAAGATCGGGCACTATCACTAGTTGTCACTGTTAATGACTTAAACAACGGAGGACCTGCTCCAGTTCCGCTTCCGTCTGGATACAGCACGATCGTTACGAAGACCATTACCCTCTTCACCAGTAATGATAATGACGCTCCAACGATTGCTTCTCCTGCGACCGTTACTGCAACTGAGGATGTAGCGTTTGGCTTCACAGGGGGAAATGGGATTGCGATCGCCGATGTAGATGCCTTTAACTCCACAACTAACACAGTCACGCTGAGCGTTACAAACGGTACTCTTACACTGGCAAATTCCAGTCTGATTACCGCTGGCGCAAACAATAGCAGCACGATCACTTTAACTGGAAGTTTAAGCGTAATTAACTCAGTACTCGCAGGCTTATCTTACAAGGGAAATAGCAATGTTAACGGTAGCGATACTCTAACGGTCGTTGCTAATGATCAGGGCAACACGGGCTTAAATGGCGGCGCGAACGATCCAAAAATAACAACTCAGACCGTTAACATTACTCTTGCTCCAGTCAATGATCCGCCAACTCTGGCAGCACCTACTGCGATTCAGACAATTTCTGATACTAATCCAAAAATCTTTAGCACTGCAAACGATAACGCCATCACTATTGATGACCTTGCTGATCTACCACCCTATGGTTTGGATAATTTCACAGTTACCTTAAATGCGATCGACAGTGCAACCAGTTTAGCGTATGGCATTCTCACCGTTGCTGCTGGGTCTGGGGCAAGCGTTAGTGGAGATGGTACAGCGAGTGTCACCATCACAGGAACAAAAGCTCAGGTCAACGCGGCATTGAATGGTCTGAGCTATGCTCCTACCAGCTACAACTCAGAAGCAACAGTCACTTTAGCAGTGGTCGTCAACGACACAGCAAACGGCGGACCTGGAGCATTAACTGACACCAAAAACATCACGATTCAGGTCAGCGATTTTAATGACCCCCCCGTTATCACCAATCCAGCTACGATAACTACGACCGAAGACCAATCGTTTAGCTTTACAGGAACCAATCTCATCTCCTTCACTGATCCAGATGACTTCGGTAAAACTCTTAGCATGACTTTGACAGTCGGCAAAGGCACGTTGACATTTGGTACAACCACTGGACTAACCTTCACCAGTGGAACCAACGGTAGTGCGAGTGTAACCGTGACTGGCACAAAAGCGGCACTCAACACCGCTCTATCCACGCTGACCTATCAAAGCACTGCTAACGTTAATGGTTCTGATGCGCTGAGCATCTTAGTCAACGACTTAGGCAATACCGGGGCAGGGGGAGCAAAAACCGACAGCGAAACGATTAACATTACAATCAATCCAGTCAACGATGCCCCTACTCGAAACAGCATTGCTTCCGTTGCCTTTGGTGCAGTCAACGAAGATGCCGTGTTGCCTGGAACCTTGGTTTCAACCCTTTTTGCTAGCAAGTTTGTTGACAGTATTGATCAGGTTATAGGCGGATCGTCTGCGAACAACTTTGCTGGAATTGCAATTACTAATAATGTGGCTACATCAGGCGCTCAGGGCAGGTGGCAATGGTCATCAGATGGCACCACTTGGAATAACATTGGTACTGGCGTATCCACAACGGCTGCTCTTGTAGTATCAGCAAATTCTTATTTGCGATTTCTTCCCAATGCAAACTACAACGGTTCTGTTGGAAATTTGTCTGCTCGCTTAATTGACGATTCTCAAGGGGCTGTTACATCAGGAAACATAGCGAATGTTAGCTCCAGTGGTGGCACAACTCCTTACAGTGACAGCAGTAACTCAGTTACCCTAACGACCAGTGTTACAGCAGTCAACGATGCTCCGATCGCCACTGGCTCATCTACCCTAGCTGCTGTTGATGAAGATACAGCCCTTCCGGTTGGAGACACCATCACTAATTTATTTACTGCCAGGTTTAGTGACAGCACTGACCAAGTTACAGGGGGTTCCTCGGCTAATACTCTAGTGGGTGTAGCAATCGTCGGTAATGCAGTAACGACAGAGGGAACCTGGCAGTATTTCAATGGCACAATCTGGCAAACTGTAGGCAACCCCAATGCAGCAAATGCTCTGTTGGTGTCTGCTTCAGATAGACTTCGGTTTGTTCCGGCTGCTAACTACAATGGCGCTGTACCGGCACTCACTGTACACCTAATCGATAGTTCTAGCGGTGCTGTGACGACTGGAGTAACTGTTAATTTGAGCGGAGTTGGTGCAACTGGAGGTACAACTCGCTACAGTGCCACCACAGTGCCGCTAACTACTGCCATCAATCCGGTTAATGACGCGCCGACGCTTAGCAATCTCGGTGGTTCTGTTTTATTCACTGAGAATGGCACAGCGGTGATTCTAGATGCAGATGCGATCGCCAACGATATAGAACTGGGAGGACTTAACAACTGGAGTGGTGCTACTCTAACTCTACGCCGCCAGGGTGGAGCCAACACCCAGGATGCCTTTGGCAACAGTGGCACACTCGGTACATTGACTCAGGGATCTACCTTTGTGGTGAACGGAGTCACCATTGGTACAGTCACAACCAACAGCAACGGTACGCTTGTTCTCACCTTTAACGGGAATGCGACCACCACTCTAGTCAACAGCGCTCTTCAGCAAATTACCTACCGCAACACCAGTGAAGATCCACCTACATCGGTGGCGATCGCTTACACCCTCAACGACGGCAACACAGGTGCCCAGGGCAGTGGTGGAGCATTAACCGCTACTGGAACGGTGACGGTGAACATCACTCCCATCAACGATGCAGCCGTAGTTGGCGCTGGGGCAACGCTAGCCTATACCGAAAACCAAACAGGTCGAGTAATTGACAATACTGTGACTATGAGTGATGTAGATGACACTCAGATTGCATCAGCAACCGTCACGATTAGCAGTGGATTTACGGCAGGTGATGTATTGGCTGCTGTCACGACTGGCACTAACATCACGGCAAGCTACAACAGCAACACAGGAGTCTTAACACTCTCTGGTATAGATACGCTGGCACGTTATCAGCAGGTAATGCGTTCAGTTACCTATCTCAGCACCAGTGAAACCCCGACCCAGACGGCAAATACTCGAACTGTCACTTGGCAAGTTACAGATGCAAATTCGGATGGCGCTGGAGCCGCAAATAGCACACCTGTTACCAGCACGATTACCATCAACGCCTTGCCCGACCCCATTAATGATACGTTTAGCACAAATGAGGACACGCTGCTAAGCGGCAGTGTTGCGGATGCGGATGTAGGTGATGGCCCAGCTACCTATACCGTGATCAGCGCTCCCAGTCATGGTGTTCTCAACTTTAACTCGAACGGCAGTTTCATCTACACGCCTAGCCCGGATTACAACGGCTCCGACAGCTTCACCTACAGGGTTACAGATGCAAACGGAGATACAGCAACGGCGATCGCCACCATCACGGTTAATCCGGTAGTAGACATTGCCAACGACAGCAGCACAACCAAGGAAGATACTCCTGTCAAGATTCCAGTACTGAACAACGACAGCTTTGCCGCAGGAGCAACAATCGCCAATGTCACCAATGGCAACAACGGCACGGTAATAGTCAACTCTGATGGCACTGTCACCTACACGCCCAATCCTAATTTCTTTGGGGCTGACAGCTTCACCTATACTGTTACATCCGGTGGCAGAACTGAAACTGCAACTGTCAACGTTACCGTAGATGCTGCTCCTGATCCCACTAACGATACATTCAGCATCAGTGAGGATACTCCACTAGGCAGTAACGTTACCGATGCAGATGCAGGTGACGGTCCAGCGACCTACACGCTTACAGGTGCGCCTAGTCACGGCTCTCTCAGCTTCAATTCAGATGGTAGCTTCGTCTATACGCCAAATCCAGATTTCAACGGTACTGATAGCTTTACTTATCAAGTAACGGATGCAAATGGAGATGTTGGAACGGCGATCGCTACTATCACAGTGAATCCCGTTGTAGACATTGCTGATGATAACCGCAGCACCGATGAAGATACTCCGGTTGTGATTCCTGTGCTTGCCAATGACAGCTTTGCAGCAGGAGCAACCGTTACAAGCGTTACCAATAGCAGCAATGGCACAGTTGTAATTAATCCTGATGGCACTGTCACCTATACGCCGAACCCTGACTTCAACGGCAGCGATAGCTTCACCTACACCGTTACTTCTGGTGGGGTGACGGAAACTGCCACTGTCAATGTCACAGTGAATCCCGTTGTAGACATTGCTGATGATAACCGCAGCACCGATGAAGATACTCCGGTTGTGATTCCTGTGCTTGCCAATGACAGCTTTGCGGCAGGAGCAACCGTCACAAGTGTCACCAACGGCAGCAATGGCACGGTAGTTGTCAATCCCGATGGCACTGTCACCTATACGCCGAACCCAGACTTCAACGGCAGTGACAGCTTCACCTACACGGTTACTTCTGGTGGGGTGACTGAAACCGCCACTGTCAATGTCACAGTGAATCCAGTTGTAGACATTACTAATGACAACCGCAGCACCGATGAAGATACTCCAGTTGTGATTCCTGTCCTTGACAACGACAGCTTTGCAGCAGGAGCAACCGTCACAAGTGTCACCAACGGCAGCAATGGCACGGTAGTTGTCAATCCCGATGGCACTGTCACCTATACACCGAACCCAGACTTCAACGGTAGCGACAGCTTCACGTACACCGTCACGACCACAGCAGGCAATACTGAAACCGCAACTGTCGATGTCATTGTGAGCCCAGCTACAGACATTGCCGATGACAGCCTTACTACTAGCGAAAATAGCCCGGTAGTCGTTCCTGTGCTTGCCAACGACAGCTTTGCAGCAGGAGCAACGGTCACAAGTGTCACTAATGGCAGCAATGGTACGGTCGTCATCAATCCTGATGGTACCGTCACCTATACACCGAACCCAGACTTCAATGGCAGTGACAGCTTCACCTATACGGTTACTTCTGGTGGCGTGACAGAAACTGCCACTGTCAATGTCACGGTCAGTCCTGTTGCAGAGATTGCTGAAGACAGCAGCAGCACCAATGAAGATACTCCAGTTGTGATTCCTGTCCTTGACAACGACAGCTTTGCGGCAGGAGCAACCGTCACAAGTGTCACCAATGGCAGCAATGGCACGGTCGTTATCAACTCCGATGGTACTGTTACCTACACGCCCAAACCCGACTTCAACGGTAACGATAGCTTCACCTACACGGTTACTTCTGGTGGTGTGACTGAAACCGCCACTGTCAATGTCATTGTGAATCCGCTTGCAGATATTGCCGATGACAGCAGAACTACTAAGGAGGATACTCCCGTCAGGATTCAGGTATTGGATAATGACAGCTTTACAGCAGGAGCAACCATAACCGCAGTTACCAACGGCAGCAATGGCACAGTTGTAATTAATCCTGATGGTACTGTCACTTACACACCCAACTCAAATTTCAACGGCAGTGATAGCTTCACCTACACGGTTACTTCTGGTGGTGTCACGGAAACTGCAACTGTGAATGTCTTAGCGGATGCGGTTCCTGATCCTGTCAATGACGCATACACAACTGATGAGGATGTTTTGGTGAGGGGTAGCGTTGCTGACGCGGATGTAGGAGATGGATTAGCTACTTACACTGTGACGAGTGTACCTAGAAGCGGAGACCTCAGCTTTAATTCTGACGGCAGTTTTACCTATACACCGAACCCTGACTTCAATGGCACTGACTCCTTCACGTACCAAGTGACAGATGCTAACGGAGATTCAGCAACGGCGATCGCCACCATCCTAGTCAAACCAATTGCTGATGCAGTTAATGATAATGGAAGTACACAGAAAGGAAGTCCCATTATCGTCAGTGCTTTAGGAAACGATAGTTTTGAGAACAGCAACGCACTGATTCAAAACATCACTCAGGGAAGAAATGGAACTGTTCGCATCAACCGAGATGGCACTCTCACCTACACGCCTAATACAAATTTCGTAGGCACCGATCGCTTCACATACACTGTGAGATCTGGAGGAGTTACTGAAACTGCAACCGTCAGCATTCAAGTTTCCGCGCCTTCAGGCCCTACTCCCAACAACGGCTCCTCTGGCCCCGATGTCGTGGTTGGAACGAATGGAGATGACATCCTCAATGGCTTCAGTGACATTGACATTCTTCGAGGACTGGGCGGCAACGACATCATTAATGGCGGTAGTAGCAGAGATGTCATGCGCGGGGACGCTGGCAACGACATTCTCAATGGGGGCAGTGGTAATGATGATATGCGAGGAGGTACAGGAAACGATATCCTGAACGGCGGCAGCGGTCACGACTTGATGCTGGGCGGAACAGAAAATGACATCCTTAATGGCGGGCTTGGCAACGATCGCCTTTATGGAGAAGCTGGACGAGATGCTTTAGATGGGGGAGACGGAAATGATCGCCTCTACGGTGGGCTTGGCAACGATATCTTGAGAGGTGGGCGTGGTGATGATCTGCTGGTAGGTGGGGCAGGCAAAGATACCCTCACAGGCGGTCAAGGCCGCGATCAGTTTATCTATACCTCTATCAAAGATTTTAGTGATATCATCACTGATTTTGAAATTATCAAAGATCGGATTAACTTCCAACAAATTCAAGGTATTCGGTCAATGGGTAATCTTCGATTTACTCAGAGGGGTGACGACACCTTGCTGAGAGCCAACATTAACGGCAGCCTTAAGACTGTAGCAGTGCTTGAGGATGTCAACGCAAATACCCTTTCCCAAAGGCACTTCATCTTCTAAATCACCTGAAAGGGGTGACCATACCAATTAGAAAAACGGGAAGTAGGACTTAGCTCTGCTTCCCGTTTTCTTAACTTAAGGTATTCATCTTGGTACAGGTTTATTTGCAGTGGGAACACTCAGGCAATGAGCAGTGTTTGCTGTTACCCTTTCCCTGCCCTTCAAGTTAACTCTACCCATTCAAATACACAGTCATGAAATTCACAGACTATCTGTTTCTTACAGGCATTCTAGCCTCCATTGCTGTTTCGTTTCCAGCGATCGCCCAGACCTCAGAAACAGATACCCCTGAACCAGAAAGTGCCCCTCTCACCGAAACAGGTTCTGCTGTAGATTTAGTGATTCCATTGCGATTGGGAGTTGACCATTCAACATCGGGTGGAGGGTTTGACGGAGTAACTCAATTTGAAGGGTTTATTCCGCTCAGACAAGATCCTGGACAAAATATTACCTTTTTTGTTCCCCGTCTTTTGCTGGATAACGACGGCAACATTGGCGGCAGCTTATTGCTGGGACATCGGTTTTACTCGCAATCCCGTAATCGTATCTTTGGCGGCTATGTTGCATTCGATAGTCGAGAAACTCATCACAACACCTTTCATCAACTCGGATTAGGCTTAGAGAGTTTGGGCGAAACTTGGGATTTTCGCATCAACGGCTACATTCCTCTGGGAGACTTCCGCCAGTTAGCAGATGAACGGCGGTTTGACACAGGGTTTGATATTTCAAGCGGGTTTGAGGAAAATCTTCTCGTGCTATCAAGTCGTCGTGAACAGCAGATTAATCGTCTGTATGAAGCCTCATTATTTGGGCTAGACGCTGAGGCAGGGGTGAAATTGGCAGAGTGGAACGACGGTGATGGTGACTTACGCGCTTTTGGAGGAGTCTATTTTTATGATGCCGTAGGCACAGATAGCACCTTAGGATGGCGTTTGCGACTCGAAGCAAGGCCGACCCAAAATTTCAGAGTGGGTCTTGCGCTGCAAAATGATGATATTTTTGGTACCAATGTCGTTCTCTCGACTGGATTGACCTGGCCCAGGGTTCGACCGAGGGGACCAATCACCGACGTGGAAGATGTCCCAGCCCGACTGGGCGAAACGATTGTCCGAATTCCCGCCATTCCGATTGATACTCAACAAGAATCAGAGACAATTGTTGATGAATCTATTGAGCCATTGATGAATCCGGAAGAGGAGCAACCCTATCGATTTGTGCATGTGACGTTAGGGCGACAGGAACAGGGAGATGGAACCTTTGAGAATCCCTTTGGCACGGTTGAGGAGGCCTTAGAGGAGGCTATTTCAGATGGGAACAACATCGTATACATCGATGCAGGCAGCAATCCTGATATCCCAGCATTTACAATTCCAGACCGGGTTCGGGTGCTTTCTCAGGGGCCAGTTCAATTGTTGGCTGGTTTGCCTTTCCCAGGGTTTCCAGAAGCTTCGGCTCGCTTAC
The DNA here is from genome assembly GCA_012033355.1 of Leptolyngbyaceae cyanobacterium RM1_406_9. Taxonomy (GTDB): domain Bacteria; phylum Cyanobacteriota; class Cyanobacteriia; order Elainellales; family Elainellaceae; genus JAAUTN01. Next base: position 4,269 of record JAAUQZ010000104.1, on the reverse strand, counting down.
CTTTTTCTCCTGTTGTGAACTACGAGGATGGCATTTTAGTTCGCCTGCCGTTTTCAGGAGATGGAAATTTCCCGCGAATTCAAGATGCTGGAGCAACTGATTTAGTCACGATGGGCGATCGCACGGTGCTATCAGGCTTCAGAATTGCAAACGCCACAGGTAATGCTGTTATCGGTAACCAGGTTGAGGATGTTGAAATTCGAGATAATACGATCGCGAATTCAGGAGAGCGAGGTATTTTCCTGAATGAGGTGATAGGCAGCGTTGTTTTATTCGACAACACAATTACTGGATCACAGGGCAGCAGCGGCTCAGGTCAAGGAATTCTAATTCGTAATTCGATTGATAGCGATGTAGAGGTGACTATCCGAAGGCATCAGATTGCAGATAATCGGGTTGGGATTGAAATCTCAGCCTTAGGAAGTTTATCCCAAGGCTTTGATCCGCAGCAAATTGTTGATATCGACAACACAGACTTGCGTAACAGCGGTGAACAAGCATTAATTGCAATAGCCAACAATTCAGGGAATCAACAGATTGCTTTTAGAAACGGCAACATTTTGAACAGTGGTGCAGAAGGATTATTGGCTCAGGCAACCGACATCGGCTCTCAAGAACTCACCCTGGAAGATAGCACTGTCAGGGGTAGTAGGGCAGATGGTATTCGTGTGCAGTCAGGTACCTTTAATGGAGTCTCTACAGCAGCTCAGGAGGTATTTATTCGCAGAAACCGAATTGTCAATAACGCTGGAGATGGAATTTCAATTGAAAGTAACGAAGTTGCTGCTCAAGAACTAGCAATTGATGCCAACGTGATTCAACGAAACGGAGGAGCCGGAATTCGTGGAGCAGCTAATAACTTTAGTTTTCAGGAATATGTCACCGATTCTGCTAATAGCTCTTCGGGAATCAGCAATAACGTAATTTCAGATAACGGCGCTCAAGGGATTGCTCTGGAGGCTAACGACTCCGCAACTCTAATCACTGACATTCAAGGGAACACTGTGTTTAATAACACCGCTGTTAATAATTCGGAGGTTGAGGTTACTGCTAATTCTGACACAACTGATGTGTGTGTTGTCCTCAATAGTAATAGCAGCGCGACTGGCATTCGCTTGGAGAATAATAATCTAGGCACCCCTGGATTCTTTGAAGTTGGCGATCTATCCACTGTTTCAGCTAGAAATATTGGTCCAATATTCTTGGAACCTAGTCCATCGGTCTTCACTGACAAGGCCGGATTTTCATCTTGCTTTAGAAACTAGCGTTTTGTAAGCGCTACGTGCACACCTTACCTTAATCCAAGCACGTAGCGCCTAGTAGATTGCTTGGAATTAACAGCCTCATATTCTACCCGAAGCAAAACTGTCTGCTTTTACTCTGGAATTGGTAGCGGTGAAGTAGTAGCTATTGGTGCTGTAGTCTGTGCGAGTGTTTATTCCCAACGACCACGAAAAATGCACTAGCTCCTTATCACGGACTCAACTTCAACCATTGTCGAGGAAAATTAGATTCGTTGTCCAAAAGGCTGTCTGAAGTTGAAGCTCCGGTTAAGGGGGTAGGCAGAGACTAAAATGGAAGCTAGTGTATATGTAGGTTGCGACCTTAGTTACCATCCGAGTTACCTAAGTCTTTATGCAGATGCTAGGCTTGGTTGTTCTGCCTGATACTTTATGAGTTCAAGGGGTTGGATAGGCTAGGGTAGCTGTAGGGTATAGTTAATTTCTCTAATAAACTTTTCTTCCGGTTTTCCAGCTCGTCATACGAAATTCGTTATTAGTGTCGAACCAGTAGGGCAAAAATCTTAAAAGATTCTTAAAAAGGCTTAAAATCAAGTGTGGTGTATGGTGAGAGGAGGTTGAGTATGTTTCTAAGGCTGGCAGAACAGCATCGACAGTTTGTTAAGGATCTAGTTATGAACCTTCAAGCACTCGCGACGGTGCTTGAACACCGGGGGTATTTAGCTTCTTGCTATACCTGTGGAGGGCAAATGAACAGCGCCTCCTTCATGGTTAGTTTAGGAGATAATCACCTGATTCGCTTCTTGGTTTCGGACTACGGTATTACGTGGACTGAGATGCGGGACGATCGAGAACTGATGAAGCTAGAAGGTGCTGAAGCGATCAGCCAACTCCAAGAGCTAGCTAACCTAGTTAAGTATCAGATTGCTCCCTCTGAATATCGTCCAGCGATCGCCCAGCTTCCATAGTCCGATGGATCTCGTGTCCATAAGCGATGTGGAGAATCTCTGCCATTTTTGTGTCTGACTGTGGCGGAAGTAATGATAACTACAGAGCTGCGTTGGTTTTACTCCGGTTCTCTGCCAATGGCAGTCAAAAATTGGTTCATTGCAATACGGGATCAACTCGTTACGCCGGGTGAAGCTCGTGAAGACCGATATTTACAGCTCTCTGGATGTGATTTTCTCAATCTGAAACTGCGGCACGGAAACCTAGAGTTGAAGCTGCGGCTCAAACAACTCAGCAAGTTACAGGTTGGGGATCGCTGGATTGGTCAAGTGGAGGTTTGGCAGAAGTGGAGTCTTGAAGATTTCCCTGGACATCTGAATCTAGTTGATTCTGACTTAGAAGGAGCGTGGATCAGCGTTAGGAAGGTGCGATCGCAGCAGCAATATCAAACCTTTTTAGACCAGCCTCCGCAAGCAGTTTCTCTGGAGCAACAACCCAATCAAGGCTGTCGGGTAGAGCTGACAGAACTGCAAGTACAAGAGGCAGTCTGGTGGAGTTTAGCATTTGAGGCATTTGGCGATCCCGACCAGCAATTTAATCAGCTTCAAGCTGTTGCGGAGCAGATCAGCGATCCGCTTGCCCCGATTCTGGATTGGCAACACTCTTATGCCTACCCCAAATGGTTGTTAAATTTTAATTATTAACTTATTAATCAACGGTTAACCTTTCATGCACTGTCAATTTATTATTGATCGACGGAATTTAACTGTAAGATTGTGGAAATTTTACAAGCTGACTTGTTACTCCCAGCAGGTTGGTCAGAAGTTGTGCTTAGGCTGGGTCTAGCTATCCTTGCGGGTGCATTAATTGGGTGGGAACGAGAAACTGCCGAAAAGCCTGCTGGACTAAGAACTCATATGCTAGTCAGCCTCGGTTCTGCCATGTTTGTACTGACCAGCATTCAAACCGGAGCCGTTGAGCAGAGTGTAGACGTTCTCAGTCGAGTGATGCAGGGTGTGATCGCCGGAATAGGATTTTTGGGAGCCGGAGAAATTTTTTCAACAACTCGCTCTGACTCGGATCGAATTAGGGTTAGAGGGTTGACCTCTGCGGCTGCAATCTGGGTTTCAGCTTCGTTAGGAGTGATGATAGGCTGCGGGCTGTGGCAACTTGGAATTTTAGGCGCAGGAATTACTTTTTTGATTCTCTGGGGCGTGAAGAAATTGGAGCCTGGTTGAGGGATTTCTGCTAGATCCGAAAGAACAAATCGTAGAGCGACAGCAGAATTTCTACCACAATCAGAATCACGACGTACCATTCTACGCGAAGTCCGCTGTTGTGCTGAAGCAGATCCAATACAGTTTCTGCGGTTCGAGAGATCAGCTCCAGCTTGCGCTCTAAAGCCAAATGACGTTCTCGAATTTCATACTCGTTTTCCAGGCGTAAATAGAGACGCTCTAGCTCTGGTGCATCCCAGAGCAGTTCTGGTTTATCGATAATTTCGACACGACCAACGATTTTGTGCTGAATGGAGAGGGTTCTACCCAATTGTCTGAGCAATTCTTTACCCCACCGTTCGTTCCGGGTTGTCCGTTGAAGGCTTTCGGCAAAGGGTTCAATTTGGTCAAAAACGCTGGCAGTGCCGATTTCGTACTGAGCTAAAACTACACTTTTGGCCAGAATGTCAGCCACAATTTGCAGACGCTCAATGCCAAATTCTTGAAGCCAGATCATCCCGTTTTCCACTCGTTCACTTCCAAATTGTTCCAGGTGAAGGGTTGCTTCTTCGGTCTCTGGGGAAGAAAATAGCTCAACGACAAACGGCCGAAGCTGTGTTAAGAAGGAGGCTTCTTCGAGCGGTTCAAGCCCAAACAGCACAACAGCCCCATAGCGAAATAGTACGGCGCAGCCATGATCCCCAGCAGTTACAACTAGCGGCTGTGTCGCAAGGGAGTCCGTATTTTCTAGAGCTTTTAGTTCTAGACGTTCGCCTACAAATATGGCACGACCTTGAACAAGTTCTCTATCTACGAAAGGAGTTTTGCATACAAATTATTGGTAAAGCCCGCCGTTTAATAAA
>JAAUQZ010000103.1 GCA_012033355.1 Leptolyngbyaceae cyanobacterium RM1_406_9 | reverse complement strand
CACCCTAAATCCCTCTCCCAAAGCGGGAGAGGGACTTCAATCCGGCTCCCCTTCTCCCTTTTGGGAGAAGGGGTTGGGGGATGAGGGCAAACTTGCAAAACTGGGATGCACCCGTTGTGATCGTTGTCGTGAGTGATACGTCACCCATTACTTGTTTGGCGCGATCGCACAACTTGATCTATTACGGTAGCTTTACCTGTTTAAATCTCAGGACAGCTTTGGGGCAGTACTCTTATCCTTCATCCTTTCTAGCTGCCTCTGCTTTTCCATTTGCCGTGCTTTTTTATCCTCAGTCAGGCTGTCAAAGCAGTGGGGACAGGAAATTCCCTCCTGGTATTGGGGAGAAGCCTTATCTGCATCAGAAATAGGGCAACCACAGCTTAAACATTGGTCGTAAGTGCCTGGAGCTAAGCCATGCTGAACGGCAATGCGCTGGTCAAACACAAAGCATTCACCTTGCCAGAGGCTAGCGTCCGGGGGAACTTCTTCCAAATATTTAAGAATGCCGCCGCGCAGGTGATAGACCTCCTGAAAGCCCTGTTGCAGCATAAAGGAGGAAGCCTTTTCGCAGCGAATTCCGCCCGTGCAAAATAGCGCCACTTTTTTGTGCTGGGCTGGGTCAAGCTGTGTGCGAACGTAATCGGGAAACTGCCGGAATGAGTTTGTTTGAGGATTCTGTGCGCCTTCAAAGGAACCAATCGCCACTTCAAAGTCGTTGCGCGTATCAATTACAGTTACGTCTGGATCAGAAATCAGCGCATTCCACTGTTGTGGGCTGACGTAGGTGCCAACCTGCTGATTGGGGTCAACTTCAGGAATGCCCAGCGTGACAATCTCTTGCTTTAACCGTACTTTTAGTCGGTCAAAGGGAGGGGAGTCAGTGAAAGATTCTTTATGTTCCAGGTCAGCCAGACGGGGATCAGAGCGGAGAAAAGCGAGGACTGCATCAATGGATTGGCGGGGGGCGGCGATCGCCCCGTTCACCCCCTCTTCAGCCAGCAAAATCGTTCCCTTGATCCCCTGCTGGTTGCAGTAGTTCAGCAATGGAGCCTGCTTTTCGGTAAAGTCGGGCAGTTTGACGAATTTGTAAAACGTTGCAACAACCAGAGCCATCGATTCAAAACACTTCTACTTTTCGGTGAGATCCCAAACGCCATTCCACTCCTCAGGTGGTGGAGTGAGCATCCAATGGTTACAGCGCTTAACGTGCAGGTCGGCAGCTTTGTCGTGGTGGTCTAGGTCTTCTAGAATTGTCCCAAATGCGGCGATCGCTTTGACAAATTTGCGTTCAAGATAATGTTGCCGCCCCTGCTGGTAGAGTTCAATCCTGCGTAAATCCACCTCGGTAATTGGCTCCGAACGCAGCCCTACCAATTCGTAAATGCTGACGGGCTTGCTCTTACCCTTCACCCGAATTCGGTCTAGCTCTCTCACCCAAACCTGATCGGCACAGGGTTGATAAGTTGTTTCGCTGATGATGATGTCACAGCCATATTGCTTACTAGCCCCCTCCAGTCGTGATCCTAGGTTTACTCCGTCCCCAATTGCCGTAAATTCCATCTTGCGACTGGAGCCGATGTTGCCACTGATAACATGATCAGAGTTGATGCCGATGCCGATTCTGATTCGCGGTTTGCCTTCTGATTCCCGCTTTTGATTGAGAGTTTCTAGACGATGGCGCATATCGACTGCCGTTTGCACGGCTAACCAGGCATGGTCGGTCAGCGGCAAGGGAGAGCCAAACACTGCCATAATCGCGTCGCCGATGTACTTGTCGAGGGTGCCTTTGTGCTTAAACACGGCTTCAACCATCGACTCAAAGTATTCGTTGAGCATGACGACCAGTTCTTCGGCTTCCATGCTTTCGGCGATCGTGGTAAAGCTGCGAATGTCCGAAAAGAGGATAGAAACTTCTTTGCGATCGCCTCCCAGCTTAGGATCATCCAGCCTCAGCAGTTCCTCTGCCAACTCCTGTGTCATGTAGCGATACATGGTGTTTTTCAGCCGCTTTTCATCGCTGATGTCATCCATCACTACCAGTGCGCCATACACATGGCTCTCATCTGCCACATCAGCAATTGAGTTAATCGACAGGTGAACACTGTGCTGCTCGACATCCGATGAGATTAGCGTCTGGTCAGGGTAGTACTGCTGTCGATTTTTGCTGTCTGTGCCCTTCAGCGCAGCGGTAAACCACTTGGAAAAATCGCCTTCCTTAATTTTGATCATCTCCGTGATTGGCCGCCCTTCGATTTTGGCTTGCTCGTCTAAACCCAGCAGCTTTTTGGCGCTTTCGTTAGCGGTAATTACCTCGCCGTCCTTATTAGTTGAAAAGACAGCGTTGGAGAGCGATCGCAAAATGTCTCGCTGCATCTGCTCCTGTTGCTTCACGGTGGCAAATAGTTTGGCATTTTGCAGCGCCACACCCGCCTGGATGTTGAACGCTTGCATAAATTCCTGGTCGCTGCGTTTAAAGCTAGCCTTCCAGCATTCCGGCGCTTTCGGCCAGTCTTCTGGGTTGTATTCGGGAAAGTCGCCCTGCTTCTTCTTGTTGACCAGTTGCGTTACGCCAATCAAATCACCGTCAGCGTTGAAAATAGGCATACACAGCAAGCTACACGTGCGATAGCGATTGGTTGGGTCTAGCCTTTTAGCATTGTTTGCGTCTGGATGTTCGTACAGGTCAAAGGGAATGTTTAGCGGCTCACGGGTTTCGGCCACCTTACCCGCAAAGCCAACGCCAACGGGCACTCGCAGCTCCTTAAGCGACCCATCTGGCATGGAAATTTTCGTCCACAAATCGTTCTGCTCCTGATCAAGGAGCCAGAGCGTACTGCGATCGGCGTTCATCAGTTCCTTGGCCTCTTCCATCACGCGGGCCAGAGTTGCGTCCAAGTCAAGGCTGCTTTGACTGAGCGATCGCGTTGCCTTCATCAGCGCAGTAGCAGCCCGTTGCCGCTGAGTTGCCAGGTAGAAGGAACGAGAGCTTTCCAAGATCAGGCGAATCGACGGCGAGAATTCGTTAAACAAATCCTGATCTTCTTCCGTAAAGCCCTGACGGTTTACCCGCTCAGATAGCGAATCTTCGGGATCATTCGGAAAATTGAGTTTGTTGATCAGTTGTACAACGGCTACCAGCCCACCGTTCTCGCTCAACAGCGGCAGGGTGAGCATAGTATAGGTGCGATATCCTGTTTTTTTGTCTTGCTTTTGGGCAAAAGCTGAACGGGGATCATCATAAAAATCAAAAGGAATATTGATTGACTTTTTGAAGGTCGCCACTTCACCTGCGATCCCCTGGTCAGCAGGAATGCGTAGCTCCAGGGAGCCGCCCCCGTCATCCTCGGCGACGATTGACCAAAGTTCGTTTTTGTCTTCATCTAATAGATAAATCGTGGTGCGATCGGCCCCCAGCAACTCGCCTGTCTTGAGGGTGATCGACTGAAGCATTTCATTCAGAATCGCATCGAAACCCTGGCTATCTAGCACAGAGTCAAGCATCGAGAGAGTCTGGTTGACGACGCGCAGTTTTTGCTCAACATCCGTCACCACCTGCCGAAACGTATCCTGAGTGAGAGGAGCCAGAAATGCTGAAAAATTCCCGCCTGTAGGAGCAAGTGCCCCACCTCGCTGAATTTGGTGAGGTCGATCAGTCAGGTTGAAGTCGTCTGTGTCAACCATGTCAACGTGAACCGTGTCAATGCCGATATCAATCACCGAGTCAAGGTAGGTTCCCTCATCTTCGGAGATGTGAGGGTACACATCAATCACAGCGTCAGCATAGTTCCGATCGGGTCGGCGTGGGGATGAAGCTGTCATAGGTTTCTATGAAAAATAGTAACGATCGGAAATTGGAAGAAAGCCTTAGCCGCCAAATACCAGCAATCGCTGTCTGTTATTTTTTGTCAGCTAACTCTTTATCAACCTGGACTCGGGCCTCCGCAAAACTAGAGGCTATGGCAAGCAAAGCATGAGTTTAGCAGCTTTTAGACGACTCTGCGACGTAAGCCAAGTTTGTTTTATTTCATCCTTCGTGACCTGGATATAGCATAGCTAATATCTAGAATTATCTACTGAGATAAAAGTAGCGATCGCCAGTTATATAAAGACATCTTAAGATTCTCAGCAGCCCCTTTAAAGAAATTGCTAGAGAACCAACTCGATACAGTCAGCAAATGACTCTGCTCCGGAATGTCATTGAATTCTCACAATCAGTACTGAAATATCTATAAAGCTTTCAAATCAACGCTTTCAGAGTTTTTTGGCGATCGCAGCCAACTCTACAGCAGAAGCAAGTAACCTACAATCAAACTTAAACCTAAATCTGAGCAATATTTAGGTCTGAGCTTCTGATTCAGCTAGTTCTGTATTTCCAGCTCTTATTTTTACCCCATTTGTTACCCTTGTTCGAATTGCTTTCTCAGCAGAGGAAAAGCCGATGAGTCCAGCAGAAACCCTCGTTTCATCCCCTTTAACGACCACCGTTGCAAGCCTGAGTCCAGCAGAGTTTGACGAATACGTCATGACCACCTATGGGCGTTTCCCCCTATCTTTGGAGCGAGGCAAAGGTTGTCGCGTGTGGGACGCAGAAGGGCGAGAGTACCTGGACTTTGTTGCTGGCATTGCCACCTGCACGCTGGGTCATGCCCATCCGATGCTGGTTGAGGCAGTGACTCAGCAAATTCAAAAACTACACCACGTTTCCAACCTGTACTACATTCCTGAGCAGGGCGAACTAGCGAAGTGGCTGGTGCAGCACTCTTGCGCCGATCGCGTCTTTTTCTGCAATTCTGGAGCAGAGGCAAACGAGGGCGCAATCAAGCTTGCCCGCAAGTACGCCCACACTGTCTTAGGGATTGACAATCCAATCGTTCTAACTGCCCACGCGAGTTTTCACGGACGAACGCTAGCAACCATCACTGCAACGGGGCAACCCAAGTACCAAAAGAATTTCAATCCGCTAGTTCCTGGCTTCTACTACGTGCCTTATAACGATATTCGGGCACTAGAAGAAGCGATCGCCCAGCTTGACAGCAGAGAACGGCAGGTTGCCGCGATTATGTTAGAGGCGCTGCAAGGCGAGGGTGGCGTTCGTCCGGGCGATCTGGCATATTTCCAGCGAGTGCGGCAGTTGTGCGACGAGGAAGGCATTCTGCTGATCATGGATGAAGTGCAGGTTGGCATGGGGCGCAGCGGACACTATTGGGGCTACGAAAATTTAGGAATTGAGCCTGACATTTTTACTTCAGCAAAAGGATTGGGAGGCGGCATCCCGATCGGAGCGATGCTGTGTAAGTCTTTCTGTGATGTTTTCCAGGCTGGGGATCACGCCAGTACCTTTGGCGGTAATCCGTTTGCCTGTGCAGTCGCGCTAGCCGTTTGCCAAACCCTGGAGCGAGAAAATCTGCTCGCCAATGTACAGGAACGAGGTGAGCAGTTGCGCCAGGGCTTAAGAGCGATCGCCCAAAACTACCCTAGTACGATTGCTGAAGTCCGAGGCTGGGGACTGATCAACGGCTTAGTTCTCAAATCAGATATCGAACTTACCTCAGTGGAACTCGTGAAAACAGCGATGGATGCGGGACTGCTGCTAGTTCCCGCTGGGCCAAAGGTGGTTCGCTTTGTACCACCGCTGATCGTCAGCGCAGCTGAGATCGATCAGGCAATGCAGGCAGTGGAGCGATCGCTGGCGACACTCTAGTCAAGGGGCAATCTCTCAGGGCAAACTCATAGGTCTGGCCAGAGAGTGAGATGGGGGCGATCGCTCCTTCTCACTCTCTGCTTTCCGGCGGACGGAACTTCAAAATTCCCTGAAGTAAACTGGGGTCGTTCCCAGTTAAACTGCGGATACCTTACTTAGGAAGGTCGTATGTCCCGTTCCGCTTGCCTAATTTTTAATCCCGTTGCAGGTCAGGGAGACCCAGACCAGGATCTGGCAAAGATTTTGGAGATTCTGGGATCAGAAATTGACTTAGATATTTGTAGAACAACGGAAGAAGTTGGAGCCGACCAGCTTGCCGCAGAAGCAGTGGAGCGCGGTGCGGAAATGATTATTGCTTCTGGTGGCGATGGAACGCTGTCTGCGGCAGCAGAGGCCCTGGTTAGTACAGGCATTCCTTTTGGTGTAATTTCACGCGGAACGGCTAACGCTTTTGCGACGGCTCTGGGCATTCCAGATACCATTGAGGCAGCTTGTCAAACAATATTGCAAGGCTTTACACGTGATGTAGACGCTGCTTGCTGCAACGGTAAACCAATGGTGCTACTTGCTGGCATTGGGTTTGAGGCTGAAACTGTCGAACGCGCCAATCGCGATGCCAAAAATCGGTTTGGAATGCTGGCATACGTGCTGGCAGGGCTACAGCAGCTTCGTAACTTCAGCAAGTTTGATGTAGAAATTGAAACCGACGAGAAATTGATCCAGGTTACAGCCGCATCCGTCACGGTAGCGAATGCTGCTCCACCGACCTCAGTTCTGGCTCAAGGGCCCGCTGGAATCGTAGTAGATGACGGATTACTGGATGTGACCGTCGTGGCTCCGGCAAATGTGGCAGGGGCGATCGCCGCCAGCTATCACTTACTTCAGTCTGCACTCAACGAGAATCCAGCCGAGCGCCCCGACATCGGCTACCTCCGAGCCAGAAAAGTTAAAGTCACCACAGACCCTCCTCAGAAAGTGGTAATAGACGGCGAACTCGTGGGTAACACCCCGGTTGAAATAGAATGCATTCCCGGTGGACTCAAAATTCTAGTACCAGAAACCGAAATAGAAGCCCCCAACGAACAGCTAGAAGGACTACCCAATTTAGAAGTGATCCCCAAAGAAGGTGAAATCCAGGAAAAAGACCAGCCTGCATAGCTGTAGCCCCAGAAAGCGCTAGAAGACCAGAGGTTCGTCTCTAGTCTTCCAATGCCCAGTCTCCAACCGAGAAAGGGTAATCCGCAACTCACAGCCCCTAATCTACGAGCCTTGAGCATCTGCAACAGGTTTTTCTGTCCCAAAAGCAGGCACTTTAATTACAGCAGGGTTGCCAGCAGGATTAGCTACAACTTGAGCAAACAAAGCCTCATAGCGATTTAGCGCTTGCTCAAACTCATAATTTTCCATGGCGTACTTTCTGCCTTGCTGCCCAAGCTGCTCTGACTTCTGAGGACTTTGATAGAGATCTAGAACAGCATCAGCTAGAAGTTGAGGTTGCTGAGGCGCAACTACTACGCCACCCCCACTTTGCTCTACGGCTCTTGCTGCCGTTCCGGTTAGGGGTACAGAAGCCACAATCGGACGACCACTCGCCAGAATCACCTGGGTTTTGGAAGGCATATTGAACGAAATCACGTTTCGCTTCTGCACAATTAACCCTATATCTGCTGCTGCTAGCATTTCTGGTAGCTTCTCACGGGGTTGAAAGGGCAGCAGTTTCACATTGGTTGTTTCCTTAGCGTCGCAATATCTCTGCAACTGCCGCAGGGCCTTTTCCTCACCTACAATGACAAAAACAATTTCGGGAATGTGTTTTAAGCGATTAGCTGCATCTATAACCGTTTCCAAACCTTGAGTCAGCGCAATGTTGCCAGAATAAAGCGCAACAAATTTATCTTCGAGCTGGTGAGCTATCCGGAAGGAGTTATTTTCTTTGGGTAAAGGTTGAATGAAATTAACGTCTACCCAATTAGGAATACAAGTGATTTTTCAGCAGGTACACCCTTACCGACCAGATTTTCTGTAAACCCGTCAGTGATCACGCTAATGGTGTGAGCCGTCCGATAAGCAAACTTTTCCAGAGCTTCAAACACGCGAATTGCAACTTTATTGGTCAGCAAGCCCACATGAACAGCCGCTTCGGGGAGAATGTCCTGCAAATTGAGAACAACTGGACAGGAGTGAAACCAGCTCAACAGAGCCGCAGGAACGCTGACTGGCAAAGGTGGCACGGTCAGCAAAATCACGTCAGGTCGCCAGCCTCGAAATGCCTGAACGATGCTAGTCAGGACAAAACTACCGTCCAGCATCACTCGCGTTACCAGACCAGGCTGAGGACGTACCCAGACATAGCTGCGCTGAATTGTAACGCCATTCTTTTTCTCGGTGAGATACCATTTACCCCGATATTCTTCATAAATTTGACGTTCAGGGTAGTTAGGCATTCCGGTGATAACTCGGACTTCGTGCCCCCTTGCTGCTAACCCTTCGGCTAGCTCAGTCATCAGGGGAGCAATACCGATAGGTTCAGGATGATAGTTGTAGGAGTAGATTAGAATCCGCATAAATTAGGCTCTAGATTAAACTGACAAGGCACTCAATTCAGCAGTCTCCCTTTAAGGCAGTCTTTGGGGCACTAGAAGTAGACTCTGAGGCAGTGCGAGGGTATCACCGACATTAAGACATTAGTTATACGGTGGCGTACTCAGTGAAATCCCAGAAAAAAACTTGAGGTACTGCTGACGTTATTAGTAGAAACCATAACGATGATTGCTTGCCAAGAAAACTTCTGAGGCTTGGCTTCAGGGAATCTTTAGGCTCTGAGTTGAGACTTTAAAGATTTGAAGAAAAATCAAGTAGTCCTGAAATCCCTCCTACATCCTACGTAGCAGTAACCCGCAGCTTTGAATTTGAGCAAAATTGTGGCAAGAATCGATAAGCAATTGCAAAAAATCGCCTTATCATCTCGGTTTTTGTTTCTAATCTCTTCTGTAGTTTACAGAAACTTGAATTTGTTATTGCTTGAAAACTTGTAGAAGCCTGATCCACAAATTTTGTCTGATTCGCTGTATTCTTCATCTATCGTTCATAATTTACGGATCTGCAAATAGCTGTGAGCGGTCGTGACGCTAATCGGCTTGTCAGTGGGCTTGATTCCTCCGCTGTCGTCAGCTGCGGCTGCTAGAATACTACCTTCCATATGAATTGGATCAGCAATTATTCTGCGAATCGGATACACGACAAAATTAGAAACCGCTCAAGACCTTAGTTTTGGACAGCGTGGACAGTTCAAAATCAACTCGGAGGTTTCGTTCTTTTCCTGTAAATCGCACAGCTAGACCGCACAACACCTCATCTGCTGTAAGCGCATTCCAAGTAGATTTCACCTGTTTGTGATACTAAAGCTTCTTCTATCAAACGCTTTCAGTCTCAAAACTAGATCTGACTCATTTACTTGGAATGCTCTATCAACTGAGAGGTTCAGCGATAAGCTCACTCACAGTTCTTGAAATTTCTAGAACCGCGTCTCAGCATCACATTACTACCAGGGCAGCATTTAGGAGAGTTATGTCAGAACAATCGGCCGTTTCAAAACCCAATCACATCGTTTTAACCTCTCACCCCAACCGATTTGGTCCCAAACCCACAGCTATCTCTTGGGGAGACGCAGATCCCCTGAAACGAGGCCCAGTCGTAGCAACTCTAACCAACTCTGCCCATCGCAACGTGATTGGAACGCACTCTGGCTCCTATGCGCTCTACCGGGCACTGGCGGTTGCAAGTGGCGTACTGCAATCTAGCCATCGAGCAGATTTAACGGATACTTCTCCAGCCGTGCGGATTGGGCCTCATCCCAGTTGGTCTGATCCAGACAAAATTGTTTCCCTGGACCCGTTTGGGGCCTCGGTTGGTGATGTGTTCCAGCCTTTTTATCAGCAAGGTTACGACATTCGCCCTACGATTGCCATCACTAAGGCTCATATCAATATGCCAGAACTGCAAGAGGCCGTTGTTAAAGGGCGCTTACAGGTCGATGGCAAAATTATGAAGACAGGCGGCGATTTAGTCGTCACAAAGGCAGCCGTCGAGCCAGTCTGGTATTTACCTGGAATTGCCAAGCGGCTCAAAGTTGATGAAGGTGTTTTGCGTAAAACCTTGTTTGAGCAAACGGGCGGAATGTTTCCGGAGCTAGTGACTCGTCCAGACCTGCTGGTTTTCCTGCCTCCCATTGGGAGCATTACTGTTTACATGGTGGGCGACCTAGATGCAATTACTGATCCACAGAAGCCGCTGACTGTGCGGGTACATGACGAATGCAACGGGTCGGATGTGTTTGGCTCTGATATTTGTACCTGCCGACCCTATTTAGTACATGGAATTGAAGCCTGCATCCAAACGGCTCAAGCAGGCGGCGCGGGGATCATCGTCTATTTCCGCAAAGAAGGTAGGGCTTTGGGGGAAGTAACTAAGTTTTTGGTCTACAATGCCCGCAAGCGACAGGAGGGGGGCGATCGCGCTGATGCCTACTTTGCTCGCACTGAATGTGTTGCAGGCGTACAAGATATGCGCTTTCAAGAACTCATGCCCGACGTGCTGCACTGGCTAGGAATTACTCGAATCGATCGCTTCATCTCCATGAGCGATATGAAGTATAAGGCGATCGTCAATTCTGGAATCGAGATTATCCAGCGGGTGCCCATTCCCGATGAGCTAATCCCGGCGGATGCCAAAGTAGAAATTGAGGCTAAAAAAGCAGCAGGTTATTACACTGAAGGAAGCAAACCGGATGCAGCTCTACTGGCTCAGATTCAGGGACGGGGCTTGAGTGATTGAGATTTTAATCATTCGTTACGGGTTATTCGTTGAGGACGCATGACCCGTGATAAACAGTTAACCATTCCCTAATCTTTCACCAATTTGTAATCGGGAGCCGTTGATAAAATCCCAGCCGGACTGCGATCGCCTTCCCGCCATCTGCACTTCACGCAACAGCAGCAAACCTTCCCCAGTTTGAATCAAGGCCCCCTGATTTTTCAGCAACCCGACAACAGTTCCGGGGACAGTAGAGTTGCCTTGCTGAGCAGACCGTTCCAGCAGACTTTCCCACTCATGTTTCATATCCTGCAACTCTGTCGGAAGTAACGTTGCATCAGTCGTTGCTAGTGGAACGGTAGCCGTGACCTTGAGCACCGTCTCCCGAAAGGTCGCGACGCAGTTTGGGAAGAATCCTCGAATCTGATTGTGCAGGGCGATCGCCGAACGCGCCCAATCGATTTGATAATCTTGCTTTTGAATCAGCGGTGCGTAGGTTGCCTGAGCATCGTCTTGAGGAATGGGTTGGAGCGATCGCCGTTCCAGCCCAATCAGCGTCTCTACCAGCAAATCGGCCGCGGCGGCTGATAGAGTTTTCGCCAAATCTAGCGCTGTATCCAGCAGAGTAATGGGTGTAGTTGTTTTGAGCAGTATTGCCCCGGTATCCATGCCTGCATCCATCAGCATGGTTGTGATCCCCGTCTCTGCTTCGCCATGATACAGGCTCCATTGGATTGGGGCCGCACCCCGATATTTAGGCAGCAGGGAACCATGTGCGTTAACGCAGCCTAGCCGAGGCATATCGAGAATTTCTTGGGAAAGAATCTGACCATAGGCCACCACAACGAAGACATCTGCTTGACTGGTTCTCAGCTTTTCCAGAGTTTCGGCATCTCGCTTGACACTGCGAGGTTGCCAGACCGGAAGCTGATGCTCAACCGCTAATGCTTTGACTGGAGAGGGAATCAGGTCGTTACCTCGACCTCGTCGTTTGTCGGGCTGAGTCACTACTGCCAGTAACTCAAACTCTGGCTGAGTTTGCAATCGCTCTAAACTGGGCACCGCAAACTGAGGAGTACCAAAAAAAATAATTCGCATGAGCCAGGGTCAACAATAGGGATGCCGAGGAAATCGGGTTTGAAATCACTTTATTCCGAAAATTTTGTAGATTGATCGCGAACAACCCTGATTAACGCCTCAGAGCGCTGAAGTACTTTTTCGAGAACGGGCGTTTCTTGGATTTGCGCGGGGTAAAACTGAGCAACCGCTATGCCCAACAGCCCAGCAAAACTGCCGCCTACAATCAGCAGCAGCAGCCGAAAAATTAGCACCAGGAAAGATCTGCCTCCACCGGGCGATCGCTGAGAAGATTGATGTTCCGTTGCTTGAGCCGTTGAGAGCTTAGTCATATTTCAACCTCATGCACATTCCCTGTTGTGATGCTACCTCAACTCTAGACGAGTCCAAAAGCTGAGACTTAATTTTCTTAGCTCTGCGCTCGAAATTGCACCTTGTTACTCATTCCTGACCCCACTACAAATTTCACTTAGCAACATTACATCTGTTAAAGAGTTTGGAGAATTCATGCATTCGCGAGCCTTACAGTTGCTATACATAGATCAAGAAAAGATAGGACGAGAAAAGCCTCATGTTGGTTCGGGTGTCGCATCTCACCACAAATCCGTCACCCAGAGACTTAACTTAATGCACCACATCAAATTTTGCTTAGGATGGCTGTTCGCCCGAACATCATCTCGATTGGCTACCGTTTTGTTACTGGTGTTTCTATTAGGCTCCCGATCTGTCTTAGCTAACCCTGAAGCTGTTCCGGCTGCTGAGTCGCCAGTTTCTCCCCCTGTTCCTGAAAATTCTGTCTCTGAAAGTCCTATGGCGGAGCCGTTAGTGCAACTCGACCCACTTAACAGTCCTTATCCAGTTCCCTGGAATTGGGTTTTAGCAACTCTAGCCGAAATGAGTCGCTCGAATACCTCGATCATGCGCTACTACCGCAGCCAGTCACTCATTTCTCCTGATGGTGAATATGCGGCATACAGTCGCATCCAGATGCAGGTTTCTCCTGAGTTTACTCAAAGCCGAGTTAGCAGCGTTTTGTTTCTAGAGAATCTGAGAACTGGAGATCTGCAAACAATTACTGCGTCTTCACCCCTGGCAGACAATCCCTTTAGCAATGGAATGCTTGCACCTGTGGAAGTTGAGACAGGGGCGATCGCCATTTTGATTCCGGTTGCCTGGTCAGAAACGGGCGATCGCATCCTGGCACGAGAATTTGAATCGCTGTTTGGTTCTGACATAGCCTCAGACTACGCCGTTGTTTGGGATCGGCAGCAAAACCGCACCTACACCGTTGCCCCGACTCGCGTTCAGTACACAAACGCAGTTTTGCTAGGCTGGAGCCAAACTCATCCCGGTCGCGTACTGTTTCAAGCGGGCAACTTGGGCGACACACAAACGATGCTATGGGCGGTAGATTTTAGCGGCGCCACCACCGCCGCCATCGAAGATCAGCCCGTTATTTTTGGACGAACGGTAAACAACGTCTGGGCTGGACCTCAGGCACATCGATGAGGCTCTCTGGTTTAAAGAGATTTAGAGGGCACAACTTGTGCCCGTTTTACATCAGTAAGGAAACAAAGCTCTCTAAAGGTGATGCATTGGCGGCGGGTCTTCCATTCCAGGGGCTAACTTCAATTACACCGTCAGGCCTAAACACAACTCTAAACTGACCAATAGGTTCCTGACCAAGAGCATCTGCATCAATCGGGTTGTATCTCAAATCTGCTAGAGGTGTTTGATCAAAGTAGGTGATAGCAGCCTCGTTAACCTGTTTAACTCCCAAAATGTCACCATTTTCAGCAACTCCAACTCGGTAAACCAGCTCCTCATCAAAGCCAGCATCCCGATCAGTCCAAGCGGAATCAAGCTGATCTCGTAGCTGCAAGGTCATTTCATCTAACCGTGCGGGATCAGAAATCTCAGGGGCCGTATTGAGTAGCGCTTCTAAATCTTCGGTAGATACAGATTCACTAGCTTCTGTTGTGTCGGAGGTGTTATCGGACGATTCCGTTGCAGGATCAACTAGTTCAGAATCGGACGGTTCGAGTTCCTCACTAGCCGCTGTCGGGCTTGGCGAATTTTCGGGAGTTACAGTTGGCGGTGACTCAACTTCTTCAGAGTTAGAGGGTGCGGCTGGAGAAACTTCCGTAGACTGCTCTGTGGTGGGTTCCTGTTCCGCTGGTCGTCTTTCTGGCACGGGTACAAAGAATAGGGCGATCGCCGCCACCGCCAGCCCAGAAACCCCCAGAGCCGCTGGCATTGCCCGCTTCGTAATCGGCTCCTGCGACGCAACGTACCGCTTAGAAACGGGAGCTAGATTAAGTGATAGATCTGGTAGCGTTTGCCCATCTGCAAAAAACTGGTCGATCGCCTCAACCAGATCAAACAGTTGAACCGTCATGAGATCAAGCTGAATGGGAGTTCCAGAAGCATGAGGCTGACTGCCATTGCTAGATTCTGACTGGACGGTTAATCGATGTCGGTTCTGGTCGATCCGCTGTAAATGCACCAAATCTGGCTTTCCAGCAGCATGGGAAGGGTGAGATACATCACTCAAAAATTCTTGGGCATAGTTACTAACAGCCGTAACCAGACTTTCAAAAAATTCTCTGCCGCCCACCAGTGGCTTTTCAGCATGAGTAAAGTGACATTCTGCACTAACTAGCTTAGAAACTAGAGGGCGACCTGTGGGGGTGTTGGCGATCGCCTCATCTGGCCACCCTTCAAGCACAAGCTTACAGTTCGGTAAACTATATTGGCGCTGAATCGTCATGCCACATCTCCATCAAACAAACTGCTCCAGAGCCGCTGCGTTCCACCCGTTCCTGTACAAAAGAGAAGCTGACCTAGAAGCTTCAGCGCTAACTCATTTAGTTTTTCATCGGTACTGTAAGCGATTACCCCAGCCCGTTTAGGATTCATCCGAGAACGAAAGTGTGCCCTAAACCGCTCTAAGTATTCAGACAGACGAAAATGATGATCGGGAGAAAGCTGTTTTTCCTGGAGCTGCTGATAAGCCAAAAGCAACTGACGAATCAAAACAGTCAGTCGTCGCGCCAAATGGCAGGCAATTAGGACTAACGCTTTGGCTTCTGTCAATGTCAACGGGCGACGCTGGCTATTGCGCCTCAATGGATTGGTGCTGCGTAGCCGCCAGAGAGAAACTCGATTTTTCACAATTCCCTGTAGCTCAAGCTCTTTAGCAGCCATGAGCAGAGCCTCAGAACCGCCGAGATCCAGCGCCTCGATCGCCAGGATAATGAGGTCAATCTGTAACCGCGCCCGACGAGGACAAACCTCATCCAACACAGAAGGGTTGGGTAACGAATCCAGAATCATAGGAGGTGATTGGGCGGGTGGACTATGTACTTTCATTACCCTCACGGAGATGTTCAGCAGAATTCTATCAAACTACGATCTACCTATTCCTGGATTCAGACCTGGGAGTGTTCAGTCCGGTCACAAATTTCTGATAGTAACACTTTTCATCCAAGAATTGCAGTTTACCGGGCTGTAATCACAGCAAGTTAGACATCAAGATACCCAAAA
Organism: Leptolyngbyaceae cyanobacterium RM1_406_9; assembly: GCA_012033355.1. GTDB lineage: Bacteria > Cyanobacteriota > Cyanobacteriia > Elainellales > Elainellaceae > JAAUTN01. Next base: position 1,799 of record JAAUQZ010000103.1, on the reverse strand, counting down.
GCCAGATTTGCAACACCAACTCAAAGACCTATTTGGGAGTTAAGCGTCAACCTGCACACCCCGCCAAAATGCCACATAACCCTCAATGTTTTTAGCGGCATCTTTAGCAGCGGGATAGTACCATGCAGCGTCTTTGTTAACTTGCCCGTTCACCTCAATGTTGTAGTAGCTTGCAAGACCTTTCCAGGGGCAGGTAGTGTGCGTGTTGCTGGGTGTGAAATATTCTGAATTAATCGAGTCAGGCGGAAAGTACTGGTTTCCCTCGACGACTTCACACCGATCGCTTTCTGCTAAAACGGCACCATTCCAAACTGCTTTGGGCATATAAATTCTCCTAATGACTACTCTGGACATCCTAATCTAGTTCCGCTGTCCGTCAACCTAACGGACGGATGGCGTTCTGTCCTTCCCAGTTGACTATTCTAGCGCTGCGAGAAGTAGGGTAGTTTATAAAAATCGCAATTTCTTTGAAGACTTCAACGGCACTTTACGGAGCTAGTCACGATGAATCGCCCCACCCACTCCGGTTCTACACTCGCCTCTCATATCGCTGCACCGTCTGGTTCTAATCGTATTTCTGAAAGTCGTCCCAACGACTTTAGTTCTGCCCAGTCAATTCCTGAAATTTGGGCGATCGCTGCTCAGCGGAAAACCGTATCCAACCTCATTGCGCTTCGTGATCCTCATGCAAAACCAGAGGTAATCGTTACCTACGCAGAACTATGGCAGCAGATTCAGCAGTTTGCCGCTGGATTACAGGCTTTGGGATTTCGGGAAGGGGAACACATTGCTCTATTCTCAGACAATAGTCCCCGCTGGCTAATTGCCGATCAGGGAATGATGACGGCTGGCATTGTTAACGTAGTGCGTAGCGCTCAGGCAGACCGGGATGAACTGCTGTTCATCCTTTCCGATAGCGACAGTGTGGCGATCGCCGTTCAAGACCAGGCTACTCTAGAAAAGCTATACTCTGACATCGATCCTGGCAAGATTCGACTAGCAATCATACTGTCTGATGAAGTGATGGAGGGGGGCGATCGCCTCAAAACTCTAACTTTTTCCCAAATTCTAAAATTAGGAGCCAAACATCCCCTCCAGCCAGTCAATACGAATCGAGATACCCTGGCTACCCTGATGTATACCTCTGGAACTTCAGGCACACCCAAAGGAGTAATGCTAACTCAGGGCAACCTGCTGTCTCAAGTCACCAACGCCGGAGCCGTAGCTCAACCTCAGCCGGGAGAACGAGTTCTTAGCATTCTCCCAATCTGGCACTGCTACGAACGTTCTTTTGAATATTTCATCTTCTCCTTTGGTTGCACTCAGATTTACACCAACATTCGCCAGGTAAAGCGAGACTTAAAAGAATTCAAACCCCACTACATGGTCGGTGTTCCTCGACTATGGGAATCGATCTACGAAGGAGTACAAAAACAATGTCGAGAGCAACCTGCCAATAAACAGCAGCTTGTCAATTTCTTTCTAAAAACTAGTCAGCACTACATCGATAGCCGCCGCACTCTCCAAAAGCTAGATTTGGAAAACCTCAACCCATCCGCCGCAGAGCGATTTTCAGCAGGGTTAAAGCTACCTTTCCTGGCACTGCTACATCAATTGGGAAACAAATTGGTCTACCAGAAAATTCGAGAAGGTGTAGGTGGCCACCTTAAGTTTGTGGTCAGCGGTGGCGGTTCGATCGCCATGCACCTGGAAACTTCTTTGAAATTGTTGGAATAGAGATTTTGGGTGGCTATGGTCTCACGGAAACTTCCCCCATTACCATGTCCGCCGTCCCTGGC
>JAAUQZ010000102.1 GCA_012033355.1 Leptolyngbyaceae cyanobacterium RM1_406_9 | reverse complement strand
ACCACTCGGTTTTCGGGAAGATATGTTCGACTTCTTCGGTGAGAACGCCGTGATCGGGAAAGCGGGTGCGATCGCCCCCCTCAACTCAGCATCAGCCCACTGGTCAGCCTGCGTAACCAGACTCCCATCCGGCTTTTCCGTTACCTGAGACTGCCCAAAGCTAATCAAAAGCTGCTGACCTACTTTCGCTGTAACATCTTCTGCAAAACCAAGTACGTCTGCCCAAAAGTCCATTTTTCATCCCTCATTCAACAGTAGGTAGCAGATAGGGGAAAGGCGTTCTTCCTACCTGCTACCTACCACCTACTCTCTACTCACCCCACCCCTGCTGTTGCCCGATTCTCCCGCATCGACTGAACAAACTGCTCAAACAAGTAATCTGCATCATGCGGACCGGGGCTAGCTTCTGGGTGATACTGCACTGAGAATAGCGGCAGGGTTTTGTGGCGTAATCCGGCGATGGTGCGATCATTCAAATTCAAATGGGTGATTTCAATGTCCGCATCACGAATGGAATCTGGATCAATGGCAAAGCCGTGATTTTGACTGGTGATCTCAATGCGCTGGCGCAACCCTGCGGGCTGGTTTAAGCCGCGATGCCCAAACTTGAGCTTGAAGGTTTCTGCACCCAGAGATAGACCTAAGATTTGATGGCCCATGCAGATTCCAAAGACGGGTTTTTGGCTGGCTAATAGTGCCTTTGTGGTTGCAATGCCTTCGGCAACGGCTGCCGGATCGCCCGGCCCATTAGAAAGGAAAATGCCATCTGGGTTATGTTTGAGAATGTCTTCGGGCGGCGTGTCGGCAGGCACAACGACAACGCGACAGCCGTAGCTGGCTAGACGGCGCAGAATGTTACGTTTGATGCCAAAGTCGATCGCCACGACGGTAAGCTGTGGCGCTGTTTCAGTGTCCTGGGTAGGTCTAAATTCCCAAATGGAACGGGTTGGATCTGACCATTCGTAAACTGTTTGGGTGGTGACTTGGCGCACCAGATTTAGTCCTGCCATGCTGGGCGCTTCCTGGACTTGCAGCAGCAGTTCAGACGGGTCTAAAACTTCACTCGAAATCGCTCCGTTCATGGCTCCGGAGGAGCGAATCTTGCGGGTCAGGGCGCGGGAATCGATGCCGTAAATTCCTGGAATTTTGTGCTGCTTCAGGTAGTCAGACAGAGACTGAGTGGAGCGCCAGTTGCTAGGGCGATGGCAGATGTTACGGGCGATTGCCCCTTTTACCTGAGGACGTTCAGATTCATCATCTTCCGGGTTAACTCCCGTGTTTCCCAACTCCGGATAAGTAAATGTTACGATTTGACCACAGTAGCTGGGGTCGGTGAGGACTTCCTGGTAGCCCGTCATCCCGGTGTTGAATACAACTTCACCAATGGTGGTACCCAGTGCGCCAAACGAATATCCCCGGTAAACTGTTCCATCAGCAAGAACTAGTAGGGCTGGTTGATTGGCAGAAAGTGACATAAACCCTCTCAAAATTCTCTTGGACAAACCCTATCTCAAAACTGACCAGGTCAACTGCTGTCAATGACGCAAAAGCTAGACCTCATTTAGACTATACGTTAGCAGCAGAAATTGGTTGGCTAAAATTTACTCCAAACCCGATATGCGTCAGATCTTTCAACCCTCTGCAACTCTGCTTTTGCTGTCAGTTGGCCTTGTCGGCGCAGCGTGTAGCTTGGTTCCTGGCGATCGCCTCAGTTCCGAAGTGCCGCAGACTCCCATTGCAGCCAGTCCTGCTGCGTCACCCAGTTCTGCATCTCCAGCGGCTAGCCCCACAGCCCCGTCCCCGCAGCAGCCTGATCCCTACCAGCTTGCCATTAGCCGGGCCTCCAGTGCAGTTACGATTAGCCAGTCGGCGCGATCGCAGGATGATTGGCGGTTGGTGGCAAGCCGCTGGCAGCAAGCCATTGATTTACTCGCATCGGTGCCTACCTCCAGCCCCAATCGGTCACTGGCGCAGACCAAATTAGCCGAATATCGCCGCAATCTAACCTACGCCCAACAACAGGCAAGCCGCTCCACAGCGCTAGCGAATCCTGATGGTGTAGTGGTGCTTGCTCCCCGTAACCCGTCTACCAGCAGTTCCCATAGCGCCCCCCCTCAGGCTACAGCAGCGCCAGCGCCAGTCTCTTCTGGTGGTTTGGGTACTTATCAAGTTCCAATTTTGCGTCGAGCGGGGGGGACTCCGGTGATTAATGTCACCTTTAACGGCAATCGACAGTTTGAAATGATTTTGGATACGGGAGCCAGCGGCACAGTCATCACCGCTCAAATGGCAGCAGCGCTGAACGTAGTGCCAGTGGGGCAAGCCAGCGTTGATACAGCCAGCGAAAGAAACGTTACATTCCCACTGGGATACGTTGATTCGATAGAAGCAGGGGGGGCGATCGCCCAGGATGTACTGGTCGCCGTAGCAGGCCCCAGCCTGGGAGTAGGGCTACTCGGTCAAGACTTCTTCAGCCGCTACGATGTCACCGTTCGACAGAACGTGGTGGAGTTTCGAGAGCGCTAACGCAAAAAATCTACAAGTTGCTCCAGCTTTGCCCAGGCAGCACCGCTTTGCAAAATTTCTCTGGCTTTCACCACCCCTTGAGCATAAAGTTCAGCGGGCGCAGAGGAAATGCCAGAATTTCCCGAAATCGCACCGCCCACCTTCAGTGCTAGGGCAGCATTCAGTGCCACCACATCCTGCTGTGCCTGGGTTCCTTTACCCTGAAGCACAGAGCGCAAAATCTCAGCGTTCTCGTGAACCTCGCCGCCCCTGAGAGCGCTAGTGGGGGCAGCGATCAGACCCAACTCTTGAGGATCAAGCGTGACTGAACGAATCTCGCCAGCCTCCAGGACTGCTAAGTGACTCACATCTGCTAGCCCCGCCTCATCCAGCTTTTCTCGCCCGTGCAGCACGATCGCCTGCTCTTTGCCAAGCTGCTGCAACGCTTCAGCCATGACTTGAACCAAAGTGGGGCTAAACACTCCGATGACCTGTCTGCTCGGACCCAGAGGATTCACCAACGGCCCCAGCAGGTTAAAGATCGTTCGCACCTTCAAAGTTTTTCGCAGAGGGGCAACATATTTCATTGCTGGATGCCAGCCTGGGGCAAACAAAAACGTGATCCCCACTTCTTGCAGAGCCGCCCGTGCTGTTTCAGGCGCAATATTCAAATTGATCCCCAACGCTTCTAGCACATCGGCTGAACCAACTTTGCTAGAGGCAGATCGATTACCGTGCTTGGCGACCGGAATGCCTGCCGCTGCTGCAACAAAGGCAACGGCCGTAGAAATGTTGAACGTAGAAGCGCCATCGCCCCCGGTGCCGCAGGTATCAATCAATGGGACAGACAGAGAAGGAGCCGTGCCGCCACCAAGCGACTGCGACTGCAACACCTGCGCCATGCCCGCTAGCTCAGAGGCAGAAACGCCCTTTGCCTGAATTGCTGCCAGAATTGCCCCTGAAAGAACGGGGGCGATCGCCTCTTTCAGCCACCCCTGCATCAGCACCGCCGCCTGAACCGTCGAAAGCGACTGTCCGTCCAAAATTTGTTGCAGCAGTGCAGACCAATCTGGAGCATCCGTTGCGGTCGTATCCAATGCGGGAGAAGGAAGGGAAGTACTCATAAGCAGCCTAGAAGTTTGACCCTCTGTAGGGGCGAGCGGCCGCTCGCCCCTACCTAGTTTTCGATCAGAAGCGTTATCTATCGTACCGCCATTAGCCGCTAATTAACTGCTTATCAGTGGTTAGTGAGCCGTCAAACGGTGAGCAAATCCCCTTCCTCATCCTTCATCCCTCATCCCTCATCCCTTCACAGATGGTATCCCCCAATCCGAAACCAGCGATAGCCATAGCCGTCTAGCTCAACTTCGTGGGATACGCCTTCGATTTGGTGGTAGGGGCGATCGCCCAACAAGTCAATCAGCCGATCTTCGTTCTCCTTTAGATTCAGCGTGACGGTGCAGGCTTCCCTTGAAAGATTGTGAACCGCCATCACAGACCCATCTCGCCAGTCACAGCGATGAGCAAAAACACAGGGATGACCCGTCCCAATCATCTGCCAGTCGCCCCAGCCAAATTCGGGGCACTCCTTCCGCATTCGGATTGCCCGCTCCATCCAGTTGAGCAGCGAACTCGGATCGCGGCGCTGGTCGATCACATTCAACTGCTTGTAGCCAAACTGATCGTCTGAAATTACAGGGCGAAACAATTGGTCGGGCGGCGCTGTTGAGAACCCTGCATTCGGTTCACCGGACCACTGCATGGGAGGGCGAATTGAGTTCCGTTCGTCCTGAGACAGGTCATCACCCAAGCCAATCTCCTCGCCATAAAACAGCACAGGTGTTCCTGGCATCGTAAACATCAAGCTGTACGCCAGCCGAACTCGACGCGGATCGCCCTGCACCATCGGCGGAAAGCGGCGGCGGATTCCCCGGTCATAGATCCAAACCTTTTCTTTGTCTTGATTAAACCTGGTGAGAATTTCCTCTTGCTGCTCGTCGGAAAGTTTGTCTAACGACAGTTCATCATGATTGCGGACAAAGTATGCCCACTGACCCACTTGAGGGATTTCGGGTGGCGCTTTCAGCCCTTCGATTAACGGAGCAACTTCTTCTTTGGCAAGCGCCAAAATCAAATACTGATTTGCCATGAAATTAAACAGCATTTGCATCTTGTCGCCGTCACCAAAGTAGTGAGGCACAGCTTCCATCGGCACGTTTGCCTCTGCCAGAATGATTGCATCACCCCGTCGCCAAGAGAGGAATTGCCGCATCTCTTCCAGATAGGCATATTCGTCTTTAGAACTGCCGTGAGCGCTTTTCAGCTCAACTAGAAAAGGGGCTGCATCCAGTCGAAAGCCGGATACACCGAGTTGCAGCCAGAACCCCATAATTTTCTGGATTTCCTGCCATACTTTGGGATTTTCAACGTTTAGGTCTGCCTGATGCTCATAAAACTGATGAAAGTAGTAAGCTCCAGCTTCTTCGCTGTAAGTCCAAGTGCTGTCTTGAACGCCCGGAAAAATTACGCCTTTGTGGGCATCCTCAGGTTTTTCATCTGCCCAAACGTAAAAATCGCGGTATTTTGAATCTTTACTTTTGCAAGCTTCCTGAAACCAGGGATGCTCAATAGACGTGTGGTTAACCACCAAATCAATAATTACCCGCATTCCGCGTTCGTTGGACTGCCGAGTAAATTCAACAAAATCACCGAGCGTTCCCAATCGCGGATCGACGTTGTAAAAGTCTTTTACGTCATAGCCATTATCACGGTTTGGAGTCGGATAGAACGGCATCAGCCAGAGGCAGGTAATGCCTAAACCTGCAAGGTAATCTAGCCGAGCGGTTAGTCCTTCAAAGTCTCCAATACCATCGCCGTTGGCATCCATGTAGGTTTCGACATCAAGGCAATAGATAACAGCGCTTTTGTACCAGAGATCTAGCATAAGGATACCTACGATTCGGCAGTATTTAAATCAACAACACTTTTAGCAATGACAAAGCTGGGGCGATCGCACAGTAGCGATCGCTCATCTCAAACGCACCTATTCACCCGTTGATTTCCCACTCAATCTGGATGCAAAGCAGGGCATCAACAGCGCCCTACCTAACTCTCTGCAATCTCACAAACCCTGCCTATCTTCTCGCTTTTGTCGTGCTATTTCGTCCCACTTCCGACAGAAAAAATTTAATTCCGATACATCATGCTTAGGGATAATGAATGGGTAATTGATATCCTTGCAAGGGCGTAGCATTCGGTAAATAAACACTAGAAATCGTCAATATTCTTTGCCCGAATGCTATGCCCCTACACATCCCAGGGTGTACAGATTAACCTCATCCCTCATCCCTTATCTCTCATCCCTTATCCCTCATCCTTTCGAGACTTCTCCTCTAACCAGGCAACTAAATCTGCCGTCTCAGAAAAATCTAGGAGCGCTTCACCTAAATCTTCTAACTGCGGCAGCGGTAAGGCTTGAATTTGAGATTGTAACGGGGGGGCGATCGCTCCCACCCGACGCACCAATTGTCGCAAAATCAGCGCTAGTTCTCCCTCCAGTTTTCCTTCCAGCTTTCCTTCCAGTTTTCCTTCCAGTTTTCCTTCCAGTTTTCCTTCTTGCAAAATGTCTTGATAAATGACTGATTCTCGCATGACTCTACCTCTGAAAGCTTGAAGAATAAGTTCTCGTTTGAAGCGCAAACCCGCTAACAGTTGCGTACAGGTGATAGTTTCCTGTCTTTGTTCTAGTGATTCTATATTACTGACCTGTTGAGCAACTCGGTTGAGCAGTTGAGTTGGATCAGAAGCCGCAGCTAGTACCGCAAGTGGCATGAGGGCGACATCCTGCAAAAAAACTTCAGGGTCTTGTTCCCACAGTTTTACCACCTCGTATTCGTGTCGGGTTCGCTCCAGGTGAAAAAGTGTTTCAATCACGACTTCTGGCGGCGGCGGTTGCAGGATGACTAACACCTGAGTGACGGGTAAACGGTGGCGGCGATGCAGCCGTACCCAGTAGTCGAGCATTCTTAGCGGCAGGGGTGGGTCCGAGGCGACTTTGACCTGAAACTCTAGATGCAGAATGCGTCCTTCGGTTCGCAGAAACGTCACGTAGTCGGCTCGAATGGGTTCAATACCTAGCTCGGTTTTGAGAATTTCGACGGTAGCGGGAGATTTCCCCAAAAGCCAAGCGGCAAAGCGATCGGGATACTTTTCCGAAAGGTATTTACAGATGTTGTCAAAGGGCATTAATGAAGGGATGAGGGATGACTAGCAGTTGCGTGTAGATGATAGATACAAAAAAGCGGCTCTGCTAAACCAGAGCCGCTTTGTGTGAGGGGTGAAAAGCTGCTAGCGGACAGAGCCTTCTAGCTTTGCGGTGTTGATGGGCTTCATGAAGTAAAGTCGGATTAACTGCACCGCAGTGGAGGCATAGAGCGGCAGCTTTTGGAAGATCTGGAGGAATTTGGGTGTGTTGGAATTGGCGATCGCCCCCAACTTCACATTGTTTTCCGCGCAAACATCCAGTAGCCCAAAGAAATCTGAATGATCAACGTTGAGAATCACAGGAAAAACTCGCGCAGAAGATTCGTTTGTTTTGCGAATGACGTGAATGTCGTACTCACGGGCATCTAAACCGAGTGACTTGTAGAAGCCAGAGCGCTGAATGTCATTCAAGTACATCGTGGCAAACACCGACAGCAGGAAGAAGCGGCACCACAGTCTAGCCTTCCAGTCATTGAGGAACTGGGGCTGAGACTTCATTAGCGCGTCAAAGAAGTCGCCGTGACGGTTTTCGTCCTGACACCAGTTTTCAAAGAATCGGAAGATCGGGTAGATGCGATTTTCGGGATGAGCTTCTAAATGGCGGTAGATTGTGATGTAGCGCCAGTAGCCAATCTTCTCCGACAGGTAGGTGGCGTAGAAGATGAACTTGGGCTTAAAGAAGGTGTAGCTGCGGCTCTTGGTCAGGAAACCCAAGTCGAGGGACAGGTTAAAGTCTGACATTGCCTTATTGAGGAAGCCTGCGTGACGAGCCTCATCGCGCGACATCAGCAAGAAGCATTCTGCCAGCACTGGGTTTTTGTCCTTGAGCTTGCGGGCCAACTCTTTGTAGAGCAGGAAGCCAGAAAATTCGGCAGTGCAGGAGCGCTCTAAGAATTCGATGAATAGCTGTCGAGTTTCGCCATCAAGGTGATCCCAGGATTGCTCGAATTCGGCATCGCGCACGAAATGGTGACGGTTATAGTCAACCCGAAACTCTTCTAAAATTGCCTGAAGTTCTGCTTCGTTGATGGAGATGTCCATCTTAGCCATCTCGTCAAAGTCTGTTGTGTAGAAGCGGGGGGTCAGGATGGTTTCTTTGGCTGGAGCTTTCACCCCAGGTCGGATTTCTTCAACACTAGGTTTTTTTAGAGAATCAACCATTGGTATTTCTATTCACCTATGATTCTGCATGGGTTAACGCACGGTTTTAGTAACGCCGCAAAGCCAGGTGCAGCACTTTTCTTGTGTCCCTAGTTTACCAAGCTCTTTGGGAGCAAGAATGCTGCTGATGTTAAGAGTTGCTACGGCAGGTAAAGACATACTGAGGTGAGTGAGGGGGTGGCGATCGCCCTCAAGACATAGCATTCATAAGCCTTTCAACAGATGTCATTAGCAGCAATAAAGCAATATGGTTGTGATGTCAGGTTGTGCCCTGAAGAGTTTCGATTTGCTGATGGCTCTTGCTATCGGCGCTCACCGTTAACTTAGTTTGAGGTAGCTATGAATTTACTCCAGCGCAGCCGTAAAGTGTTTGCCAGTTTCATGTTGGCTTTGGTTTTGGCGATCGCTACTGTTTGGGTGATTCCCTCGGCGATCGCTTCTCCTCTAATGGCAGCCACCCCCAGTCAAATCGCTGCTGAAAACGATGCTGCAACCAGCACTGGCATTGAACGGCGGGTCAAAGCGACAGGCAGAGAGATTGAAGGCCAAATCCAGCGGGGTGTGGGCGAAGTCACTGATAGCCCTGCCAATCAGGTGGAAGGTCGTGCCAAACAGTTTTCAGGTGAAGCTCAAAACCGAGCAGAAGATTTGGGCGATCGGCTTAAAGATGCAGGTCGTGATGTAGAGGACAGCACTGAGAATTTGGTTGATCGAGTCAAAGATTTCTTTGACTAAGCGACCGAGCTTCTCGGAAGGAAGTCCTGTAGGGGCGAAGCATTCGGGCAAAGATTTTCAGCACTTTCAAGCAGTTATTTGCCGAACGCTTCGCCCTTACCGAAAGCCGACCTATTAAACCTGATCAAGTTTGAGGAAGTGAGAGTGATGGAAACCTATTGCTCTCGTTTCTTTTTTGGAGGCTAAAGATTTTTGGATCGCGGCAAGCTAGGGATCTTGTATTTTGCTTTGCTCCACTCAACCTACCGCTGTGATTTGCAGTCAGAGGGTGTTTGAAAAGTAGCAAATGTCCCCGTAAGGGCATAGCATTCAGCAGGTAGATCCTGGAATAAGCCGAGAATTTTTGCCCAAATGCTACGCCCCTACAAGCTGTTGGGTTACAAATTAACCTTTTCAAATATCCTCTCACGCTCTCAGGGGTTGTATGGACTGGTGGAAAATATAAACTGAGGCACAGTCGATTCTCTGTGTCATATTTCAGATATTCATTTCCACGTTCAAGGCTGCGCTCATGTCTTTACAAGAGTCTCCGCAAGTGTCGCCCCAGGACATCTTGACACTGGCTAAACAGGGTCATCCCAAAGTTATTGCCGCAATCATGAACCATTCCACCCAGCAGCGCAACATTAAGACGCAGGTGGTGAGAAAAGAAGATTGTCTGTATGTCTTGCTGGAGTCGGAGCAGGTGCCCGACCAGCAGGCAATGGTGAGCTTTGTGCGTGACGGCGTTGAGAAATTAAAGGTTGAACCCATCCGGATAATTAAAGTTTTTGGCCGTCAGATTGGCGATAACTCTGTAGCATGGAATCAAGAAATCCAGTTAGAGAAAAATTCCAGTCCCATTCATTCAGAAGCCAGTACGGTGACTCAATCGATTCAGCCTTATTCAACTCCTCCTTCCTCGGACTTGCCTGCCTCTGATGCGGTGCAGGTGATTGCCCCCAAACCTCCTGTCACTCAGGAGCCAACTAACGGTGACATTGCCCCCACCTCTACAGATACCGCCATTCAAGAAACCCAAAACCTGCTTAGACGACCTGAGGCAGTCGTACTTGTGATTTTTGTCAGCGTTGTTTTGCTCTGGCAGCTTTACCTGGCACTGATCGAAGAAGTCGCTCCAGAGGGCTATCTTTCTAGCTATCAGCTAGCTCAACGTTTGGGAGTTAGTGCTAGCACCGTTCGTCGTCGCAAAGTTCGAGATGACTTTAGCGCCTGGACTCAAAGCCTAGATCCAGAGGGCATTGCCTGGGCATATTCCAGCGGAGCCTACGTGCCGACACTGAGCTAGCTGCTAGAACCCAAAGGCTAAAAAGCCCCCATCTACGGCAATGCACTGCCCTGTAATGAATGAGGCAGGAGGCATACAGAGGAAGGCAACCAGTCCGGCAACTTCGGCGGGTTCTCCGACTCGTTCCATTGGGGTGCGAGAGAGGACTGAAGCAAAAAACTCTTCGTTGTCTAACACGGGTTCCGTGAGCGGAGTGCGAATAAACCAGGGCGCAACGGTGTTAACTCGAATGCGATCGCCTGCCCACTCTACCGCTAAGTTGCGCGTCAACTGCACCAGCGCCGCTTTGGTCATCCCGTAGGGTGCCCCCGTTCGTACCGCAGTGAGTCCTGCCACGGAGCCAATGTTGACGATACTGCTATTTTCGCCAGCTTTGAGCAGGGGGTGAGCCAGACGGCAAATCTCAAAGGTTGAAGTCAGATTCGTTTCGAGAATCCGCTCATATTCCTCGGAACTATATTCCAGAGCTTTTTTGCGAATGTTGGTGCCGACATTATTCACCAAAATGTCGAGTCCGCCCATTGACTCAGCAACCTGAGCAAAAATGGTTTGCCGATGGGCGGCGATCGCCACATCCGCCGCCAACCCATAGGCTAGCCAACCTCGCTGCTGCCAGCTTGTCAACTGCTGCTCAATCGCTTGATCACTGCGGGCGATGATCGTCACGGTCGCCCCCAGCGACAAAAATTCTTCGGCAACGGCTAGCCCAATTCCTTTGGTTCCCCCTGTGATCAGGGCTTTCTTACCAGCTAATGACCAGCGATCGCTCACTCTCTTCTGCAATTCGTCCACGCCTGCACCTCAAATTCCCTTTCTAACCTTAATAGATTGTGGATTTGCAGAGGTCAGGACTTGGTTATTGGTCATTAACGCGATGTGCAACTTTCTTAAGCCGCTTGTGGGATAGTCCTCTTGCTCGTCCGAATTAAGCAGGCAAGAGGCCCCTTTACCCCTTATTCCCACTTAGTACCGCAACGACTCGAAAATGACAGCCGTTGCCATGAGTCCCAGTATGGATAACGCCAGCCTCAAAACCAAGTCTCCTATGAACGGCAGCATGGGGAGGGCGAGGTGCAGTGCGCCAAAGACGGCGGCTAACAAGTAGGCAGCAGCAATGCCTACCAGGAATAGCAGGAAATATTTCAGAACTCGGCACGTTAACTTGAATAGCCAGCTATAGTCGTTTGCCTGCATCATCTTCTTTGATCTCCTGTGTGGTCGTGAAAGGAACTGTATGTCAAGGCAGCGACGTTGGTTTTGTGAATTTTGTGAATTTTGTGATACTACGACTTTCACATAAGTTAGCTGGAATGTCAAACGCGATATCCAGTTAAAGCTCTGGCAACCTTGGTTGTTTGTGGGTTAGGCAAGATGTCTGCTTGATTCGGACGGACAAGATGTTCATCCTACATGGGGTTGGGGAAATGCATAGTTAATCAATGACCAATCAAAAATTATTGTGAATTCTGTGAAATGACTCTGTAAAGGTTCATCAAAGATTTTCTGATGCAGCAGCTTATTTGTGAAATTTAAGGCACTCTAGAGTCTGGATTACGGTCGTGTAGGCAGAAGACTTTTCACAAGTTTTTCTACACTGGAGAATTTGCTGGTTTCGGATAAACCTGTATTGTGTAATTTGTGATTTAACAAAAAACTGTGAATAAAGACGAGTTCACAACCAAGTTTCAAAGCTTGACTCCAAAGCCTCGCAGCGTTTTGGCGTTAATCTTGTCGGGGCGATCGGATGAGGAAATCGCTTCGGAACTGGAAATGTCTACGGCTACGGTGCGGAAACATATTCAAAATCTCTGCGATCACTTTGGGCTAAAGCGCAAAATCAACGGCTTGCGGCGAAATCGACGAGAGGATTTGATTAGCCTGACCGCTGCCTATCAATCTGAGATTGTGGATTCTAAGACGGGCGGTTCTAAGCTGGAGAGCCAGACGGCGATCGCTCCCTTCCCCCTTTCCCTAACCCAAACTGCTGCCGAGCCGCATCAGGACTGGGGCGAAGCCGTTGACGTATCGGTCTTCTTTGGACGGACTGAGGAGCTTGAGAAGCTCGAAAAGTGGATTGTCAAAGATCGCTGTCGTCTAGTTGCCGTGCTGGGCATGGGCGGCATTGGCAAAACTTCTCTGTCGGTGAAGCTATCGCAGCAGATTGCAGCGGAGTTCGAGACGGTGATTTGGCGATCGCTTCGGAATGCCCCCGTTCTAGAAAATATTCTTACTGATCTGTTCAATGTCCTACTCAACAAATCGGAAACTAAAGCAGATTTATCTCGACTAATTGACCATCTAAAACAGCATCGCTGTCTGATTGTTTTAGACAATGTTGAAACCATTTTGCAGAGCGGGGAAGGAACGTTGCGCGATCGCGTGGGTCGATATCGGGAAGGGTATGAATCCTACGGAGAATTATTTAGACAATTGGGTGAAGTTCAACATCAAAGCTGTTTGATTTTAACCAGCCGAGAAAAGCCTAAGGAAATTGCTTTATTGGAAGGCAAAACATTACCCATTCGCTCACTGCAACTAACGGGTTTAAAGGAAACTGAAGGACAGCAGGTTCTTAAAGCAAAAGGGTTTTCCGGTTCAGAAGATAAATGGACAACTTTAATTCATCGCTATGCGGGAAATCCCCTGGCTCTGAAGATTGTTGCCACTGCTATTCACGATCTGTTTGACGGCAATATTGACAGTTTCTTAGAACAGGTTGAGCGAGGCACAGCCGTTTTTGGCGAGATTCGAGACCTGCTCGATCAGCAGCTTAGCCGCATCTCAAACTTGGAGCAGGAGGTGATGTACTGGTTAGCAATTAATCGAGAGCCAATTTCAATTACTGAACTGCGAGATGATGTGGTTGCACCCATTTCTCTAACCGAATTGCTAGAGGTTTTGGAATCGTTGAATCGGCGATCGCTGATTGAAAAAAACTTGGCTAGCTTTACCCAACAGCCTGTTGTGATGGAATACATCACCGAGCAAATCATTGAAGGAGTTTACAAAGAAATTGACAACGATGAAATTGCCTTAATCAATAGTTATGCTTTAATCAAAGCCCAAGCAAAGGATTACATCAGAAATACTCAAATTAACTTAATTCTCAAACCCATCATTGACCGATTGAAAATCACGCTAGGCAGTGACAAAGCAATTGAAGATCAGCTAATCAAAATTCTTTCTAAGATTCAGATAGAATTTCCCCTAAAACCAGGTTATACCAGTGGAAATATTATCAATTTGCTGGTGCAGCTTAAGACCCATTTACAAGATTATGACTTCTCTAATTTGACAATTTGGCAAGCCTATTTTCAAGGAATTAATCTGCATCGAGTAAACTTCACAAATTCAAATTTAGAAAAGTCTGTTTTTAGCGACACGTTTGGCAGCATTTTATCGGTTGCTTTCAGTCCCGATGGCACGTTGCTGGCCACAGGCGATGCAAATGGCGAGGTGCGCCTGTGGCGGGTAATGGACGGGGAGCAGCTTCTTACCTTTGATGAACACACAGGCTGGGTACGCTCTGTCAGCTTTAGCCCTGATGGTCGGAGGTTGGCGAGTGGCAGCGACGACAAGACCCTAAAAATTTGGGATGTCAGCACAGGTAAATGCCTGCAAACAATAGAAGGACACGCCAGCGGCATTCAATCGGTTGCCTTTAGCCCTGATGGATGCACTCTCGCCAGCGGCAGCAGCGACCAGACGATTAAACTGTGGAGCGTTGAAACTGGAGAATGCACCGAAATTCTCCTGGCGCATACCGATTGGGTGCGATCGGTTAGCTTTAGTATCGATGGGCGTTTTTTGGCGAGTGGCAGCAGCGATAGAACCATCAGATTGTGGGAAGTCAGCACAGGTCAATGTGTCAGCATTTTCTCTGGGCATACTCGCAGCATTCGATCGGTTAGCTTTAGTATCGATGGGCGTTTTTTGGCGAGTGGCAGCAGTGACCACACTGTGAGGCTATGGGATATTGCCCAGGGAACTGAGCTGAATTCTTTATTGGGTCATAAGGAACGAGTTTGGTCAGTTGCCTTTAGTCCTGACAGCCAAATGCTCATCAGCGGCAGTGACGACCAGACGGTGAGGCTTTGGGATGTTAAGACAGGAAAATGTCTGGAAACGCTGCAAGGGCATACGAGCCGCGTCTGGTCGGTGGCGTTTAGCGCTGATGGTCGTACTTTAGCTAGCGGTAGTGATGACCAGACGGTCAGGCTCTGGGATGCAACAACGGGACAGCAGCTAGAAACACTCCAGGGCTACACTCGCAGCTTACGTTCTGTGGCGTTTGCGCCTGCTGATACGGCTCAGATTTTAGCGGATTCCTGCATGACGGATGAAGGGGCGATCGCCTCCCCTTCCCCTTCTGACTCGCTCAAGGGAAAAATTCTGGCCAGCGGTAGCGACGACCAAAAGGTAAGACTGTGGGATGCCTACAGCGGCAAGTGTCTCAAAGCCTTCTACGGCCATGCCAGTCGGGTCTGGTCGGTGGCGTTTAGCCCAGATGGAAAAACTCTGGCTAGCGGCAGCGATGACCAAAACGTTCGGCTGTGGGATATTTGCACAGGCAAGTGTCTCCATGTTTTGTCAGGACACACTAACTGGATACGGGCGATCGCCTTTCACCCCAACGGGCAAATCTTAGCTAGCGGCAGCGACGATCAAAAAATCAGGCTGTGGGATGTCAGCAGCGGCGAGTGTCTCACAACCCTGCGCGGACATACAAACTGGGTCTGGTCGGTTGCCTTTAGCCCGGATGGGCAAGCTTTAGCCAGCGGCAGCAATGACCAAACGGTGAGGTTGTGGGATGTGAACTCCAGGCAGTGCGTCAAAGTTTTGCATGGGCACACCGACTGGGTGCGCTGTGTCGCCTTTATGCCTCACTCTCAGTCTCTCATTCTGGCGAGTAGCAGCAATGACCAAACGGTGAGGCTTTGGGACGTTCACACCGGACGGTGCCTCAGCATTTTGCAAGAACACACCAATCGGGTGCGCTCGATTGCCTTCAGTCAAGACGGACAAATTTTAGCCTGTGGCGGCGAGGACAACTCAATCGGGCTTTGGGACATTAAAACGGGGCAATGTATCAAAACTCTACAGGGACACACCGATTGGGTGCGAACTGTCGCGTTTAGCTTGAATGGCAATATTTTGGCTAGCGGCGGCAAGGATGAAACGATCGCCCTCTGGGATATTGAAACGGGCGATCGCCTGCAAACGCTCAAAACCGATAAACCCTATGAGGGCACTAACATCACCGGAGTCACAGGACTATCGGAAACGCAAAAGGCGACGCTCATTGCTCTAGGTGCGGTGACTCAGTAAAAGACCTGCAAAGATCCTGACAGAAGTTTGACAGCTTGTCTTTTGACGTTTTCTGTTCCTACAGGACATACTCATGCCGCTCGCATTCCATAGAGCAGGTAAGGCATGAGTTATGAGTGAATCTTCAACCCCCTTGAATCCGTCTTCTGTTCCTGTTTCGGGCGATCGCTTTTACCGCACGGTTTGGCGCTGGCATTTCTACGCGGGCTTATTTGTCATTCCCTTTCTGTTAATCCTGGCGATCACGGGCATCATTTACCTGTTCAAACCGCAGCTAGACGCTGTAATGTATCGCAATTTGATGTTTGTGCAGCCCGGTGCCACGATGCTGCCTTACACCGAACAAGTTCAGGTAGCCCAAGCGATTGACCCGGATGCCACCGTTTCCAAATTCATTCCCAATGTCGCTGCTGATAGAAGTGCTGAAGTCACGTTGGCAACTGCGGATGAGCGAAATCTCACTGTGTTTGTCAATCCCTACACGGGGCAGGTATTGGGCAGCCGGGATGAGGACAATAATTTGCAGGCGATCGCCCGCACTATTCACGGCACCCTGATGATCGGCACAGGGGGGGATTATCTGGTCGAACTGGCTGCCTGTTGGGGGCTAGTGCTGCTGATCTCTGGGCTGTATCTGTGGATTCCTCGCAGCCAATTCTCAATTTTTGGAACTTTAATTCCGCGTCTGTGGAGCAGAAATAAACGCATTTTTTGGCGAGATTTGCACGCAGTTCCGGGTTTTTATGGGGTGCTGCTGGTCGGTTTTCTGATTCTAACTGGGCTTCCCTGGTCTGCCTTTTGGGGAGAAACCTTTGCTCAAGTGTGGGGTCGCTTTCCTGCCCAAATGTGGGAGGATGTGCCTCAATCGACGGTGTTGACAGGTTCACTCAACCAAACCGGGCAGGTTGTGCCCTGGGCAGTACAGCAACTGCCGATGCCACAGTCAAATGCGGCTGGTCATGAGAACCATTTGGGTCATAGTCATACAGAGACTCAAACTGCTCGTGACCAAGTTTCCTCTCGCACAGCGGTTAACCTAAACTCAGTTGTGGCATTGGCACAGGAAAGAGGTGCGCCGCCAGGATTTAGCGTCACCTTTCCCGAAGGAGAGACAGGGGTATATACCGTTGCAGCATTTCCCAATGACCCGACTCAAGAAATCACGCTGCACATCGATCAATACAGCGGTGAAGTGTTAGCTGATGTGCGCTGGAATGATTACGGTTTGGTGCCCAAAGCGGTAGAGCTAGGGGTCGCAGTTCACATGGGCAAATATTTTGGACTGGCGAACCAACTACTGATGCTATTTGCGGCGTTGGTGACGATTTTGCTTTCAGTGACAGGAGCCGTGATGTGGTGGCTACGTCGCCCCAAAGGGGTAGGGCTAATCGGCGCACCTGCTTTGCCTCCCTATGTTCAACATTGGCGGGTGCCATTGGCGATCGTGGCAGTTTTAGGACTCGCGTTTCCATTGGTGGGCATTTCGCTTGTCCTAGTGCTATTGCTGGACTACCTGGTACTGTCGCGCATTCCTGCGCTCAAGCGAGTTTTTGGCTAAAATTTGACCGTTTGGCAGAAGTTAAGTTGGGTTAAGTCCCCTGTAAGGGCATAGCATTCGGTAGGTAGTCTCTGGAACAAGCTCAAAATCCTTGCCCGAATGCTACGCCCCTACAGACTTTTCTTCTGAATAAGATGTGCTGAGTTACGTTTTGCTCTACACAAGCTATCTCCTCATCCCTACATCCCTCATCCCTCATTCCCTCCCCCTTACCCCTTCATATCCGCGATC